>JAFZXA010000048.1 GCA_017617115.1 Treponema sp.
AGAATAAGTGTTTCGCTCATAAACAGGCGGCGTACAAATTTCTTTTCGGCACCAATTGCGCGCATTGTTCCAATTTCACCGGTTCGTTCTATTACAGAAACAATCATTGTGTTCATAATAATAATGAATACTACAATTGCAAGAATTATAATGAGGATATTGAATACAAGACCAATTCCTTCTACAGACTGTGAGTAGGAATATGCAGCCGCACGCCAGTCCATTGCATAAACATCAAGGCCTGCTTCCTTAAACTTTTGATTAAGCTGGGCTATGATTGCATTTGTCTGAAGCGGATTATTTACCTTCATAAGAATGTAGTTCCAGGCTCCGTCATCTGTTTTGTTAAGCTCATCACGAAGAGTTGTGTCTCCAAGGATAGAATCAAAATCATCAATGCCGCTGCCAAGGAAAGAATCTGCATCGTCAAATGCAAACAAATCATCATCAAATGAATCAAACAAATCGTCTTCATCCATTGTATTGAGCGAAAGGTCTACAGAATCCGGAAGCTCCTGACTGAATGAAGAAGCATAAGTAAGGTCGGCAAAACTTCTTGCAAAAGCCGGATTACAATAAACAATCTGGAACATTGCAGAATTTTCGTTTGGAGGATTAAAGATTCCCACAACCTTTGCTTCACGAAGAACTGTATTTGCAGTTGCACCAGCACACAGAACTGTGTCGCCTACATGAAGCTCGCGGCTGTATAAAGATTCATACGCTTTTTTTACACGGGTATCAATCATTATTTCATTTGTATCGGGAGCAGGATAAGTTCCTTCTACAAAGTTTACGCTTGGGAAAGTATTCCAATAGGTATTATTCTCACCCGCAAAAAGCATTGAAATTGGCAGGTCATCAAAGCCAAGGTCGTCGCGGTCGGTAAGGTCAGACAAATCCATTTCTACACCATATGCTACAAGAATCTGTGCAGAAATTAATTTAGTATGACTTTTAATTCCGTCTGTCCGGTTTACAATCTCCATGACCTGATCAAGATCTGGAATTGCAGGAAGCAGCGGAACATCTGTTGTAATGTTTGTTGAATTTACACCAAAAATATCGTTTATTACGCCCTTGTCGGGATTTTTTCCAATGGCAATATCGCCGGTGTAATTTGCACGAAAATCCTTTTCAAGTCCGCGGTTTACAGACTCCAAAAAGGAGTTACCCAATATTACGATTGCTACACCAAAAATAAGAAAGCACGCTATGATTACTGTTTTTGATTTGTGCTCCTTAAGGTTTCGCAATGCAAGCTTAATAATCTCTCTCATTATTTAGACTCCACATTGTAAACATCTGAGCCTTCTTTATGCTCGTCGTTTTTAATATTACCGTCGAAGATATGAACTACGTGATCGCACATCTGAACAATTCGTGAATCGTGAGTAGAGAAAATGAAGGTTGTCAAAAGCTCAGGGTCACGGTTTAAGTCTTTCATAAGAGAAAGGATTTGTGCAGAGTTAACTGAGTCAAGGTTTGCAGTAGGCTCATCGGCAAGAATTACAGGTGCTTTTGTAACAAGGGCACGTGCAATTGCTACACGCTGGCGCTGACCACCACTGAGTTCGCTTGGCTTATGTTTTTCCCAGTCGGTAAGACCTGTCTTTTCCATAAGATAGTGAATCCATTCTTCCTTTTCTTTTTTGCTGAAGGAATCTACAGGACATGCAAGGTCTTTGTTTTTTGATTCAAGAAGCAGCGGGAATTCGATATTTTCATAAACGTTCAAAACCGGAATAAGGTTGAAGGTCTGGAAAATAAATCCAAGATGTGAACGGCGAAGTGCTGTAATGCGCTTGTCCAGTTTTGTTGGAACAGTAGTCTTGATTTTTTTGTTTTTCTTTTCGTTGTAGTTGTTTAAGCGGCCGGCATCAAGCTCTGTGTTTTCAAGATTAAAGCCGTCGTAAACATCAATTCCGTCTATGATAATTTTGCCGGAAGTAGGAAGGTCAATAAGTCCAACCATATTAAGGATTGTAGATTTACCGGAACCAGAAGGCCCCGAAATTGCGGCAAACTCGCCTTTTTCTATGCTGAAAGAAACTCCTTTTACAGCCTCTACCCTTTGCTTTCCAAGAGGGTAAGTCTTGTGAACATTGTCTAAAGTGATTACAGACATTGCGGTACTATCTCCTGTGTTTAAGTATTATTGTACTAATACGATAATACAGTTTTATATAAATGTTGTCAATATAATTATATAACAATAAATATAATGAGAAAGTTACTTAAAGGAAAGGAAAAAATGGATTACCACGTCGCTACGCTCCTCGCAATGACGGACTAAAGAACTGACTTCAAAAATTGCTGCAATCGCTCGCACTTTGGATGCTGGAAGATTTCTTCAGGGGTGCCCTCTTCTTCTATGTAGCCGCCGTCCATAAACATAACGCGGTCTGCAACCTCGCGGGCAAATCCCATTTCGTGAGTTACTACAACCATTGTCATACCTTCGTGAGCAAGGTCCTTCATAACTTCAAGAACTTCGCCTACCATTTCGGGGTCAAGGGCGCTTGTTGGTTCATCAAAAAGCATTACATCGGGGTGCATGGCAAGAGAACGAACAATTGCAATTCGCTGCTTCTGGCCGCCGCTCAAGGTTGAAGGATATACTTCTGCTTTTTCGGGCAGGCCTATTCGTTCAAGCAGGGCACGTGCTTCTGACTCAGCTTCTTCTTTTGTTTTAAGTCCAAGCTGAACCGGAGCCAGCGTAATATTTTCCATTACGGTAAGATGAGGGAACAAATTAAAATGCTGGAATACCATGCCCATTTTCTGGCGGCAGGTATCAAGATTTGTGGCAGGGTCTGTCATGTCGTTGTCTTCAAAAATGATTGTACCACTGTCCGGGGTTTCGAGCCTGTTCAGGCAGCGCAGGAACGTTGATTTTCCAGAGCCCGAAGGACCGATTACTACAATTTTTTCGCCTTTTTTAATTGTAGTAGACAAATCCTTAATTACATGAAGGTCGCCAAAACTTATTTTGAGATTTTTTACTTCTATTAAAACATTATCTGTCACTGCGGGCCATCCTTTTTTCGAGTTTACCAAAAAGCTTTGTAAGGCCTACGGTAAGAATAAGATAAATTACGGCACAGGTAAGAAGAGGAATCCACGCATTGTAGGTTGCGTTACGAATCATGTCTCCTGCCTTTGTCATATCGCGGACGGCAATAAAGCTTGCAACAGAGGTTTCTTTTATAAGAACAATGAATTCGCTTGTATAGGTTGGAAGACACGCTTTTGCAGCCTGGGGGAAAACAATCTTAAAAAGTGTCTGCCATTTGCTAAGGCCAAGTGAACGACCTGCTTCTGTCTGGCCCTTGTCTACTCCCTGAATGCCTGCACGGAAAATTTCGGTACAGTAGGCGCCAGAGTTCAGGCCATAAGAAATAATGGCAACTAAAAGACGCGGCAGATGAAGAGGAGCAAATACTACAAAATAGAAAATCATAAGTTGGGTAGCAAGTGGAATTCCGCGCAGAATTGTTGTATATACATTTGCAATTCCACGCAGGATTTTGCTGTCCGAGATTTTCATAAGGGCAAGAATACAGCCAATGACTGTGCCGATGAGTATTGCGCAGATGGCTATGAGAATAGTAATTCCCAGGCCTTCGAGGATAAGCAGATAACTGTCACCGGCAATCATCGTGTCGTAGATTGACTGACCGATATTAGTAAAAAACGAACTCATCGGGTGGTTTTATTTTCTTACAATAATAACCTGTTCTGAAGCGAAGTATGGAACAGAGAAGTCTACGTTCTTTTTGCGTTCTTCTGTTACAGACATACCGGCAGCAATGAAATCAATTGTTCCAGCCTGAAGAGCAGGAATAAGGCTGTCGAATGCCATATCAAGAACTTCGAGCTTCATTCCGGCAGTTTTTGCAATTCTTTCGCCCATTGTAATATCAAAACCAACAATCTTCTTTCCTTCTACATATTCAAATGGAGGGAAAGCAGCATTTGTACCAAGAACAACAGTTTCACCGCTTGTAGCTTCGCTTGCAGGAATCTGAATATTTCCGTCTGCTGGCATGAATGCGTTTACGAGTTTTTCGTAGTCGCCGTTCTTTTTCATTGCGTTGATTGTTTCGTCAATTTTTGAAAGAAGTGCTGTGTTGCCCTTCTTAACTGCAATAGCATATTCTTCTTTGTTTTCTGCAAAATATGGATCGCGGATAATTTTGAGGGAAGGATTCTTCTTTACGATTTCCTGTGCAGGAAGTTCATCAAGAATAACACAATCAATTGCCCCGTTCTTAAGGTCAAGTGCAGCATCAATTCCGCTCTTGAAAGAAACAAGGTTTGCGTTTTCTACTTCTTCCTGAACAAAAAGTTCACCTGTAGTTCCAGTCTGAACTCCAATTTTCTTACCGGCAAGGTCAGAAACTCCCTTGATATCTACTGATGATTTTTTACAGCCTGTAATTGCAACAAGTGCAAGTGCTGCAGCAAATAATACGATTTTTTTCATCATAAAACTCCTGAAAGTTATATTATAGTAGAATTAAAAAATAACACTTTATGATGATGTTTTCAAGATAGCAGGGGCCCCGCTTTTTACTCAGAGCCCCGTAGTTTTAATTAATCCTGTAAAGCTTCATATCCTTCTTCGCCGGTACGAACTTTTACGACATTCTGAACATCGTATACGAAAATCTTTCCGTCGCCGATGTGGCCTGTGTAAAGGACTTCCTTAGCAGCTGTTACAACAAGATCTACTGGAACTTCGCTTACTACAATGTCTACCTTAATCTTTGGCAGCAGGGTCATATCCATTTCAACACCACGATACTTCTGAGTATTTCCGTGCTGAACTCCGCAACCAAGTACGTTTGTTACTGTCATACCTGTTACATTGATGTCGTTCATGGCAGCCTTAAGCTCGTCGAACTTGCTCTGTCGTGTGATGATAGAAACCATATGGAATTTTGCATCTGGTCTTGCCGTAGCTTTTGCAACAGGAACTGCCTTTTCAACTGGAACTGTACCTGCGGCATCTGCAGCAGCGTCTCCACCAAGTACTTGTGGAGCCATGATAAAGCCTGCGTAGCTTGAATCAATTCCGTGCTCGAGCTTATCAAGTCCGATAATTTCTTCTTCGCGGCTGGCACGAAGTCCGTGGAGCTTCTTAATCAAAGTAAAGGTTATAAGCATACAAACTGTTGTCCAGGCAAGAATTGAAACTTCACCAAGAGCCTGAATACCAAGGTGCTTCAAACCACCACCGTATAACAAACCGCTTTCTACGTTGAACAAACCGTCACTCAAAGTACCCCATATACCGTTTGCAAGGTGAACTGCAACTGCACCAACCGGGTCATCAATGTGAAGCTTAAGATCAAGGAACTCTACAACAACTACTACAATAAAGCCGGCTACTACACCAATTGCAGTTGCACCAAGTGCATCTACTGTAGCACAAGTTGGCGTGATTGCAACAAGACCTGCCAATGAAGCGTTGAGTGTCATGGAAACATCAGGCTTACCGTTCTTTACCCAGGTAAAAATCATTGTTGTTACACAGGCAACTGCCGGAGCAATTGTTGTTGTTGTAAATACTGCAGCAAGACCGCCTACTCCCAAAAGCTGTGTACAGGCAGCACCGTTGAAGCCGTACCATCCAAACCAGAGGATGAAAGTACCAAGTGCACCAAGTGTAAGCGAGTGACCTGGAATAGCGTGTACCTTTGTAACTTTTCCGTTCTTGTCATAATCATACTTTCCGATACGTGGGCCAAGGAAGATTGCACCAATAAGAGCTGCTGTACCACCAACTGAGTGAATAGCTGCACCGCCGGCAAAGTCAACAAAACCTAACTGTACAAGCCAGCCTTGTGAGTTCCAAACCCAACCAGCTTCGATCGGATAAACTACAGCACTTATTACTGCCGAGTAAATACAGTATGCGCTGAACTTTGTACGTTCTGCCATTGAACCAGAAACGATTGTTGCGGCAGTAGCACAGAATACTAAGTTGAACACAAAGCTGGACCAGTCAAGTTCAGCAAAGTTTGTGAACAGCTGCCAGTTTGGCTTACCTATCAAGCCAAAGAAATAGTTTTCGCTCATCATCAAGCCAAAACCAAGCAGCATAAAACAAGGGGTACCAATACAGAAATCCATCAAGTTTTTCATTATGATATTTCCGGCATTTTTTGCCCTTGTAAATCCTGTTTCAACCATCGCAAATCCGCACTGCATAAAGAAAACAAGTGCAGCACCAATCAAAAACCAAACACTCCAAACTTCACTCATATATACCTCCTGTGATAGTGTGTACGTCTGTATAAAAAAACGCCGCAGATACAAACTCCTTTTTCAGGATTGTTTCTGCGGCGCCTTTGCCTTTTTTGCAGGGGCCCTTCGAGAACCTCAGGGACCCCAAAATTTTATCTTACGCTGAACAACAAATCTCCGTAGCTTGGGAACGGCCACAACTCCTTTGGTGTGATTGTTTCAAGCTCATCGGCACAAAGCCTTAACTCGTTCATTGCCGCAAAAACATGCTCGCGGTAGAAGAACGCTGTCTTGCTTGAATCGCCGGAATCTGAAGTTTTCTTTGCCTCCAGAACTTCCTGCTCAAGCTTTTCGGTTTTGTTGTAGATACAACTTGTAAGGCAGGAAACTTTTTTAAGCATTGCACTTTCGTAAGTTGTATCGCACTCACCGCAGGCAGCTTTTTTCAGGCCGATCGTTTCTGCCAGTTTATTAGCATATTTACTTGCAGTTGGCAGAATGTCTTTTTTGGCCATCTCAAGCATTGTCTCAGCTTCGATGTTGATAATCTTTGAATAATTCTCGTTATGAATCTCGAAGCGGCTTGTAAGTTCAACCTTGCTGTAAACACCAAACTTTTCAAAAATCTTAACGTTCTTTTCGTCAAGAATATGTGGTAAAGCTTCTGGTGTAGACTTAAGATTGTAAAGTCCGCGCTTCTCGGCTTCCTTAACCCAAGAATCATCATAACCGTTTCCGTTGAAAATGATTCTCTTATGCTCTTTAATTGTCTTAAGAATCAAGTCGTGAAGATCGGCCTTGAAATCCTTTGACTTTTCAAGAATATCGGCAAACTCACTGAGCTCTTCTGCAACTACAGTGTTCAGGAAAACGTTTGCACAGGCAATTGATTCGTTTGAACCAAGCATACGGAACTCAAACTTGTTTCCGGTAAATGCAAATGGCGATGTACGGTTGCGGTCTGTTGTATCCTTGTTGAAGTCAGGAAGAACAGTTACACCAATCTGCATTTTTTCTTTTTCGTGCTTGCCGTAAGGTTTGCCCTGTTCAATGCATTCCAGAATCTCACTGAGCTCGTCGCCAAGGAAGATTGAAATGATTGCTGGAGGTGCCTCGTTTGCTCCAAGACGATGGTCGTTTCCGGCAGATGCAACAGAGATTCTAAGCAGATCCTGGTATTCATCAACACCCTTGATGATTGCACACAGGAACAAAAGGAACTGTGCATTCTGATCTGGAGTAGCACCTGGATCAAGAAGGTTCTTTCCAGTATTTGTGCTTATAGACCAGTTGTTATGCTTACCGCTTCCGTTTACACCGGCAAATGGTTTTTCATGAAGCAGACAAACCATTCCATGTCGGGCTGCAACCTTACGCATCATTTCCATAGTGAGCTGGTTGTGGTCACAGGCAAGGTTTGTTGTACTGAAGATTGGTGCCAGTTCGTGCTGAGCCGGAGCAACTTCGTTATGTTCTGTCTTAGCAAGGATTCCAAGCTTCCACAATTCGCGGTTCAAATCCTTCATGAATTCCTGAACACGTGGTTTAATCATACCAAAGTAATGATCTTCAAGCTCCTGACCTTTTGGAGCCTTTGCACCAAACAAAGTACGTCCTGTATAAATCAAGTCTTCGCGCTTGTCGTAAACAGATTTATCTACAAGGAAATATTCCTGCTCAGGACCAACAGTTGTTTTTACGCTCTTAACTGCTTCGTTTCCGTCAAACAGTTTAAGAACACGGACTGCCTGCTTGCTGATTGCCTGCATTGAGCGGAGCAACGGTGTCTTTTTATCCAAAGCTTCACCTGTGTAAGAACAGAAAGCAGTTGGAATACAAAGGGTTCCGTCCTTTATAAATGCATACGAAGTCGGGTCCCAGGCAGTATAACCGCGTGCTTCAAAAGTTGCACGAATACCACCACTTGGGAAGCTTGATGCATCTGGTTCGCCCTGAACAAGCTCCTTACCGCTGAACTCCATAATCACTCGTCCACCTTCTACAGGCTCAATAAAGCTGTCGTGTTTTTCGGCAGTAATACCTGTAAGCGGCTGGAACCAGTGTGTGTAGTGAGTTGCGCCTTTTTCAATTGCCCAGTCTTTCATTGCATTTGCAACAACAGTAGCAACCGAAGCGTCAAGTTTTTCTCCGCCTTCAATTGTTTTCATCAGCTGTTTGTAGGTTTCTTTAGGAAGCCTTGCTTTCATTACTGTTTCATTAAAAACGTTCTCTCCAAAAATTGGTGTTACTTCGTCCATATCGTTTCTCCTTATATTTTTTTCAAAATAAAAGAGGCCGCAAAAACTTCTGGAGCAAACCAGAAATTTTTACGGCCTCATTGCCAAATAAAAAAGGGCGTCGTAGAACCAAAATTCCACGACGCCCTTGTCGATTAACCACAGTTATAATGACTTGAAAAAAAAATGTCAAGCAGAAAAATAAAAAAATATTTATTTTTTATAACATTTATTTTCCAAACGCTTTTTTAATTCTTTCAATTGCCTCGATTGTACGTTCACGTGAACCAAAACCAGTCAAACGAAGATAGCCCTCTCCCATTTTTCCAAAGCCGCTTCCCGGGGTACCAACTACCTGACATTTTTCAAGGAGCTCATCAAAGAAGCTCCAGCTGGTGTAGCCGTCAAGAATCTGCATCCACACATAAGGAGAGTTTTTTCCGCCAAAGGCTTTGAAACCTGCAGCAGTTACACCTTCAAAAATCAATCGTGCATTTTCGCGGTAGTAAGAAAGATTTTCCTGAATCTGCTTCTGGCCTGTTTCTGAATAAATTGCAGCAGCCCCACACTGAGTAATGTAAGAAACGCCGTTGAACTTTGTTGACTGACGGCGCATCCAGAGTGCATTAAGTTCTGTTCCGTCAAAAACAAGGTCATGAGGAACTACTGTGTAACCGCAGCGCAAGCCTGTAAAGCCCGCAGTTTTAGAGAAAGAGCGCAGTTCAATTGCACAGGTTTTTGCTCCCGGTATTTCATAAATTGATTTTGGAATATCAGGTTCTGTAACAAAGGCTTCGTAGGCAGAATCAAAAAGAATAAGGCTGTGGTGTGCGTTTGCATAATCAACCCATTTTTTAAGATAGCTTTTTGGAGCAACAGCACCAGTAGGATTATTAGGAAAACAAAGATAAATTATGTCTGCTACAGGCGCACCCTCTGCCGGCAGCTCAGGCAAAAATCCGGTCTGGGCAGAGCACGGCATGATGATTATATTATTTTTTCTTCCGTTCATAATGTTTGTATCAATGTAAACAGGATAAACAGGGTCGCAGATTGCAACAGTATTATCAGTTGCAAAAATATCACCGATGTTTCCGCAGTCAGACTTTGCACCATCCGAAAGGAAAATTTCATCAAGCTGTAAATCAATTCCTCGTTTTTTATAATCCCATTCCAGAATCTTTTCGCGAACAAAATCATAACCCTGCTCTGGTGGATATCCGCGGAAGGTCTTTTCATCGGCCATTTCATCAACAGCCTTATGCATTGCGTCAATCACAACAGGGCAGATTGGTTTTGTAACATCGCCAATTGAAATTTTTATAACGTCGCAGCCAGGATGTGATGCAATAAACTCCCGGGTTTTTCTGTTTACCGTAGAAAAAAGATAACTTGCTTCAAGATCTAAAAAGTTTTTGTTGATTTTCATATTATACCTCCACTTCTCCCACAAACACCGTTTCTGCCGGGCCCGTCATAAATACACTGTCTTCTGGTCGGCCGCTCCATTCAATCTGAAGGTCTCCACCGACAAGATGAACTGTAACTGGAGTCCCAGCGTCAACAAGGTTGTTCAAAATTGCAGCAACAACTGTGGCGCAGGTTCCGGTACCGCAGGCTAAAGTTTCGCCTGTTCCTCGTTCCCATACGCGCATCCAGATTGTATGACGGTCTTCTACAAAAGCAAACTCGGTGTTTGTGCGTTCGGGGAAAAAGGCGTTGTTTTCAAAAATAGGTCCAACCCCGCAAACATCAAAATCAGCAGGCTTTTTGTCTATAAAAACAACCGCATGAGGATTCCCCATAGAAACGCAGGTGATTTTGTATTCGGTGCCGGCAACATCAAGCGAGTGCATAATAACACGCTCACCTTCTGCAACAACAGCGGTCCCTGAGGCTCTCGAAGGGCCGCCAACTGCAACCGGAATCTTCTCCGCCTGCAAAATCGGCGCACCCATATCAACACTAAGCCAGGTTTCTTTTTCGCCGCGCTCACCCTTAATAACCTTCAAATGCTTTACTGCACCCATAGATTCAACAGTAAACTCACGACCAGTAGTATATCCTGCATCATAAACATATTTACCAACACAGCGTATTCCGTTCCCGCACATCTGGCTTCGGCTTCCATCTGCATTGTACATAACCATTTCAAAATCAGCAGTGCGGCCCTTTTTAATTATGATAATTCCGTCACCGCCAATTCCAAAATGTCTGTCTGACAATTTAATAGCAGCTGCCTTTTCACCTTCTGCCCCACCCGGAAAATCAGACTTGGTGCAGTCAAAATAAATATAATCATTTCCGCAGCCATGCATTTTTGTAAACTTCATATCACACCTCAAACAAAAAGAGGCCGTAGACAAATTTTCTCCTTAAAAACTTATCTACGACCTCTTTGCCGTTATTTTGTTATAACTTTTCATTCAAAAATAGTCAATAGTGGTGCTATAAAAGACTACTAAACCTCTTGACGTTAACCTGCATAAGTAGTATAACATGTAAGAACAAAGACGTTCATTCGATTTGAGGACAAATTGTCTTCGAATGGAATGAGCGTCTTTTTTTTTGTTCAAACGGACAGCAGGTCAAGCCTGCTGCCGCTTAACTTAATCATACAAAGACGCTTTGCGCTTTGTAAACCTTGTTCGAACGGACAGCTGTGCTGCCGGTCAACATTTTTAATAAAGGAATTATGTGTAACGCATATCTTATACTTGCAGATGGAACAATTTACGAAGGTCGCTCAATAGGTGCTACAGGCTCCACTTTAGGAGAAACTGTCTTTACTACTGGAATGACCGGCTACCTTGAAACTCTAACCGACCCAAGCTACTACGGACAGATTGTTACGCAGACCTTCCCGCTCATTGGAAACTACGGCGTAATAAATGAAGATTTTGAAAGTAAGCAGTCGTGGGTGCGAGGTTATATTGTTCGCGAGCTTTGCGATGAGCCTTCAAACTTCCGCTGCCAGTCAAAGCTTAATGATTTTCTAAAAGCACAGGGAATAATTGGAATCTGTGGAATTGACACCCGTGCCCTTACCAAGCGACTTCGCGAAAGCGGCGTTATGAATGGAATGATTGTGAGCGGCAAGGAAGCAGAAAAGTACCTTACTCGTCATTCCGAACTTGTTTCGGAACTTCTGCTTAAAAAAATTCGTGAATATAAAATTGAGCGCGCTGTTGAAAAAGTTAGTAATAAGGAGGGGGAAGTCTCCCCCCTCGCGCCCACTTCGTTGGTCGCTCCCCTCTCTGCAGGGGCTGGCTGCCCCCGCAACGCCCCCGCCCATGTCATCCTCTGGGACTTTGGTGCCAAGGCAAATATTCAGCGCGAACTTGAAAAGCGCGGCTGCAAGGTTACAGTTGTTCCTTATGACACAACCGCAGAAAAAATTCTTTCTATGAAACCAAACGGCATTATGCTAAGTAACGGCCCTGGCGACCCTGCAGAAAATGTTGGAATAATAAATGAAATTAAGAAGATTTGCGATGTCGGCACTCTTCCTATCTTTGGCATTTGTCTTGGTCACCAGATGCTGGCTTTGGCGCGCGGTTGCAAAACATCAAAACTTAAATACGGTCACCGCGGTGGAAACCATCCTTGTAAGGACACCCTAACAGGCCGTGTTTATATTACAAGTCAGAATCACGGCTATGCAGTAGAAAGTTCCTCGCTGCCTGACTTTGCAAAAATGAGTTTTGTAAATGTTAATGATGAAACTGTTGAAGGAATTACTTACACAGACATTCCGGCTTTCAGTGTTCAGTTCCACCCCGAAGCTTGTGGCGGACCACATGATACTAACTTTTTATTTGACCGCTTTTTAAAAATGATGGAGGAAAATCATGCCGCTGAATAAATCCATCCACAAAGTAATGATTATTGGTTCGGGACCAATTGTAATCGGGCAGGCTGCAGAATTTGACTACGCCGGAAACCAGGCATGCAAAGCCTTGAAGCAGCTTGGGCTCGAAGTTTGTCTTGTAAACTCAAACCCTGCAACCTTAATGACCGACCATTCAATGGCAGATGAAATTTATCTTGAACCGCTTACACTAACAACCTTGCAGCGCATTATTGAAAAAGAAAAACCAGACAGTTTGCTTTCTACTTTGGGAGGTCAGACTGGACTCACCTTGAGTATGGAACTTGCAAAATCAGGATTTCTTGCTTCGCATAATGTACAGCTGCTTGGTGCACGACCAGAAACAATTGACAAAGCCGAAGACCGTCAGATGTTTAAAGATACAATGCAGGCAATTGGAGAGCCTTGTATTCCTTCAAAGGTTGTTACAACTTACGAAGATGCAGTTGACTTTGTTCATAATGAAATCGGTTTTCCTGCAATTATCCGCCCGGCCTTTACACTTGGAGGCACAGGTGGCGGCATTGTAAATAACGACCGTGAGCTTGATGAAATTGCTCATAACGGACTTCACCGCTCGCCTATTCATCAGATTCTTGTAGAAAAATGTATAAGCGGCTGGAAGGAAGTTGAATTTGAAGTTATGCGCGATTCAACCGGTAACGTAATTACTGTATGTTCGATGGAAAACTTTGACCCGGTTGGTGTTCACACAGGAGACTCAATTGTAATTGCCCCTACTGTAACATTGGCAGATAAGGAATATCAGATGTTGAGAAGTGCAGCTCTGAACATAATTTCTGCGCTCGAAATTGAAGGCGGCTGCAACTGTCAGTTTGCTTTGAATCCCGACAACTTTGAATATGCAGTAATTGAAGTAAACCCTCGTGTTTCCCGCTCTTCTGCACTTGCTTCAAAGGCTACAGGTTACCCTATTGCAAAGGTTGCCGCTTTGATTGCGGTTGGCTTTACTCTTGATGAAATCCCGAACTTTGTTACAAAAAAGACAAAGGCCTGTTTTGAACCTGTGCTCGACTATGTTGTTGTAAAAATGCCAAAGTTCCCGTTCGACAAATTTGTTTATGCTGCCCGAAAGCTTGGTACACAAATGAAGGCGACAGGTGAAGTTATGGCAATCGGTCAGAATTTTGAAGAAGCAATATTAAAGGCCGCCCGAGGTCTTGAAGTTGGTGTAAAAGATTTGAATCTTCCAGCATTTGTAAAAGAAGGCGATGAAAAAATCCGCGACCGTGTGAGCAAATGTACAGACCAGAGAATCTTTGCAATTTATCAGGCACTCAAGCGCGGACTTATGAGTGTGGAAGAGATTCATGAGATTACAAAGATTGACGAATGGTTTTTGTGGAAGCTCGAACATATTGTAAACGAAGAAAAAAAGTCACACGGATTCGATTTTGCTAACGCAAAATCCATAGACAAAAAATCAGAAAAAGCACGTTCATTCAAAATGGTCGACACCTGTGCCGGTGAGTTTGATGCAGAAACGCCGTATTTCTACTCAACCACCAGCGGAGAAAATGAAGCAGAATTATTCTTAAAAGAAAATATAGATTAATATAAGGAGGCATAATATATGTGCGGTTTTGTAGGTTGTTTCGATTTGAGTAGTGGCAGTGCGCCAATTGCGGAGGGCTTGAAGGAAGAACTTCGTGCTCAGGTTCTGGAAATGTCTAAAAAGATTCGTCATCGTGGTCCGGACTGGAGCGGTGTTTATACTGGCGATAATGCAATTTTAAGCCATGAGCGACTTTCTATTGTTGACCCTCTTAGTGGTAAACAGCCGCTTGTAAGTGATGATGAAAAAATCATTCTTGCGGCAAACGGTGAAATCTATAATCATAAAGAAATCCGAAGTCAGTTTGACGGTACATATAAATTCCGTACAGGCAGCGACTGCGAAGTTATAATTCCTCTTTATAAAAAATACCGCGAATCCGGCGATTTTACAAAAATGATTGAAGAGCTTTCAGGTATCTTTGCATTTGCTCTTTATGATTCAGAAAACGATGTTTACCTTATTGCCCGAGATGAAATTGGTGTTATCCCGCTTTATCAGGGTTGGGACAAGGCTGGCCGCTATTATGTTGCAAGCGAGCTTAAGGCACTTGAGGGTGACTGCCAGACAATTGAGGAGTTTCCGAATGGTTGTTATCTTTACTCAGGTAAATTGTCACACGGATTGGAAACGTCTAACGACGTTTCTGGAAAACCTGTAAAATGGTACAAGAGAAATTGGGAGACTTATGAAAATGTAAAAAACTCTCCTAAAGCCACTGACGACAAAGGCGAGATTATAAATCCTGCTGTTATTGAAAAAGTTCGCAATGGGCTGGAAGCTGCAGTAAAAGCTCAGCTTATGTCAGATGTTCCATACGGCGTTCTTTTGAGCGGAGGACTTGATTCATCAATCATCGCGGCCGTTACTCAAAAATACAGCAAAAAGCGTGTTGAAACAGACAGTAAAGAAGCAGCCTGGTGGCCGCAGCTCCACTCTTTTGCAGTTGGTCTTGAAGGCTCTCCAGACCTCGTTGCTGCAAAAAAAGCTGCAGATTATATTGGAACTGTTCATCATGAAGTTCACTTTACAATTCAAGAAGCTTTGGATGCCCTGCCTGATGTAATTTATCATATTGAAACTTATGACATCACAACAGTACGTGCTTCTACTCCAATGTACCTGCTTGCCCGTGTTATTAAATCTATGGGAATTAAAATGGTTCTTTCGGGTGAAGGAAGTGATGAACTTTTTGGTGGTTACCTTTACTTCCACAAAGCACCAGATGCACAGGAGTTCCACGAGGAGCTTGTACGCAAAATGAGCAAGCTTCATCTTTATGATTGTCTTCGTGCAAATAAATCTCTTATGGCCTGGGGTGTAGAAGGCCGTGTTCCTTTCCTTGATAAGGAATTTATTGATATTGCAATGGGATTGAATCCAACAGATAAAATGAGTATCGCGGTCCCTGAGCCTGTCGAAGGGCCGGCTACAAAAAGTCACCAGCGCATCGAAAAATGGATTTTGCGCAAGGCATTTGAAGACCTGCTACCTGCCGATATCTGTTGGCGACAAAAGGAACAGTTCAGTGACGGCGTAGGCTACAGTTGGATTGACACCCTCAAAAAGATGACAGAAGAAAAAGTAAGCGATGCAGAGTTTGCACGCCGTGAAAACCGATTCCCGGTAAATCCTCCAAAAACAAAAGAGGAATACTACTACCGCGAAATTTACAGCCGCCTCTTCCCAAGCGACAGTGCTGCCCGCTGTGTTCCTCATGAAGCAGGAGTTGCCTGTTCAACAGCAAAAGCCCTTGAATGGGATGCTGCTTGGAAGAATATGGATGAACCGTCAGGCCGTGCAATAAATGGAGTTCATACTAATGCATACTAAAACTTCTGCTGCGAGTTTGCAAAGCAAACTCGGTAAGGTCGCGGAAGCGACCGACGAGTGCATGATAATGCCTACTGATACCGCAGCTAACAAAAACATCGTTGTTCTCGGTTCAGGTCCTATCCGCATTGGTCAGGGTATTGAGTTTGACTATGCTTCTGTTCAATGTGTACAGGCACTAAAAAAACTTGGCTACAAAGTTGCTATCATCAACAACAACCCCGAAACTGTCAGTACCGATTTTGACACTGCCGACCGTCTTTACTTTGAACCGCTCACCCCTGCCGATGTAATGAATGTTCTCAAGGTTGAAAAGCCGCTTGGTGTAGTTGTTGCTTTTGGTGGCGGAACTGCAATTAAGCTTGCGAAATATCTGGACAGCCAGGGTGTAAAGATTCTTGGAACAAGCGCCGATGCAATTGACCTTGCCGAAGACCGCGAACGTTTTGAAGAGCTTTGCGACAGACTGAACATTAAGCGTCCTAAAGGTCTTACAGTTTTTACAGAAGCCGAAGCCCTCGAAGCCGCTGCAAGAATCACCTACCCTGTTTTAATGCGACCAAGCTATGTACTTGGCGGTCAGAACATGATTATTGCCCGCAACAATGCAGATGTAAAAGAATACATGAAAATCATTTTGCGCGGTGGAATTGAAAATCCTGTTTTGATTGACAAATATATGGAAGGAAAGGAACTTGAAGTTGACTGCATCTGCGACGGTGAGGATGTTCTGATTCCTGGAATTATGGAACACGTTGAACGAACCGGTATTCATTCGGGCGACTCAATTGCTGTGTACCCGGGAACTTTTACTCCGGAAATTGAACAAAAAATAATCCGTCAGTCAACAGACCTTGCGCTTGCACTTGGCACAAAGGGGCTTACAAATATTCAGTATCTGATTTACGACGATGGAACTGGCCCGGATTTATATATTATAGAAGCAAATCCTCGTTCAAGCCGTACTGTTCCATATTTAAGCAAGGTCAGCGGAGTTCCAATGATTGAGCTTGCAACCCGTGCCATGCTCGGTGAAAAAATCTGCAACATGGGTTACGGTACAGGCCTTTACCGAAAGCCAAATTATTTTGCAGTAAAAGTTCCTGTTTTCAGTTTTGAAAAATTAATGGATGTCGATACACACCTTGGCCCTGAAATGAAATCGACCGGTGAGGTTCTTGGAATTGCAGCTACACGAGAAGAAGCCATCTTTAAGGGAATGACAGCAGCGGGTTGGAAGATGATTCGTCCAAATCAGAATGTCATTCCCGTGCTTGACACGGGAATCTCCTCAAAAGAAGATTGTCGGGTCAAGCACGACAATGACACTTCTTGCGGAATTCTCTTCTCCGTCCGTGAAAGTGATCTCCCCGAACTCCCAGACCTCGCACGCAAGTTTTACAATTTGGGATTCCAACTCTACGCCACAACAGGAAACGCAACAACAATTGAACGAAGCGGTATGCCTGTAACTCACGTTGCAAAAGTTCACGAAGATTACAATAACAATGTTATGACACTGCTCGAAAGCGGTAAGGTTGTATATGTAGTTTCAACTTCGGCAAAAGGACGCGACCCGGTAGCCGAAAGTGTAAAGCTCCGTCGTCTTGCTGTAGAGCGTGACATAGACTGCCTCACCGCAATTGATACAGCAAATGCACTGGCTGATTGTCTTGCTTCACCATACAGTCTGGAAAATGCAAGTCTTGTAGATATTAACCATTTGAATTTATAAAAAGGGAGAATTATTATGGCAAAATTTATTTTTGTAACAGGTGGTGTTGTTAGTGGGCTTGGTAAAGGAATTACCGCTGCTTCGCTCGGACGACTTTTAAAATGCCGTGGTCTTAAAATTGCATCGCAAAAGCTTGACCCATACATGAACGTAGACCCTGGTACAATGAGCCCTTTCCAGCACGGAGAAGTTTTTGTTACCGATGACGGTGCCGAAACAGATCTTGATCTTGGTCACTACGAACGCTTTATTGACGAAAATCTTACAAAATATTCAAACATGACAAGCGGCCGTGTTTACTGGAACGTCCTCAACAAGGAACGACAGGGCGAATATCTTGGTCAGACTGTTCAGATTATTCCGCATGTTACAAACGAAATAAAAGATTTTGTTCTTAAAAATGCCGAAGTCAGCGGTGCTGATGTGAGCATTGTTGAAGTTGGCGGTACAATTGGTGATATTGAAAGTCAGCCGTTTCTTGAAGCAATCCGCCAGCTTGCGCTTGAGGTTGGCCGCCGAAACTGCCTTTTTATTCACGTTTGTCTTGTTCCATATATCAGTGGTTCTGATGAATATAAGAGTAAGCCTACCCAGCATTCTGTAAAGGAGCTTATGGCTGTTGGAATCCATCCTGATATTATTGTTGCCCGCTGCGACAAGGATATTCCTGAAGATATCCGTAAAAAGATTTCGCTTTTCTGTAACGTTGGCGAAGACTGTGTAATTAATAACACAACCTGTAAGAGTCTTTATGAAGTTCCACTCATGCTTCATGCCCAGAATATGGATGATGTTGTTTGCCGCGACCTTGGTCTTGAAACCCGAGCCGATA
Organism: Treponema sp.; assembly: GCA_017617115.1. GTDB lineage: Bacteria > Spirochaetota > Spirochaetia > Treponematales > Treponemataceae > Treponema_D. The sequence goes on from JAFZXA010000048.1 coordinate 18,340, forward strand.
ATCAGCTGCTTGCCGACTGGTCAAAAATGGTAGAAACAATTCATGCACGTCAGGGAGAGATTCAGATTGCGCTTGTCGGTAAATATGTAAAGCTTCACGATTCTTATTTGAGTATTATTGAGTCGCTTAACCACGCGTCATTTGTTGTTGGTAAGAATGTCATAATAAAATGGGTAGATTCAGACAGTGTTACCGATGAAACTGCACAGGAGATTTTTGCAGACTGCGCAGGAATTATTTTACCAGGAGGTTTTGGTCACCGCGGAGTTGAAGGAATGATCAGTGCCTGTCGTTATGCCCGAACTCACAAGGTTCCATATTTTGGAATATGTCTTGGTATGCAGATTGCAGTAATTGAATTTGCAAGAACCGTTCTTGGTTATGCCGATGCCAATAGCCGCGAGTTTGATGAAATGTGCGAACACCCGGTAATTGATTTGATGAAAGATCAGGAAGGTGTAATCAAAGGCGGAACAATGAGGCTTGGAAGTTATCCATGCAAGGTTGCTGCTGGAACAATTTTGGAAAAAGCATATTCGGCCAGCAACATTGAAGAACGCCACCGCCACCGCTACGAGTTCAACAACGACTACCGCGACCAGATGAAAGAGGCAGGTCTTGTAATAAGCGGAACTTCACCGGACGGTACTCTTGTAGAAGCTGTTGAAGTTGAAGATCATTTCCATATTGGTGTTCAGTTCCATCCTGAATTCAAGAGCAGACCTAATAATGCAGGACCGCTTTTTGTTGAGTTCTTGAAGGCGTGTTTATAATTTTTTATAATACAAAACAGAGGTAAGACAATGTATACAGTAGAAGAAGTTCTGGAATATGTTCAGGAAGAAGATGTAAAATTTGTGCGCCTGGCTTTTTTTGATTTGCGCGGCGTTCAGAAAAATATTTCAATTATGGCAGGTCAGCTTGAAAACGCTTTTAAAAACGGCGTAAGTTTTGATGCTTCTGCAATTTATGGTTTTGAAACTCCGGAAAAATCAGACCTGTTTTTGCATCCGGATCCTACAACTGTTGCAATTCTTCCATGGAGACCTAACACCGGAAAAGTTGTGCGCATGTTCTGTACAATCTCTCACCCAGACGGAACTCCTTACAAAAAAGACTGCCGCACCATGCTTGCAAATGCTGTAAAAAAAGCCCGCGACGAGTTTGGTGTTGATTTTAGTTTTGGTACCGAAATTGAGTTTTACCTCTTTAAGCTGGACGAAAAAGGTGAACCTACAAACATCCCTTTTGATAACGCAAGTTATATGGATATTGCTCCGGAAGACAAGGGAGAAAATATCCGCCGTGAAATATGTTTTACTCTTGAACAGATGGGAATTCAGCCGGAAGCAAGCCACCACGAAGAAGGCCCTGGTCAGAATGAAATTGACTTCCACCACTCCGATGCCCTAACTGCCGCCGACAATGCCGCAACTTTTAAGTGGATTGTAAGAACCCGTGCCGCAAGCGCAGGCCTTTATGCAGATTTTTCTCCAAAGCCGATTGCAGATAAAGCAGGCAGCGGTTTTCATATTAATATTTCGTGCTCCGATGTTTCTAAAAAGCAGAATGTACTTGCAGGAATTTTAAAGCATGCACAGGAGCTCACTTATTACATGAATTGCACCGAAGCTTCTTATGATCGTCTTGGTTCCTGCAAAGCTCCAAAATACATTGCCTGGGGCCGCGAAAACCGTTCAACTTTTATACGCGTTCCTGCAATTACTAGCGATGATGCAAGCCGCATGGAAATCCGAACTCCAGACAGCGAATGTAATCCATATATAGTTTTCACACTTTTGATTTATGCCGCCCTTGACGGAATTAAAAATAACCTGGTGCCGCCAGAGGATGTAAAGGAAAACTTATTTGAAAGTGTCCTTCGAGAGCCTCAGGGACCGCAGGCAATTCAAACCCTGCCCGACACTCTGGATTCTGCACGCGAAATTGCACAAAACAGCTCATTCATAAAGGAAGCCCTTGGATTCTAAAAAATGACAGAAGACACTCACAGCGTTTTAGTTGTTACAAAAGATTCAAAGCTTTCTCAGTCAATCAGCGTTATGCTCATGCCTCCTCTTTTTGAAACAGAGGTCTTAAATGATTTTAACGAAGCCCGCCGCCGTGTCACCGAACGCAGCTACAATATAATCCTTGTAGATTACGCCGAAGGTGAAGGCGCAGATTTTGCAACAGACGCTTCCGAGGGACTCAGTACAATTTTACTGTTGACGCCACCTGCCCTTTTTGAAGAAGTAAGTTACCGCGTCGAAGGCTATGGAATTATCGCAATAACAAATCCATTTGACCAGTTCTATTTTTACAACATGATAAAAGCCGCCATTGCCATGCAGTACAAGGTCCAGGTCCTTTCAAGCCAGACCACAAAACTCAAAGTTAAGATGGAAGAAATCAAACAGGTAAACCGCGCAAAAATGCTTCTCATGCAGAACATGAGCATGACCGAACAGGAAGCCCACCGCTACATCGAAAAAGAAGCCATGGACTCAGGCCTCAAAAAGACCGCCGTGGCAGAGAAGATTATTAAAACATATGGGTAGGAGATTTACATATTGTTCAAATATTATTTTTCAAAAGTTTTTTGGATAAGCCTTATTGTTTCTTTTTTTCCCTCTCTTATATTTGGACAGCGTAAAATTTTAGAAATTCTTATATATCTTTGTTTTTTAGCTCCTTCCTTTGGTTTTATAGTTTCTACAGTTTTCATAAGATTTTCACACAAGAACATTAAATATCTTTTATATAATTGCAATATAAAATATCGCAATATGATTGCTTATTCTTTCATCTTTTTAGTGTTGTTTTATTTATTTATATTTATCACTATCTGTTTTATTACAAAATATGTTTGAATCATTTAAAATTGAAAGTCTTAGTTTTAAATACTCCAGCAATTCTCAAATTTTACGCGATATATTCTTTTATGGAAAAGAATCTGAAATCATAGGAATTCTTGGAAGAAACGGTTCAGGAAAATCTACGTTATTCAATGCGTTGACAATTTCTAACGATTTCACCGGTTCAGTCTTTATAAATGATTCTTATATTCCGCAAAAGGAACTGATAAAACAAATTGCATATCTTCCGCAGAATCTTTTTTTACCAAAAGAAAGAACTGTAAGATATGCAATAAAAATGTTTCCAATTCTTAAAGATAAAAAAAATGAAATTCTTAAGGAGTCCCGGATTTCTTCAATTTCTAATCAAAAAATTTCATCACTTTCTGGCGGTGAAAAAAGATACCTTGAATTCCTGCTTGTTAATAATTGCTCAAAAAACATAAAGATCTTTGATGAACCATTTAGCGAAGTTGAACCGATTTATGAGCAAAAAATTTGTGAAGAAATTACTCGCAATAAAAAAGGAAATCTATATATCATTACTGACCACAAATTATCTGTTATGAAAGATCTTTGCACAAGATTCTATATTTTAATAAACGGTTCCTTGAAGGAAATTTCAGATAAAAATGAAATTGTGAAATACGGATATGCTTATAATTTATAGCAGTCTATGAAAAACTGTCATTTTCACACTAAGAACTCTTCGGCAAGTTTTTTTACTTGTTGGGTGTTCAACGGCTGTGAGCTTGTTTCCATTGTAGTAATGAGATTTTTGCCTGGGAAGATTCCATTGCATGCGAAGAGATTTAATTTGTTTACCGTCTGGGTGGCGTACTCTGGGGCGTCCATGCGGCCGAAGTGTTCCCAGAGGAACTCTTTGCGGGTGCGACGGTTCAGGCAAAGGAAGTCCGGGTGGAATGTTCGTTTTGTGCCGTCTTCTGTAATCAGTTTTATTGGAAACTCATAGTGATATGGAATGTTCATTCGATTGAGTGTATCTGCAATTAAGATTTCTGATTTAGAACGGACTACTTCGTCTTTTATAGTCCGGAAGTTTTTGTTTTCCGGGGTGAAATCTTTTTTGTAATTGATTGCCTGCCAGCGTGCGGCATATTCTTCGTCTGAAAGCTTTACCGGCTCCACTAGTGCGTGACGATTTTTGTGAAGATTCTGGAATATTTTTTCGGCAAGTGTGTTTTTCTTAAAGAACTGTGTGCAGTCTTTCAAAATCTTTGAAAGAAACTTTATTTCTTTTACTGTCGACTCTGCAACTTTTTTGTCATAGTCCTTTTGTGCCAATTGCGCTGCAAGCTCTCTGTGCCCTGCCGGAATGTAAGTGCCGGTATTATCACCTTTATTTATTATATGATAATACTGCACGGAATTATGACTCTGAGTAATTCTTAGGGAACCTTCCGGCGCTTTTTTAATAGAACGAAGTTTGAGTTCGAGCAAAGCATTTAATTCTGCCATGCGAGTTCTCGTGAGCTGTTCTATTTCTTCTGCATTTGTAGAGAGGCATTCTGTTGTTTTAAAATTTGTAAAGGACATATATTAAATATAAGTATAGATTTGTGAAAAGGCAAATAAAATACTCTCAATTCAGCTTATTTACGGCTTAAACCTTTATTTTCACCAAGTTTTAGCCGTAAACCTAATGAAAGATTTTGCAGTTTTACGGCTAAACCAATTCTAAATGCACTGTTTTAGCCGTAAACACAAGCAGAAACCTGCAATGTTCTTATAGGATATTCAAAGAATTGAGAGAAATTACGGCTAAAACAGCCCAGAAGAACACATTTTAGCCGTAAAACTTCAAATGTAGAGCGGGGTTTTAGGGGGCGGCGAGCCCACTAGGCGAAAGGGGTGTGGCGAAAACCGCAGGGTTGAGCCCAGGGGGAAGGCTTTCCCCCTCCATCTCCTCTTAATTCTTCTCTTCCTGCTTAATCATGAGTTTTGGAAAAAGTTCTGAATAGCGGAGAGTCTTTTCTTCAACCTTAACAGGCTTGGCGTACAAACTCATAGGGATTTCTTTTTCTTCGTACGGCAGAAGCTCACCGTTCATTGCAAGAATCTTTTCTTTAAGCTGCTCGGCGTAGGCCTGGTCGGTAGAATTGGTCAACAGCGCAAATTCATCACCACCAATTCTGAATACTACATCTTCGGGGCCGCAAACGCTTTCTATACGGCGAAGGGCTTCTGCAATTGCAACATCACCAGCCTTGTGGGAAATATCATTAATTGGAATAAGATGCACAATATCTGCACTTACAAACCAGCAGTCCTTGCGCGACTTAAAAAAATCATACAGTTCCGAAATGTCTACTGTTCTTCTCATAGTTGTTTCTCCTTCTAACTGCATAAAGCCTGTAATTTTTGGAAACAGTTCTACAGTGTGACCGCGACCTTGCTGGGTGTAGCGTTTTTTGAAATCGGACGGATTACAGTTCCACACCTGCGAAAAAGTTCTGGTAAAGGCTTCATGACTTGAATAGCCGAATTGCACGGCAACATCTAAAATACTTAG
>JAFZXA010000049.1 GCA_017617115.1 Treponema sp.
TCTTGTAAACGGAATGTTCAACTTCTTTGTAAAGGTTGCAATTATTCATAAAAGAATGCAGCGCAAGATGTTTGATCAGAATCCTTGCTTTACAACTTACATAACTCCGGTATGGTGGATTTTGTTCTTCATTCCTTGGATCTTAATGTTCCCGCTTTACTGGCTTGGTGACCTTATTGTATTCCGCAAAATCAAAACTATGCTTGGAAAAAACTTCCGCTGCGGTGTTAGTGGTGGTGGTGCTTTCCCTCCAAATATCGACGAATTCTTCTGGGCAATCGGAATCAGAGTTCTTGAAGGTTATGGTCTTACCGAAACTGCTCCTATTGTTTCTGTACGTCCTTTTGCTGCTCCTGTATTCCGCACAATTGGTTCTCCAATCCGTGGAGTTAAGGCCCGCATTGTAGACCCTCAGGATGGATTTATTCTTAGCCGTGGAAAAGAAGGTGTTCTTCAGATTAAAGGTCCAACTGTAATGAAGGGCTACTACAAAAATCCTGAACTTACCGACAAAGCATTTACTCCAGACGGCTGGCTCGACACAGGTGACCTTGCAATTCAGACAATTCACGACGAACTTATTATTAAGGGTCGTATTAAAGATACAATCGTTCTTCGTGGCGGCGAAAACCTGGAACCACTTCCTATTGAAATGAAGCTTGCAGAATCTAAGTTCATTAAGGCTGCTGTTGTTGTTGGTCAGGACAAGCGTTATCTTAGTGCTCTCATTCTTGTTGATGAAGAAGAAGTTAAGAACTTTGCTGCCGAAAACGGAATGCAGTACGACACTTATGAAAATCTTTTGAAGTCAGAAGAAATTCAGAAGCTTTATGAAACCGAAATAAGCAATTTGATTAATGCTAAAACCGGCTTTAAGATGTTTGAACGCATTAACAAGTTCACACTCATTACAAAGCCGTTTGAAGTTGGTGTTGAGCTTTCTGCAAAGCAGGAAATCATGCGCTTCCGCATTAATGATATTTACAAAAAAGAAATTGACGCTATGTTCGCCGAGGAAGACTAATGAACATTCATCTTTTGGAAATGCCGCTTGATTTTGGAGCAAGCAGACACGGTTCCGATATGGGACCTTCAGCAATCCGTCTGGCAGGAATTAAGGAAAGACTTGAATCTTTGGGGCACACCATTTCAAACCATTCCGATATTTTTTCTGTTTCGCCCCAGGAATATGAACATGCCGGCAATCCAAAAGCAAAATATCTAAAACCAATTACAAAGGCTTGTACAAAGCTTGCAGAACGTGTAGAAAAAATCTGTGATGCGGGAGAGTTTCCTCTTATTCTTGGCGGCGACCATTCAATTGCACTTGGTTCTATTGCAGGCGCTGCAGCTTTTGCAAAAAGCAAAAAAAAGAAAATTGGAGTCCTTTATGTCGATGCTCACGGAGACTTTAATACTCCAGAAACATCTCCAACCGGAAACATCCACGGAGAATGTCTTGCGGCTTGTGCGGGACTTGGTTTAAAAGAACTCACAAATCTTTATTACGAAGGCCGCAAGGTTGACCCAAAGGATATTTGCTTTGTAGGGGTGCGTGACCTTGATCCTGGTGAAAAAAAGCTTATGAAAGAAGCCGGTGCCACAGTTTTTACAATGAGCGATATTGAACGCCAGGGCTTTCCTGCAATTGTAAAGCAGATTACAGTTTTCTTTAAAACTCACGCCGATTATATTCACGTTAGCTTTGATATGGATGTGCTTGACCCGATGTTTGCGCCCGGAACCGGTATTCCTCTCCCGGGTGGATTAACAAACAGAGAAGCGCTGCTCCTTATGGAAGAAATGGCCGCAACAAAAAAAGTCCTTTCTGCCGAAATTGTCGAAGTTAATCCAATTCTTGATGTCCGAAATCAGACAGCTGCACTTGCGGTAAGCCTTGCGGCACGGCTCATGGGTGAAACGCTATACTAATTAAATTTCTTGCCATTTGTAAAAAAAATTATTATCTTTAAAGATAAACAAAAAAAATCGAGGCTACACATATGGCAAAACACGAATTTCAAACAGAAGTAAATCAGCTTCTTAAACTTATTATTCATTCACTTTATTCAAACAAGGATATTTTCCTGCGCGAAATTGTTTCTAACGGTTCGGATGCGCTGGACAAGCTTAAGTATCTTACAGTTTCGGATGATGCTTATAAATCAATCAAATTTGACCCGCGCATTGATATTTCTTTTGACGAAAAAGACAGCATTCTTACTGTTCAGGATTCCGGAATTGGTATGAACGACGAGGATTTGACAAACAACCTTGGTACAATTGCACGTTCCGGAACAAAGGCATTTATGGAGCAGCTCACCGCCGAGGCTTCTAAAGATTCTGCACTCATCGGTCAGTTTGGTGTTGGATTTTATTCTGCATTTATGGCTGCAAAGAAAATTGATGTTTATACCAGAAAGGCTGCCGGTGACGGAAAAATCTGGCACTGGAGCTCTGACGGTACAAACTCTTATGATATTGATGAAATTGCTGCCGACAGTGCTACAGCTAAAAAATACGGATTCGACAAGCCAGAGCTTACCGGTTCTGCAATTGAAATGCATTTGAACGATGACAGCAAGGAATTTGCAAGCCGCTGGAAGATAGAAGAGCTTATTAAAAAGTACAGTGACCACATTGCCTTCCCGATTTATCTTCATTACGAACAGAAAAAATATGACGACAAGGGAAACGTTACCGGAAGTGAAAATAAAGTTGACCAGGTTAATAGCGCAAGTGCTTTGTGGAAGCGCCCAAAGAACGAACTCAAGCCGGAAGACTACAACGAGTTTTATAAAACAATCGGTCACGACGGGCAGGATCCTTTACACTATGTTCACACACATGCAGAAGGAACTCAGGAATACACAACCTTGTTCTATATTCCTCAAACAGCTCCTTTTGATATGTACCAGGCCGATTACAAGAGCGGCGTAAAGCTTTATGTAAAACGAGTTTTCATTACCGATGATGACCGTGAATTGCTGCCGGCTTATCTGCGATTTGTACGCGGTATTATTGATAGCGAAGATTTACCATTGAACGTTAGCCGTGAAATTTTACAGCAGAACCGCATTCTTGATAACATCAGAACTTCTTCTGTAAAGAAGTTACTTGGTGAGTTTAAGAAGATGGGTGAAGCTGCCGATGCTGCCAAAAAAACAGCCGAAGACAAGCGTACCGACGAAGAAAAGAAAGCAATTGAAAAATGGGCTAAGTTTGTAAAAGCCTTTAATCGCCCAATGAAGGAAGGTTTATACGGCGACTATTCCAACCGCGAAGAAATTGCCGAAATTGTCCGCTTTAAGAGCACCGACGCTAGTGGTACCGGCGAGGACAACTACACAAGCTTTGCTGCTTACGTAGAAAGAATGAAGCCAGAACAAAAGGCAATCTTCTATATCAGCGGAAGCGATGAAAAGAACCTGCGTGCCAACCCTCTTTTGAAGGCTTACACCGACAAGGGTTTTGAAGTTCTTATTATGGACGACGACATTGACGACATCGTAATTCCAGGCTTTGGCAAATACAAGGACTACGAGCTTAAGGCCGTAAACCGCAGCGGTGCCGACGAAGATCTTGTAGACAACAAAGAAGAAGCCAAAAAGAAGGAAGAAGAGTTCAAGCCTGTAACCGAAAAGATTAAGAAGGCTTTGGGCGAAAAGGTAAAGGAAGTTAAACTTTCAAAAACTTTGAGCGGCAACAACCCAAGCTGCATCGTAGTAGACGAAAACGACCCAAGTTATCAGATGATCCAAATGATGAAAGCCATGGGTCAGGCCGGCCCGGAACTCAAACCAATCCTGGAAGTAAACGGCGACCACCCTCTTGTTGCAAAACTCAAGGATGCCACCGACGAAGCCATGATTACAGACGTGAGCGAAGTTTTGTTAAGCCAGGCCTTGCTTATTGCAGGCGTAGAGCTTAAAGAACCTGCAGCGTTTGTTGAGCATTTGAATAATTTACTTTCAAAGTAATATGTCATTGTCGGGCTTGACCCGACAATCTTTTTTTAAACATTGCCTGAAAAAACAAATTCTAAATTCTCTTTTGCAATTTCGACAAGCTTCATAATTGTGGGTATTGGAGTTGCTTCCCTGTCTGTAAGCTTAAAGGCAGGGAAAAACCTTGTAATATGCAATGGGATTTTCTTGTTATACTGTTTTTCAAGCGATGCGACCCACGCAGTATGCTCCCTCATTTCCTCAGGGCTGTCGTTTTCACCGGGGATAATTAAAGTTGTTAGTTCTACGTGACAGGATTGCACTGCGCCTGTAATAAAATCTTTTACCATTTGAAAGTCGCCATCGAGGAAATCGCGGTAGAATCGTGGAGTAAAAGCCTTAAGATCTATATTCATGGCGTCTATGTAAGGTGCAATTTCTTGCAGCACTTTTTGCGTTACGGTTCCGTTTGTTATAAGAACATTTTCCAATCCGGCTTCTTTTGCCAATGTGGCGGTGTCGCGTACAAACTCGTAACCAATAAGCGGTTCGTTGTAGGTAAAGGCAAGCCCTATGTTTCCTCGATTGCGAAAGTCCAGCGCGGCTTTTACAATTTCCTCTGGCGTATAAAACTCTGCCCTATCTTTATACTCAAATGCTTTCTGCGACCACGAAATGCTGTAATTCTGGCAAAAGGGACAGCGCAAATTACAGCCGTATGAACCAAGCGATAAAACCTTGCTGCCGGGCCTGAACATTTTAAGAGGCTTTTTTTCTATGGGGTCCAGTGCAAGGGAAGTAATCTTTCCATAGTTAGCAGCAACTATCTGGCCGTTAAGGCAGGTACGAGCCCCGCAAAAGCTGCCAGAGTTTTCTTCTAATTTGCAGTGGCGAAAGCATACATCACAAATCGGCATATTGTGTCCTCGCAACTAATAATGACGCACAACTTCAAAGCGGAAAAGTTCCACATCCTCGCCGGGTGCAATTCCGCCTTTTCTTCTTGCAATATCAACCTGCTGTTCAACTGTGTCTACACCATCAAGGTCCGGAAGAAGAAGGCCTCTCTTGTAGCCGCTCTGTACTATTACACCGTATTTTTTTACGTCGAGTTCTGCCTTAGATTTTATTGGTTCCGCCTGGCCTAGAACATCTACATTTATATCAAGGTATTTTAATTCATCCTGGGTAACCGGTTCAAAACGCGGGTCTTTGGAAACTGCGCTCACGGCATTGTGAATTATTTCCAAAGCAAGATTTTTTTGAGTAGCCGCAATTGTGCCTATGCAGCCGCGCAAAGCTCCAAACTTATGCACAGAAACAAAAGCACCGGCCCTGGCTTTCAAAAGTTCATCGGGAACCCAGTCTGGCAGCGGCATAATTTCTCCGTTTTTTACAAAGTATTCTGCAGATTCGCGGGCAAGCTTTACGTATGCATCGGACTTCTTACGCTTTTTTTCAAGGTCTGCCTGCACTCTCTTAAGCCGCTGCGTCAGAAAGTGCCGTCCATCATCATCACCCTTTGGAATAAAAGAACAGATTCCATACCCAACCCCGGTAACATCCTCGTGGGAATATTGGGTGGACTCAACCGCACGTCCATCCAGTGCACCTGCCATAATCACAAAGGATTTATGACCGCACTCTGCTGCCTTTTCGCAAAAGTTTTCATCAAAATCAAAAAGCTCACCAAAACGGGCACCGGAGCACACATCCATAATACGTTCATCATAAACCGGCCCCTCTTCTGCAAAACCATAAGGACCATATTCCTGAAGCTTATGTGACAAATCACCGCTTGCAACGTAGACAACTTTGCGGTCAAGCTCTTCAACTGTATGCTTAATCATCATACCATATTCATAATGCTTTAAAAGGTCATAACCCGAAAGACCAGTGCGAACAAGCTTAAAATCTTTATATTTCTTTAAGATAAACCAAAGCGGCACCATAGTTCCGTGATCAAGCTCTTTGCGTTTTTCACCAAGCGTACCTGCCGGAAAGCCTTTGGCCTCTGCCTTATCCGCAAGCACATTCACAAGCTCCTGATCATACTCAACATCAAACTTTACCCCAGGCGCACCAAAATCGGCAAAAGAACCTTGAGCCCCAGCCCCCGGCGAAATATGAAAATAATCAGAATACATTACGCTGTGAGGACTTGAAATAATAATTGTCTGAGGCTTAAGTTTTGCAATTTCTTCTGCAACTTTTTCATAAGCCTTAATTGTTTTTTCAACCTGCTTTTCACTACCCCGTCCAATTTCCGGCACAATCATCGGCGGATGAGGAACCATAAAGGCTGCTATAATCGACATGCAAAACCTCCGTATTTATTCTTTCTGATCAGCGTACGCTTTCGCTTATTGTTTTCCAGTCTGGGCATCTTTTGTAATTTGGTCCAGGGAACTCACAATCCCTATTCCAGGGGCGGTCAAAAACCATAACCTTTAAGTCTGGTAAATGGTCAAAGAACTTAAAGGCATGCGGAGAATCTTCAACAGCAAAATCAAAATGCATTTTGTAGTAGTCTTCAAGCTCAAGCCCAAAGGTGCTGTTTTTTATAAAGTTATCGCGACCATATTTATCAAGACAATACATCTGAACGCGCTCTAGCCCATGTTCATTTAGCCAGGCACGTGAAACATCAAAAGTGCTCATTGGTCTGCCGGTAATAATTTTTACATCATGCCCCTGATCAATCCAGTTATTAATTGTCTGCACTGCGCCCGGAGTTTCTTCATACGACAAAAGAACTTCCGGTTTATGTCCTTGAATCATCAGCTCATCATATTTGTCATCAGACAGTAAAAAAGATTTTTGCAAATTAAAATATCTGATTTTTTCATACGGAACATCAACTCCAAAAAGCTCGGCCGCAAGCTTAGAAAAATATCGCGCCGTCTCGCAAAGACAATCATCAAAATCAACGTAAATATTCATATTCTAAAACTTAATCCTCAAAAATCTTATAAAGTTAATAACCGCACGGATTCCTTCATCACACATAACTGCAACAAAAACTCCGAGCATGCCCATTTTGAAAACAAAAACAAAAAGGGACGCAAGCCCCACAACTCCAACAGTTCCAAGAATCTGAGTAAAAAGCATCCATTTTGTGTCGCCGTAACCGCGGATTCCATTACCCACTATGATGTTGCCAGACTTTCCAAAAAGGTTTGCCGCTACAAGAATAATGAAAATTACAGACATTTCTATAACTTCTTTATCAGTTGTAAACAGGCTTAAAGTGAGCCGCGGGAAAATCGAAATGAAAATCAATGCAAAGGCTGCAACAAGGAACGACCACTTTATAGAAGTTTTTACAACATCGCGGTAAAGCTTGTGATCTTTGGCACCGGTTGCTTCGCCAGTCAAAGTCAAAGTGCCGCTTCCAATTGAACCGATTATTACAACGAACAAAATCTCAACAGTAAATACCATAGAATAAATTCCGGCTGCAGTTTCGCTGATTGTGTTTAAGATTCTTATGATACAAAGATTTCCAACATTCCAAAGTAAATCTTCCAGCGCAGTGTTTACGCCAAGCTTGATTGACTGAAGGTAAGGAAGAATTTTTGCACCAACAATGCGCTTAAAACCCGGGCTTGTAAAGAACTTATCTTTTTTGGCAATTGTAACATACAAAAGATAAAAGGCTCCGCAATATTCTGCAATTGTAGTTCCAAGAGCGGCACCGGCAATTTCCATTCGAGGAAATCCGAACTTACCAAAAATCAGAACATAGTCAAGAATGATATTCAGCCCTGAACGAAGAATTCCATAAGTAACAAGCGGCTTTGTATAATTTGAAGTCTGGAACACAACACCATACGATGCACCAAGTCCAAGAATCAAAAAGACTGGTGCATAGATTCTTGTGTATGTTACACACAGCTTCATTACGTTTTGGGAAACACCCATAATTTTGAACACAAGCGGCGTGCAGAAAAGCCAGAAAAAGAACATGAGAACAGGAATTACATTGTGAAACTTTACCATTGAAGCGGCATAATTTTTTGCCTTTTCTAAATCTTTTTCGCCAACAGCGTGGCTAATTAAAATTGAAGCACCTGTAGAAAGTGAATAAATAAAGGACATGGTTGTCCACATTGGAGCCGTTGCATTTCCAACAGCGCTCATATAAAGAATATCCATGCGTCCCAAAAAGATTCTGTCAATAATCATCTGCACCTGCGAAATAAGATTACTGAGCATGATTGGAACAAAGATTTTTACCAGCTTGTTTTTATATTCTGCTTTGAACATTGTTTTCCTCTAATAAAAAATTGTTGGTTTCAAACAGAAAAAGTAATCATCATCAACAAGTATTCTCTTTTGTCTTGCCTCAAGGCAGAATCCTTGTCCAAGTTCCATCAAGAATTCTTCCAGATGATTCATCAAAGCCTGTTCAAGGTCGCTTTCTTCAACAATTTCAGAATCTTTTAATCCCAAAAACTCATATACATACGGATGTTTTATAATATCTGTTACGGTCATCTTTTGAGCTTTGGACTGTACATACTCACTCATTTTCTGCGGATTTGAACTGATTCCAGAACGCCCAAAATAATTTGTCTCAATCTGTCGCTTCAACTCTCGAACAGTCCAAACACCTTTTATTGTCTCGAGTTCATAGAAAGTTCGGGCAACTTTGCTTTCTACGCTCATTATCAAAGAAAAATGAGTAAATGAGAGATGTGTAAAAAGTGTTTCTGAAGGAATTTGCAATTCTTCTGATTGGGCAATCATTGATTGCCCAATTTGTGAATCAGTGTTTGCCAAATCTTTTGAGGCAGACTTATCTTCAATTAGATTGTTTTTAATTCCTGATATCAGAGTTCTTTCACCTGCAAATTCATGCAAAACATAATCAAAAATCGGCTTTTCAAGTGACAAAAATTCTTTGTAAAACTGACGATACAACTTAAGATTTCTATACGAAAGTGATTTCTTTTTCAGTTTTTCAGAAAGTTTCTGTAAAGTCTTTTCACCATATTTAGCACGATCTTCACCTTTCTGTTCATAGTGAACAATATAAAAACCAATCAACCAGTTGCGAGCCGTTATATTTCGATTGATTGCTTTTGCCGTATCATCTTCAAATGCTTCATTCAATTTTGAAACAGATTTATATAAAGAATCAAAAGTCATATCGTTTTTCATTATAGACAGCTCCTTTGATTAGATTTTATAATTATGATTATATCATAAATCGACAAGTAAACAATGCTGACACCCTCTTTTTCAAGCCCCCTTCCCTCCATAATTTTCGTTTTACAAATCAAAAATCACGCTATAAAATAGTAATAATAGGATAAATTATACATTTTATAACTTCTTGTTCAGGAGCACTCTATGCCGGGAAAAAACAAATTTGGAAAGATGTTGAAACAGAAAAAAACACGTAAGCTTTTCAGGGGAATGCTTATACCACTTCTTACTCTTACAATTGTAGCCTGTGGATTTTTCTATAGTGTTTCAAATCAGATTTTAAAGGCCTATATGGAAAAACAGCTGGAGCTTTCGGTTGAAAAATTGAACAGTTCTGTTGTACAAAGCATGCAGCCTATAATTATGAATGTAGACAATTTTACAACCTTTGCTGCCGATTATAACGACTATTCGATTCTGCAGCTTTTGCTTTATGCATTCGGCAACAAACTTGAAGATTATGCTACCATGCTCTATTACGCTCCTTATGAACCAAATGAAGGAGACCCA
>JAFZXA010000050.1 GCA_017617115.1 Treponema sp.
GGAAACTGCGGACTTTGGCAAGGTGGTTTTTATGATTACTTTGAAATTCGGTGGAACGTCCATGGCAAATGCCAGACGTATCCTTGCTTCTGCGGATATTATTATTAACCGCGCAAAAGAAGACAGGCTGGCAGTCATTGTTAGTGCAGTGGCTGGTGTTTCAAATGCACTTCAGGCAGCAATTGATGCTTGTGTTAGTGGTATTTCCGGTACAAATTATGTAACCGATTTACGCAACACTCATAACGAAATCTGTCTGGAACTGCAGTCAAAGCTCAATGGTTTTGATGCCGAAAAAACTATGGCACGCCTTGAGCCGAATTTCGAAGAACTCGAAAAGCTCCTTGCCGGATGTGTTTCGTTCTGCGAATGTCCAGATACTGTTCATTGCCGTATTATGGGTATGGGCGAATTACTTTCAGCTCCTATTATGGAAAACGTTCTGCTTGCAAAAAAGCAGAGCGTAATCTTCCTTGATTCCCGAAAATTCGTATTCACAACAGGTAACCAGAAAGAAGGCGAGGCCGATTATTCTGCCTGTAACGAAGCATGTGCTCCTTTCCGCGATGGTGCAAGTCCAACTCAGACAAAGATTCTTTTGTTCCCGGGCTTTATCTGTACCTGGAGCGGCGGACACGGAACAAAGCCTGTAATGGGACTTTTGGGACGCAACGGTTCCGACTTTAGTGCCGCAATTATTGGTGCTGCTCTTCGTGTAAAGCGCGTAGAATTCTGGACTGATGTTGACGGTGTTTATACTGCTGATCCTCGTGTTGTAAAAGATGCAATTCTTGTAGACGATATGTCTTACGAAGAAGCAATGGAGCTTTCTTTCTTTGGTTCCAAGGTTCTTCATCCAAAAACAATTGCTCCTCTTCAGGCAAAGGGCATTGAAGCCTGGAGCTTGAACAGCCATAACCCAAGTGCACGCGGAACAAGAATTGGTAAAGGTCCTTTTGAAAGCCGCGGTAAATCAAGCATCTGTGGTATTTCTTCATTAAAGCATGTTTCAATGATAAGCGTTGGCGGTTCTCTTATGCGTGGCCGAACCGGTATGGCAAGCAAGATTTTCTCTGCTGTTTCAAGTGCCGGAACTTCAATTCTTCTTATTACTCAGTCTTCTTCTGAATATACAATTTCGTTCTGTGTACGCGATGTAGAAGCCGATGCAGTTCGCGATGCTCTTGAAGCAAAGTTTGAGCTTGAAATCCGCGAAAAACTTATTGATGAAATTCAAGTTCATCCAGACTGTGCAATTGTTAGTGTAGTTGGCGACGGCATGATTGCTAACCGTGGTGTTGCCGGTAAATTCCTTAATGCACTTTCAAGTCAGGATATTAACATTCAGGCAATTGCTCAGGGTTCAAGTGAGCGTTGTATTTCTGCTGTAATCGAAAACGAATATGCAGACACCGCCGTTAAAGCTGTTCATCAGTTCTTCTTCCATACTGCACAGACAATCGAAGTATTTGCTTTTGGTGCCGGTACAATTGGTGGAACAATGATTGACCAGATTTACGAACAGCGTGAAAAGCTTCTTAAAGAGAATGTAGACATCAAAGTTCTTTGTATTACAACAATTGACGGAATGATTTTGAATGAGGACGGACTTGACTTGAGCGACTGGCGTGAACAGATGAAAAAGCCGATGTTCCCGTTCAACTCAAACAAGAATGTTGATGACATTATAAAATTTGTACGCGAAAAAAAGCCTCTTAATCCGGTTTTTGTAGACTGTACTGCAAGCTACGATTTGCCTGAGCGCTACCTTGATATTATTAATGCCGGTATGAGCATTGCAACTCCAAACAAGCGTGCAAACTCAATGGATATTAATTTCTATCATGAGCTGCGTCGTACTGCAAATAAGATGCACCGTCGATTCCTGTATGAAACAAACGTAGGTGCAGGGCTCCCGATTATTGATACTTTGCAGAACCTTTATAAATCTGGCGATAAGCTTGAAAGCTTTAACGGAATTATGTCTGGTTCACTTTCTTATATTTTTGGAAAGCTTGATGAAGGAGTTCCATTCAGTAAGGCTGTGCTCGAGGCAAGAGAGCTTAAATATACAGAACCTGATCCTCGTGATGATTTGAACGGAATGGATGTTGCCCGCAAGGGTCTTATTATTGCCCGTGAATCTGGCTATGATATTGAGCTTAAGGATATTAAGATGTACGACGTGTTCCCTAAAGATTTTGATTCAAGCGGAACTGTTGATGAATTCCTTAAAAAGCTTCCACAGGTTGATGACTACTTTGCAAAGAAAATTGCCGACCTTAAAAAGCAGGGCAAGGTTTTGCGCATGGGTGCAACAATCAAAGACGGCAAGGTTAGTGTTGGTATGATGGAAGTTGGTCAGGATGATCCTTTGTACAGCGTAAAGGGCGGCGAAAATGCCTTTGTATTCTACACAGAGCGCTACCAGCCAATTCCACTGACTGTACGGGGCTACGGTGCCGGTGCTGGTGTAACTGCAGCCGGAGTATTTGGTGATATTCTGAGAACGGTAAGTTTTAATATGGAGCGATAATATGGATAAATTTGTTCTTTCGGTTTTAGTTGAAAACAAAGCTGGTGTGCTGAGCCGTGTGTCGGGACTTTTCAGTCGCCGCGGTTATAATATTGATTCTCTTACTGTGTGCGAAACTTCAAACCCGGATCAGTCAAGAATGACTATTGTCGTAAAAGGCGATGAATATATTCTTGATCAGATTCAAAAGCAGCTTGCTAAATTAGTAGAAGTTCTTTCCATTAAAAAATGCGATAAGGGCTCTACCTGCCAGCGCGAAATGGCTTTGATTAAAGTAAAGGCCGAAGGAACAAACCGCGGAACAATCATTGAAACCTGCGATATTTTCCGTGCTCATATTGTTGATGTGGGAATTGACTCTGTGGTAGTAGAAGCCACCGGAAGTGAAGATAAGATTGAAAGCCTTATCCGTCTGCTTGAACCGTTTGGTATCCTTGAATATGTGAAGACAGGTTTGACTGCTATGGATCGTGGGTCAGTTGTAATGTAATTTTTTCCAGACAGGAGAAGATAATTCATAAACACCAGGCTTGGGCGAAGTGCATTCCCCAAGCCTGAATATTTTAACGGGGAGAGGGAAGATTTTGTCGCCTACGTCATTGCGAGGAGCGGAGTGACGTGGCAATCCATGTATAAAATTCAATTTGCTTTTTAAAATATGTCCACCGCCAGTTTCAATTTGCACCGGGCAAAAAAGAACTTCTTTATTTTCATCATATTCCGGTGCCATCACAGTAACTTTTGTAATTGCATTTTTAGCTTCGTCCACAGTTTCAAATTCTGTAGGAATCCAAAGCGGCATTGCAGCATAGGGAATAATTTTTTTATCATAATCAAAAATCTGTTTGATTATTTTTTTTTGAGCATTGATGAGTTTTAATTCCAGATCCCTGTGCGGTATAATAACAATCATTGTTGTAATAGTATAATTTTTTTTTATAAAATGATATAGTTACTATTATGAATATAAAAAATATGAAATTATTTTCAAAGAAATATATAACAATTTTTTGCATCATAGTATGTCTTGCTCTTGTAATTCTTACAACAATAATATGTATAAAAAACAGTAGAACCTCATCTGTAAAACTATCCTCAACAATTTCAGAATATCAGGAAACTTTAATTGCTAAAAACAAACTTGCACATACAGGAATTATAAAAGAAAAAGGCGAGGCGCAGTTTGCATTTACTGCAAATCAAAAAAATCAGTTTACCCAGGTTTATAATGACAACCAGAGTGCAGCTCTTGTTATACGCGTAAAATTTAATCCAACTGCCTCGCAAAAAGAACTCCTTACAACCGGCACAGAACTTCCTTTTAATTTTGGAATACTTTATTCAGATGACTTTGATAAAAATGGAAAACTAAAGGAACCTCTTAATTCACAAATAAGTGTTTATGCAGACCTTGGTAAAAAACTTTCTTACCAGGACAGTGAGCCTGTGATTGTAGATTTTTCTATGGCAATTCCAAAATCAGAACATTTTGAAAATTTTCTTCCAACCGGATTTTTTATAAGTTCAAGTGTTGCGTGCCAGTTAGTTAGTGCCGCTGCTGCACCTGCTTTAATTGGCTTTGACCTTACACAACAAATCTGCTTTTATGGTTTTTCTTCAAACGGTGGAATTGTAAATTTTTTGAATACTTCTGTTGATTTTTCGGGCGCTTCCCTTGCATTCCCTGTTCAAAATACACTAAATGCAAATATGCCACAATATGTTCTTTACTTAAATGATGATGAAGAACTAAAAGGTAAAACAGTTAAGCTTAGTATTGGCGGAGAAAAGCTTTATATAAAAAACTCTGCCGGTGTTTCAAAGCTTGAGTTCCCTTCGGCTTCTTTAAAAAGTCCATTCAGTAATGCAGAGTTTTCGGAAAACACAGAATGCATAAAAGCTTTTTTGCTGCAAAGCGTTCCGTTTATTGCAGACGAACAATATCCTCAAACAGAAGAGACTGTTTACAAAGCTGTACGCACAGACCCGGGGCTTATCTTAAATTACAATCAGAAAAACTGGCGCGTAAAAGAATATGAGGTTTTTGAATGGGACAGATATCCTGGTATTCTTTTATTTGATATTTTAAACTACGATATCCAGAATGATTTTTTCCGACGCCTTGCATATTTTGTAGAAAAGCGCGGCTACAAAGGAAAGCTCTGGAGTGATGAAGTTCTTGCCGACAAACACGGCTATAACGCCCACGATTATTCAGCAGAATCACTTGCTGCTTTCTTTAATAAAGCAACAGAAGAAAACTTTCCTTTAAACAAAGCAGAGCAGACTCTTAAAAAAATCCTTATTGTAAACGGACTTTTAATTCCTGACGGCAACCTTGTAAAAGCAGGTGAGGGTGGACTTGTTTCAATTTCGCGCGAATCTGACGCAGGACTTCGTTCAAAGCTTTTGGCACACGAAGCCTGGCATACTCTGTTTTTCCGCGATGAAGCTTTCCGTAATTTTGTTGCAGCAGTTTATTATACTTTTGACCCCGATTCCCGCCAGTTCCTGTTAGACTTTTTTGAATCGCAATCGGGGCTTGGCTATGATATTGAAGATGAATATTTAATGCACAACGAATTTATGGCATATATTCTTCAGCAGCGCCTTAAAGATGTTGCAGAATATTTTGTTGGAAGAACAAACCTTTGGTCTGTATGGTCATTTACACCACAGCTTTCGCAATATATTCGTGACACAAATGCAAAAGGCTTTGAGGATGCGGCTGTAATTTTAAATGATTATATTCTTGATGAATACGGAATAACCGGCGGCAATGTTGCGCTGATTAATCGTTAATCAAAAACATTCGGGCTGCTTCGAGAGTTGTTGGAGGTCCGTGGCCCGGCATAAGAACAACTCCATCCTGCTGTGAAAAAATGTTGTTTTCTATATTAGTACGCAGAATAAATTCAGAATAGCTTGAGTTTGTACTTCCCATTGAGCCTGCAAAAAGAACATCGCCTGTAAAAAGAACGTTTCCAATTCCATATACAACAGAATCGGCGGTATGTCCCGGAATTGTCATGTAACGAACACCCATTTTTGCAACACGAATTTTTCCGTCGCCTATTAAAACATTTGTATCGTTTTTGGCAACTTCCCAGTCGGCTGCATAAATTTTTGGGTTATAGATTTTGCGAAGGGTTTTAATTCCGTCTACATGGCTTCCGTGATTGTGTGTAATTAAAACTGCCGAAAGTTTAAGATGATCATTTTCAATTTGCGAAATCATTCCTTCTGTAATTTTTCCAGGGTCTATAATAATTGCTTCTTTTGCTTTTTCATTTACAACAACATAACAGTTAGAAAAGCCTTTGAGGTTCAGGTGGAAATATATTTTCATGCTTCACCTCCTGTATCTTTTTCACCTTTCTGGAGGGCGCTTCCTTTGCGGTCAAACAAGGCTTCTCGTGTGTTTGACATTTTGAACGAAACATTTGTACGCACAGAATCGTAAAAAAGTGTATGTTTTAAGTTGCAGTTCTGCATAGAAGTATCTACAAGTGAAGCCATAATAAAGCGTGAATTAAAAAGATCAGAATCATCAAACGAAGACTGGTAAGCCTTTATGCCGTTAAAATTATCCTGAATCATATCGCTTGAAGTAAACAGCGTATGAAAGAAAGTACTGCCAGAAAAAGACGTAAACATTGAATTTGATTTAATAAAGGAGCAGTCATTAAAAACTGCAAAGTCAAAAATGCACATGTGTGTTAAAACGTTTTCGGCATGAATGTTTGTAAAGGTGCAGCGGTGAAAATTACAGCCGTAAAATTCTTTATTTGAAAAATCAATATCCTGAAAAATCAAACCGCTTGCACATAGACCTATTATTTTATTGTTGTTTTTAATGTAATTGTAAATATCCTGCTTGAGTTTTCCCGGGTCTGGAATGTGGTCGAGGCAGTAGCTTTTTTCTTCTGTAAGGTTACCGTTTTCGTCAAAGGTTGAAAGTGCATTGTTACGGCAGTGTCTTACAAGACAAGGATTTTCTGTAAACATATCTCTTTTATTTTATAATGAAAAGGTGTATCATTCAACTATGATTTGCTGGAAATGTAAAAAAGAAATTTCTATTGAAAAACCGGTTCGCGGTGATGAATGTCCGCTTTGTCATGCCGATTTACATGTTTGTAAAGCCTGTGATTTTTACGAAAGCGGTGCTCATAATGATTGCAGAGAAAGTTCTGCAGAATTTGTAAATGATAAAGAAAGGGCCAACTTTTGCGATTACTTTAGGGTAAAGAAAGATTGCCGGGTCAAGCCCGACAATGACACTTCTGCTGCCCGCAACGCATTCAATGCACTTTTTGGAGACTGATCTAAAGGATTTTATATGACAGATTTTGTATTTATAGACAGTGGAGTAGGCGGCATTCCTTATATGACAGCTCTTTTACAAAAGGAACCGAATGCTTCTTGTGTCTATGTTGCCGACAATGCAAATTTTCCATACGGTGAAAAAACTCACGAACAGGTTGTAGCTTGTGTAGTTTCTCTTGTTCAAAAAATAATTGAAAAATTTTCTCCTAAGGTAATTGTTGTTGCCTGTAATACAATTTCTGTAAATGCCCTTGAAACTTTGCGCCAGAAGTTCCCTGAAGTTTTGTTTGTTGGAACTGTTCCTGCCATAAAGCTTGCGGCTTCTGTTTCAAAAAATAAATGTATTGGTTTACTTGCAACACAGGCAACCTGTGAAAATCCTTATAACATTGAACTTAAAAATAAGTTTGCCGCTGACTGCACTCTTATATGCCGCGCAGACGGAAATCTTGTTTCTTATATAGAAGAAAATGGCTTTACTGCAACCCAAACTGAACTTGAACAGGCAGTGCGTCCTGCAATTGACTTTTTTGCATCAAAGGGCTGCGATGCAGTAATCTTGGGCTGTACACACTTTTTAAATATCAAGGATGTATTTGAAAAGGTGGCTCTTCGACAAGCTCAGGGACCCCAGGATAGCATAAAAATTGTAGATTCTGTTGATGGTGTTGTACGCCATGCAATTTCAATTAATGAAGTTCAACCAAAAACTAGCGGTCAGGCTTCTTTATACATTACCGGGGAAGAGAATCCGTCGTATAAAATAGCCTGTTCTACTAAAAATATCACTTTTGGTGGAAAAATTTAAACTTTATTTCGTAAAATTTTACACATTATTATATAAAAAACAGTTTTTTTTACCTGTTTCCTAAAAATTTCAAAAAAAAAACCTAAATAATTGCATTCAAAAATCACGCTGGTGGCTTTATTATCTAACCATAAACAATTAAAAACATCTATTAGGAGGAAAATTAGATGAAAAAAAGCGTGATTGTTGCTGCAGTTCTTATGATGGCTGCATGTATTTTCACAGGTTGTTCAAAGAAGTCTGCAAAAGCTTCTGATGGAAAAATCAAAGTTGGTATCGTAAACAACCCACCTTCAGAGTCAGGATATCGTGCTGCTAACGTAAAGGATATGGAAACTGTATTCTCTGCAGCTAAGGGTTATGATGTTAAGACTTTCTACAGCCTTAAGAATGATGAACAGCTCAATGCTGCTTCACAGATGATTAACGAAGGTGTTGATTATCTTCTTCTTTCTGCAGCTGCTACAGACGGATGGGCTTCTACACTTGAAAAAGCAAAGAAAGCTGGTATTAAAGTATTCCTTTTTGACCGTATGATCAACGTTTCTACAGACTTGTATGAAAGTGCTGTAGTTTCTGATATGGCTAAAGAAGGTGAAACAGCTGTTTCTTGGCTCAAGGCTCAGAATCTTCCAGAATACAAAGTAATCCATATTCAGGGTGCTATGGGATCTGATGCTCAGATTGGACGTACAGGTGCTTTGGATGCTGAATTTGCTAAGGGAACAATGAAGAAGGTTGTTCAGCAGACAGCTACATGGGACGAAGCTGAAGCTAAGAAGATTGTTGAATCAGTTATCAACTCTGGTGAAGATTTCAACGTAATCTATGCTGAAAACGACGGTATGGCTAAGGGTGCTGTTGCTGCTCTTGATGAAGCTGGTATTACACACGGTGTAAACGGTAAAGTAGTAGTAATGGGATTCGACTGCAACAAATGGGCTCTTCGTGAACTTCTTGCTGGAAACTGGAACTATGATGGACAGTGTTCTCCATTCCAGGCTTCAATCATCGAAAACATGATTAAGACAGGCAACATTCCTTCAAAGAAATACATCAACGAAGAAAAAGGATTTGATGCTAAAAAGATTACACAGGCTGATATTGATACATACGGTCTTGGTGACTAATATCTGACTCCCTCTTGTAAATAAGTCTGATATTGGGCGTAAGATATGTGACCTGCATATTTTACGCCCTTTTTTTAGGGATTATTATGGACGACAAAATTGTTTTAAGTGCACGTGGTATTTATAAGGAATTCCCAGGTGTAAAAGCTCTGCAGAATGTAGACTTTACCTTAAGGGAAGGTGAAATCCACGCTTTAATGGGCGAAAATGGTGCCGGAAAATCTACACTTGTAAAATGTCTTACAGGTGTTTATATAAAAGATCAGGGTGAAATTAGAATTAAGGGATTTGATAAGCCTGTTTCTATAAAATCACCTCAGGATGCCCAGAATATGGGTATTTCTACAGTATATCAGGAAATCACTCTCTGTCCTAACTTAACAGTTGCAGAGAATATTTATATTGGACGTGGTAACTATAAGTTTATCAACTGGAAGGAACAGAAAAAGAAAGCCGACGAGCTTCTTACAAAACTCGATATTCCTGCAAAGGCTACTCAGCAGCTTGGAACCTGTTCACTTGCAGTTCAGCAGATGGTTGCTATTGCCCGCGCAGTTGATATGGAATGTAAGGTTCTTATTCTTGATGAACCTACTTCTTCTTTGGATGAACACGAAGTAGAGCAGCTGTTTAAGCTTATGCGCGACCTTAAAGCCAAGGGTGTAGGTATTATCTTTATTACACACTTCCTTGAACAGGTTTACGAGGTTTGCGATAAGATTACAGTTTTGCGAAACGGTGAATTTATTGGTGAGTACGAAATAAAGGATTTGCCAAAAGTTGACCTTATTTCTGCCATGCTTGGTAAGGATCTTGAAGATATTTCTAAGCTTAAGAGCGAAAAGAAATCTTATGATGGACCAGATGCAGGTACAAATGTTTACGAAGCAGAAAATCTTTCAAGTACAGAAGGTGTAAGACCTTTTGCTTTCCAGATTAAAAAAGGTGAAGTAAACGGCTTTACAGGTCTTCTTGGTTCTGGCCGAAGTGAAAGTGTTCGTGCAATCTTTGCTGCAGACCGTGTAACTGGTGGTTCTGTAAAAGTTAAAGATAAAAAGGTTAAGATAAACAAACCGCTTGATGCAATGAAAA
Organism: Treponema sp.; assembly: GCA_017617115.1. Taxonomy (GTDB): domain Bacteria; phylum Spirochaetota; class Spirochaetia; order Treponematales; family Treponemataceae; genus Treponema_D. The sequence continues at coordinate 9,896 of JAFZXA010000050.1, forward strand.
ACGGAATGGGTTATCTTCCTGAAGACAGAAAAGGTGATGGTATTATTCCTGACCTTTCTGTTCGAGAAAATATTATTCTTGCGCTTCAGGTTTTGAATGGATTCTGGAAGCCGTTCTCTCGTTCTGAAGCAGAAAAATTTGCAGATGAATATATTAAGCTTCTTAAGATTAAAACTGCTTCTCAAGATACTCCAATTAAGTCACTTTCTGGTGGTAACCAGCAGAAGGCAATTCTGGCACGCTGGCTTTTGACAAATCCTCAGTATCTTATTCTTGATGAACCAACTCGCGGTATTGACGTAGGAACTAAGGTAGAAATTCAAAAGCAGGTACTTAAGCTTGCAGAAGAAGGTGTAAGTGTTACATTTATTTCTTCCGAGATTCAGGAAATGCTTACTGTTTGTTCAAGACTTATAGTAATGCGTGACCGTAAGATTGTTGGTGAACTGAACGGCGATGAGTTAAGTCAGACAAATATCATGAAGACAATTGCGGGAGGTTCAGAAAAAAATGCCTAGTAAAAAAATAAACCTTTCTAATTTATGGAAGAAATTTACACAGTCACAGCTTGTAATTCCTATTACAGCTTTGTTTGTACTGGTAGTTTTTAACCTTATCCGTGATCCAAGCTTCTTTTCAATTGTAATTAAAAAGAATAATCTTGGAAATACAGTTCTTGCAGGAAACCTTATAAGTATCTTAAACGGTGCTTCTGAGCTTGTAATTCTTGCAATTGGTATGACCTTTGTTACTTCGGCAACAAGAGGACAGGATATTTCGGTTGGTGCATCTGCTGCTATTGCGGGAAGTGTATTTGTAAAAATCCTTCGTGCAAACACAATCACTGTTCCGGTAATTCTTCTTGCTCTTGTTTGTGCCTGTCTGGTTGCAATTGTGTTCTGTTTATTCAACGGACTTCTTATTGCTAAGTTTAATATTCAGCCTATGATTGCATCTCTTATTCTGTTTACAGCAGGACGTCCTATTGCATACTGGATAAACGGTGGTGCTACTCCTAACGTTGAAAGCTCACTGCTTGGAGCACTTGGAGGTTTTATTCCAGGTATTCCAATTCCAAGTCCAATTTTGATTGTAATTGTGTTTATTGTTTTGATTAAGCTTTTATTAAAGTTTACAAACTTAAGTCTTTACATTCAGTCAGTTGGTATAAACGAAAAGGCAGCACGACTTAACGGTATTAATCCGGTTGCAATGAAGATGATTGTATTCATTATTCTTGGTGTTTGTGTAACACTTGCAGGTTCTATAAATGTATGCCGAATTGGTCTTATAAACCACGAAACAATTCTTATTGATATTGAAATGGATGCCATTCTTGCCGTAGCTATTGGAGGTAACTCTCTTGGTGGTGGTAAGTTTAAGCTTTCTGGTTCAATAATCGGTGCATATATTATTCAAGCTCTTACAATTACACTTTATGCCATGAAGGTTTCTTCTACTGCTGTAAAGGCTTACAAGGCAATCGTAATTATTGCAATTGTAGTTCTTGGTTCTCCTGTAGTTAAGGAATTCCTTGGAAATCTTAAGAATAAGATTTTTGCAAAACGCGCAGTTGTTAAAGTGGAGGCAAAGTAAATGGCTTTTATGGACAAAATCAAAAATCTTTTTACTAAGAAAGAAGGAAAACAGCCAATTTCAAATACTAATCTTCTTTTGACCATTACAATCTGCACTTTTGTTGTAATGTATCTGGTTGGAATTATTGTGTTTGGTGGTGGTTTCAAAAATCCACAGCAGTTCTTTGATATTTTTAATAACAATGCATATCTTATTGTTGTTTCGTTCGGTCTTACGCTTGTAATGATTACCGGCGGAATTGATATATCGGTAGGCGGAACAATAGCTCTTATTACAATGTCAGCCGTTGTATTTATGGAAGACAAGGGCGGCGGTATTTTTAGTTCACTTCTTATTTCTTTAGGAATTGGTCTTTTAATGGGTGCTGTTCAGGGTTATTGTGTTGCATATCTTAAGATTCAGCCGTTTATTGTAACTTTGGCAGGTATGTTCTTTACACGAGGTATGACTACTATTGTAAGTAAGGTTCCTCGTACTGCAACAAATGAAGCTTTTAATAAGCTCAAGGATTTGCAGATAAACATTCCTGGTATTGGTCATTATACAAGAAACGGAACCTTTATTAATTCGTATATTGAAGTAGGTGTAATTATAGTAATTATTGTCTTTATCCTCCTTTGGGCAATGCTAAAATGGACCCGCTTTGGTAGAAATTTGTATGCAGTAGGCGGCAACAGCGAAAGTGCGCTTATGCTTGGTATTAATGTTCAGAGAACAAAGTTCTTTGCATATCTTTTGACTGGTGTATTAGCCGGTATTGGAGGATTTGTTTATCTTCTTCATACTGGAGCCGGTAATGCTTCGAATGCAACTCAAGCAGAAATGCAGGCAATTGCATCGTCAATTATTGGTGGTACGCTGCTTTCGGGAGGTGTTGGAAGTATAGTTGGTACGCTTTTTGGTGTAATGTCTCTTAAGACAATCAACAGTATTGTAGTTGCTTCCGGCTTACGCGAACCATACTGGCAGAGTATTACCATTGGTCTTATGCTTTGTTTCTTCATTCTTTTGCAGAGTATAATTCTTTCTTACCGAAAGAGAAAGCTTGGCGGAAGAATAGGCTAAATAAAACAAAGAACAGAATTTATTCTGAACTCATTTTGAATTCACGGGGCGAAAGTCCCGTGTTTTTTTTGAATATATAACTAAAATAATGAGGATCAGAAAAACCACATTCATAGGCAATGTCATAGCCTTTCATTTCTGTTTCCTTCATAAGCCGTTTAGCTTTTTCAATTCGAACATTTGTAAGATATTCAATAAAAGTTGTTTTGCATTCATGCGAAAAAATTGCGCTAAAATGATTAGGACTCATTGCAACTGCTTCGGCTACTGTCGTAAGGGTTGTATTCTGATCCTTGTAATTTTCTTCTATGAATTTTTTTGCCTTAAGAATAACATCTCCATAACGGCTTTTACTTTTTGAATCGCGGAATTCAAGTGCAAAGTTCAACACCTTTTCCATTGTGTTCTTAAAGTTTGTTTCATCCATAACAGCGGTATCGACATAACTGCGTTGAACTATTTCGGGATTAATCTGTTTAATATCACCGCCCAGGTTTTCTATGAGCTTTGAAACAGCAAAAATCATGTCGACCAGAATATATGAGGCAAAAACCTTAAACTGTCCGGGATTACTTTTTATAAGGGTCATTGATTCTTCAACAATTGTAGAAATATCATTTTTGCTGGCATATTTAAGCCTGTCTACAAGCGGGTCATTTTCTTTAAGCTCCAGAAGTGTATTATCACTGCTCAATTGAATGTCATCACATGAAATAATGGTGTTCTGGTTAGTCTGATTTTCAATATCTACAATTTTTTTTGCATCATCGTACGATTCATGAATAAGAGAAAGATGGTCTACAGTTTTGCCAATGCCTGTTATAACAATACAATCAGAATTATTAGTTGCAATATGTTCAATGGTCTGGGCAATACGGAATACATTTTCTTCGAGCTCGGCTTGAGTTGTGCCCTTGCAAATGCAGACGAGTCTGTTTGAATGATGAAAGAAAGAATAGGTTTGTTCCCAGGTGCCTGAATAAGAGTTTAATCTTGAACAGGCTTCCTGTTGCTTTTGTGTGTTTCCTGTGCTGCTTTCAATTCTGCTTATAAAAATCTTGTAGTAACGCGAAAGTAAATCTATTCCAAGCTCCTGGCAGCGTGCCATTATGTTAGTCATGTCGGCAGCTCCGTGAACAAGATTATTCAGAAATTCCTTTTGAACAAGCTTTTCCTGAGTTCTAAGCTCTTCTTTCATTCTGGAAATATCGGACTGTTGTGTTCGTTCCTTGTCTATTTGAGCCGAAACTTTTTTAAGGCTTTCAATAACTTCTTCGGAGGTGAAGGGTTTTAAAAGATAATCTTCAATTCCAATTGATATTGCCTTTTTTGCATAGTCAAATTCATCGTGACCCGAAAGTATGATTATTTTTATCCATGGCTGGGTTTTCTTTATTGTTGCCGAAAGTTCAAGACCGTCCATAAAGGGCATTTTTATATCTGTAATCAGAATATCGGGCTTAAGTTCGTGAATCATAGAAAGCGCAATTTCACCGTCTGTTGCTTCACCGGCAAAAGTAAAACCTGCTTCTTCCCAGTTTATCTTACTGCGAATTCCTTCGAGTACAATTGGTTCATCATCAACTAAAAAAACGCTATACATTCTGTTCTCCGGCAACACAAGGAATTACAAAAGATATTTTACTTCCTTTCTTGTGTTCAGATTCTATTACAAGTCCTTCGGTTTTTTTACCATAGTAAAGCTTGAGTTTTTTATGAACGTTGTAAAGTCCATATACAGAAGATAGTTGTTCGGCATCAAGACTTGCATTTTCAAGCTCGTTCTTAACTTCGGCAAGGCGTTCGGTTGTAAAGCCGGCTCCATCATCTGTTACTACAAACATTATAGAACTTTTTGTGTCATCTGTAAAATTTGCTGTAACTTTAAGATGTCCGCGTCCACGTTTGTTTTTAATTCCATGATAAATTGCATTTTCAACAAGCGGCTGCAGGACAAGCTTGATTATTTTGTAGTCCAGGATTTCTTCATCTACTTCTATGTCATAATTCAAAATATCGGCATAACGGATTTTCTGAATTGTAAGATAGTTTTTAATATGGTCCAGTTCCTGTGAAATTGTAATCCATTCATGTCCGCGGCTAAGAGAAATGCGTAAGAATTCAGAAAAAGCTTTTGTGATTTTTACAACCTCTTCGGTTTTTTCTTCTTCGGCAAGCCATATAATTGTATCAAAAGTATTGTATAAAAAGTGTGGGGTAATCTGTGCCTGAAGGGCTTTCATTTCGGCTTTCTGGATATTCTTTTGTTCTTCAATATTTTTTTCAATAAGAACATTAATCTGTTCGGCCATGAGGTTCATGTTATTTGCAAGCGGAATAAGCTCATCAACATCAGGGACTTTTGTTCGTGCATCAAGGTTACCGCTGGCAATCTGGGTAGAAAGCTCCTTCATATCTGAAAGCGGTCTGTTTATTGATTTTGAAACCGAAATATAACCGTTTATACAAACAAGCAAAGAAAAAGTAATAATTATAATCTGCAGAATTGTAAGAATAATGGAAGAATGCTTAATTGAAATATTAGTTTCATTGGCGGTTTCAATTTCTGAAAGAATAAAATCCTGCATGATATCTGAAAACAAAGAAGTGATTGTTCGTATTTCATCAAGCGAAGTTTCATTAGCTGTAACGGTACTGCCCAAATACATCTGGTTTTCCAGCATTTTAATGTTGTTATCAAGCGTAGTACAGGCACGATACGCAACTTCAAGCTTTTGTTTATTGTCAAGGCTTTTTGTATGGTGCTGCATTTCGGAAATACCGTCAAATATTTCTTCTATCATCGGGTAGGGTGAATCATTGTAAAAATCCTTTTTACCGCAGACAATTTCCCACAGCCAGTTTGGAACATCTGTTTTTGCAATCTGATTAATGCGGTTTGCATTACTTACATTTGTAATTATGTCGTCATATTGTTTTGTGTGAATCTGAAGTACTACAACAGAATAAATTGTTGGAATAATCATAATTCCAATAAGGAATATATACGACATTTGAATTGTTTTTTTAAGACTTCTGATTTTTGTAATGCTTTTGGTCTGTTTCATACCGGGGAATTAATACCCCCTCGGAGTATAAGTTGAAAAATCATCATATTCTGTAAAAATATTATCGAGCATGTAAGTTACTCTAGGAATTTTTTCTCCGGCGGCAATTCTTTTTACAAGACTCATTAGTGTTGGTCCTGAATTTGGATTACATTCTACAACACAGTTTAGTTCTCCGTTAACAAGCGCATCTATTGATTTTTGTTCTGCATCAATTGAAATAATAATTGTGTCCCATCTGTTTATGTTGTTACTGTGAAGCGAATCCAAAAGTCCAAGCGTCATTGAATCGTTATGAGAGTAAATAACATCAATATTTTTCCCGTTTAATTTAAGGCCGTTGTTTTCTTTTATTATACGGTCCATCATTTCTTTTCCGCGCGAACGCAGGAAGTCGCCATCTTCGGAATGAATAATCTCAAACTTTGCATATTTATTTATAACACTTCTAAAGCCTTCTGCTCTGAGTGTAGCAATTGAGGAATTTTCTGTACCCGAAAATTCTACAATGTTTATAGTTGAATTTCGGGCCTTGCATTTGTTTACAAGATAATTTGCTGCTGCAAAGCCTTCTTCATATCCGTTTTCGCCAAGAAAACCTGCATAAAGCGATTCATCACAGTTTATCTGACGGTCAACAACAATTACAGGAATGCCGGCTTCCTGTGCTTCGAGCAAAACATTATCCCAGCCGTCTGCAACTATTGGTACAAAGGCAATTACATCAACCTGATAAACAATAAAAGATCTTATTGCCTTAAGCTGATTAGCCTGTTTTTGCTGAGCATCATCAAAAATAATTTGAATGTCATTCTGTTCTGCTGCTTCAAAAATTGACTGTGTGTTTCGTGTTCGCCAGGCGCTTTCGGAACCAATTTGTGAAAAACCAAGAATTAATTTACCCTGAGGTTCTGTATTTTTTTTGGAAGGTTTTTTTGTTGAAAGAATTATTACGGGAATAATTACACATATTACAGCACAAACGAGAATTATAATTATTGACTTTTTTGAAAGTTTTTTCATATATATGTAATTTTATGGTGTTATAGGGTGTTTTGTCAAATATAATTGCGGTGAACTTCAAAAAGTATTATAATGGAAGAATATGAGACCGACACAAAAATCTGTTCGGGGGTGGGGCTTTACAACAGTATTAGTTTTACTCGTTATTAGTTTTGTTTCCTGCAAATATGAACTTGTAAAAGAGCCTACACATAATTTTAACGAAAAGAAAAACGCAGCCGATTACAATGACTATATTCTTCCTCCAAAAAACATTACTGCAAGCCAGGGGTTAAAATGTGCAGTTGAACTTGAGTGGGAAGCTGTTCCAAATGCAGTGCAGTATTATATATATTCCGCCGCAACTCCTTATGACACTTTCCAGAAAGTTTCTGAAACAAAGGCCGACGAAACAGAAATTTCAATTGATGAAGAATCGGGCATTACAAAATACTATTGTGTCAGCGCAGTAAATTATTATGGCACAGTAAGTTCTAAGAGCATTGTTGTGTCAGGGTCAACGCTTGCCGTTCCAATCATAACCGAAATTACCGCTTCCGAAGACGGCAACTGTGTCGAAGTTGGGTGGTGGATGGACAATTGTACAAAAAGTACTTATGCAGATTATGTCGTTTTTTATATTAATGTCTATTCCGCACAAAACCTGTTAATAGCCTCATACCAGAAAGACGGATATAGCCGAAAGACAATTGTTCCAGATCTTACTTCCACAACAGAATATAAATTTGAAGTAGAAGCTGTAAATGCTCAGACTTCTTCAAAAGAACAAAGTGGAAAAACAACTGCAGAAACTGCTCATAGAATTATTCCAGATGCACCAGTTTCTTTTAATGCAGCGCAGGGTGAATCGGCACAAAATGTAAGACTCAGTTGGATTCTGCCTCAAAAGGCATGGTATAGAGAAAATTCTGGTGTAAGTGGTTTTGTTCAGCACGCTTTATATTTTAATATATATAGAAAACCTGCCGGACAGGATTTAGAATATGGAAATCCAGTTTTTGTAATGCATATAACCGGCGAATATGTGCCTGGTGATACAGTAACCTGGGATGATACAACAGCAGAACGTGGAAAAAAATATGTTTATTTTATACAGTCGGTTACAGATGGTACTGCAGCAGGAAAAACAATAACATCAGATTCAAGTAAAACTGCTGAACTGGAAGGCTGGAAAATAAGTGAACCGGTTTTTGCAATTAATTCTGAATATACACAATCAACAGGAGATAATCCTAAGTTTACGCGAATACTCTTTAAATATAATCTTTCATTTGCAACCTTGGGAAAATCATATACATATTTTGTAGAAAAGCAGCGAAGTGATTTTGACAACAACATTACAGGTGCTCCGGTTTACAGGCAATTCAATTCTTTAACCGAAGTAAATGCTGCCCTGGATGATTTTGATTTTACAGAAAACTACGACAATCTTTCTAATGTTCAAGGCTACTATAAATATACTTTATATATTTGTCCTTCAGGAAGCTCAGATAATTCAGCTGCAATAGAAACAATACCGGCTTCTGGAAAATATGTTGTAACAGATAATGTTAATATGGTTCCAAAGGTTGAAGAATTTACAGTAGAAGATGGTTATAGTGATAAGTTCAAACTTTCATGGAAATATAATTCAGAATATAAGTATACAATTTACTGGACTGATCAGAATGGAACAGAATCTTCGCTGGAATTAAAAGAGACTGATCTTTCAATATCTGGTACTACGGCTACTTATGAACACACAGCTGTTTCCGGGGATAGTCGTATTTATACATTACAAGCTTCTTTGGGACTGGAAGCACAGGAAGTTTATAAAGATAATGAAGGTAATCCAATAATCTGTAAAACTCTTGGTACAGTACAGCCTCAAATAATAAGTTATGAATATGATAAGCTTTTAATTAAATGGCCTGCTGTTCAATACTCAAACGGAACTTATACAGTTTCGGCAAAATATGAAGATGATAATAATACAGAGCTTGTAACGAACAGTAATTGTTCTATCAGTGCCCCAGACAGTGATTCAATAATTAAATGTGAAATTTCTAATCCGTCTGGTTATAATGATGCAAAAAAATCAGGTAAAAAAATTAACCTGACAGTAACTACACAAAGCAATAAGGATTCTACGACTTGCCAGCCTTTTGAGGTTTGTACGGTTGGTCCAGCATTAACAAATCTTCAGATTCCAAAAAATACAAAGTATAAAGATAGAATTATTATAAGCTGGTCTGGTGTACAGGGTGCACAAGGATATTTAATAAGACGCATTGCACATAAGACTTCTTACGGTGATATAGAACCAGATGATTATTATTTTGATGGTACAAATCTTTTTGCAGGCGATAATCAGGTAACAGAAGCGCGTGCAAAGGTTCAGGTAAATAATGGAACCTTTACTCTTACAGATATTTATAAAGAAGCAGATGATGAAACAAATCAGTATGAACGAAATCAAAGCAGTATAAGCTGGGGAATTCCTTTTGGATATGTAGTTCTGCCAATAAAACAAGGCGGTTCAAAGAATGACTTTACTCAACCTTTTTATAGCAATCTGGAAGAAAACTACGGTGCAACTTATGGTTATGGCTACAATCTGCATGCTCAAAAATCAGATAGTTCAAAAACTCAAAAAATTGAATGGAATGTGCCATATAATGCAAGTGGAAATCCAGTAATTTATTATAGGGAAGTAAATACTACACAATGGACAGAAAAGAAACTGCCTGATTTTGGAGTTGCCGCAGGCGGAAAGCAGACAGCAACCTTTGATATTCCAGATACACTCAAAGCTTATGAATATTTTGTTTCTTATAATAAAGACCAGCTGCCATCCGATATGTATCCTTCGTTTGCGGCAGATACAGAGGTTGGTCTTTCTCTTATAGAAACTTCTTATGATTATACAAACAAACTGGCAGAAAAAGCTAATAAGGGTTATCTTCTTACAACAGATTATACGGCACGAACAGGACCAGAGTCAGGATATTCAGAACTTGTTTCCTGGGATGTATGGAATTATAACTATCGTTCTATAGGTCCTTCAAAAGCATATATTTGTATAACAAATTATAACCTTTCTTCTGATCCTATAACTGTTGCCGAACTTGATAAAGATTTACATTATTCTGGTTCTTCCGATGCTGAAAATACAATAATAACTAATAATCCTGGAGATTATAATATAATATCTATTGAACCACAAACTCTGATGGACGGCTCCTTGAATAATCCGGTTACAAAGGGACCTCTGCAGGTATTGCGCGATGCAAAGCATTATTATTCAATCAAAATGTACAGCGGCGAAGATGAAAGTACTTCTCAGGTGGTTAATAATGGTACTTATGCATACAGGAATCTTAATGATTATGAATTTGCTAAGATGGTTATGGTCATATTTGCAGATGGTATGAAACAGATTGGTGAATTAAGTTTTGATGATAAAGAAGAAAACCCTAGGGTTATTATTGGAGCCGGTGCTGGTGGTGAAATAAGAATATATCATGAAGCAACAGCTGGTTCCAGCGGAAAAAACTATGATTATAGTTATATAGATTATTCTCCAGAATTATTAACCCCTTCTGGAGAAAAAACTCGAACTGTTAAAATTAACGCAACTAGTATTTGCCATAGAAATGGACAAACATATGGTACTTATCCAAGAAGTTTTGATGAAGTTACTATTTATGTTACAAAAGATGCTGAGATGCCAGAAACATATGAAGGAAACATAAAGTTTAATTTGAATTCTTATGAGTCCGGAAGTCTAACATCAAGGACTGCTTCATTTAATATAAATTCAGCAGAAAAACGTCGTTTAATAATTCCTGTTAAAATGTTTATAGAAATAAATTGGAAGTTGCAACAAGTAAATGACGAAGCATACGACCAGGACCCAACCTACGGCTGGTGGCCTGCATCAAATTAGGGGAGTAAAATGAAAAGGCGTTTACTGCAATTTACAATAATTATTTCTGCTCTTCTTTTTACAGCCTGCTATTCGTGGTTTGAAAACAAGGTTGATATGGATGTAAAAACTCCAAAAATAAATCTTGGTGACTTAATGTATCAGGAAGCTGAAATTACAGAGCTTTCTGCTCCAACGCAGGTTATTGTTTCGCAAGGAAAATACAGTGGTACTATAAAGATTCACTGGGACGAAGTTCCTTATGCAACCTCATACAGACTGGAACGTGCTGTTGTAAAAGAGCCCAATGCAGATACAGGAATATATGAGATACCGGATGAAGGTGACTTTGAAATATTAAGTTCATATATTTATTCAAATAATTATTCAGATTTAATTCTAAAATCACCAGATTATCTTGATGAAGAATATTCTTACAGATATTTTTATCGTCTAAGTGCCGAAAACATAAAAAAAGGACTTGAATCAAGCGAGTTTACACAAATAACAGATGAAACAAGCGGATGGCTGCTTCCTCCTCCTGCTTCAATAGATGCGGCAAAAGGTGAAAATTCAGAATATATAGAGGTAACCTGGAAGTCTGTTCCACAGGCAAATAAATATCTTATTTATTGCGGGCAAAATGAACAGGGACATGGAATGGAATATATTTCTGAAGTTCCAGGAAACAGATTATATTTTAAAGATTATCTTTCGCAAAACGAAAAAGGACTGGAGTTTTATTATAAGGTCTGTGCTGTACTTTCAGAAGGTTCTCAATCGGCATTTACGGGGCTTGCACTTGGATATTCTGCAAAAGAAGGTGCGCCTGCAGCTCCTGGAAATATTAAAATAGAAAATGGAAAAGGTGTTTCTACCGATTCTCTTACAATAAAATGGGATAAAGTAGAAAAAGATGGTTATGAAATAAAATATAATGTATATCGCACAAGTTCTGTAGATTCAATATATAAACTTGTAGGTAGTAACATAAAAACGCTGTCAAAAACAGATAATTCTCTACTTAAAACCGGTATAAAATATTATTATTATGTACAGACAATAGCTACAAACGAGAATGACACAACAGATATCCTAAAATCACCATTCAGTAAAACAGGACCATATATTACTTCAAACGGAAATGAAATATCAAATCCTGATACAGTAGTGGGCTGGCTTTTGAGTCCACCTTCTAACTGTGAAATTGTAGATTCAGATAATCCTTCGATGTATTTACTCAGGTGGACACATGCTGTTGGTTCAGAAGTAACAGATTATCTTTACAATATATATGCCAGCAATACATTAAATGGAGACTATCAGCTGGTACAGCAATACTTACGCCCGGGTTCAGCTGAACTTACACTTGGAATTGACGGCTACTTTAGTTATGAAGTTCCAAAAGGATTGTTCTCTTTCTATAGGGTAACAACTGTAAATGATGAAACAAAAGATGAATGTGATATAAAAACAAGTATAGAAGTTGCTCCTTGTCCGGCTGCTCCAAAATCAGTAGTAGCTTCAAAGACTTCTTCGCTCAATGGACTTCAGAATTATACACCAAATACAAATGGAGTTTATCCTGTTCAGATAACCTGGAGTGCCCCTGATGGTGAAAGCCCTTATGGATATTATGTTTACCGTTCTACAAAGCCAGATTCTTCGTTCCGTAAGATTACTGATCAGGAAATAACAGGAACTCTTTCTTACATAGATCAGAACGAAACTGCACGGGCAGGAACAATGTATTATTATAAGGTTGTTTCTCTCAATATTCTTAAACAGGGCAAAAATGCAAACGAACAGAATTCCGATACCCGGGGATATGGTGCAATTACGCGCGACCAGTGGTTCCGTGAATATAATAAAACTGTAAAAAAATCACAGACAAAGCTTACGCTTATGCATAAGGGTAGTACAGATGCTCTTGGTTCAGAATCTGCAAATGGTGACATAAGCGGAACACTTTCTTATAATGCAAAACTTGATGGTCTTGGTGCGCGAATCACAATGCATTATGACAATTATGCAGAGTATTATGTTTCGGGTGATGCTAACCTTGGTATTTACTTCCTGCTGACAGGAGATACAAATACATCTGCAAATATGAGTGCTAATGGTTCAATGGACGGTACAAACAGAGCGGCGCTTTCGGGAATGTATCCGGGTTATGCAAAATATGACAAGCTTGAAATTAAGGGTGGTGGTGCAGGCGGCGGCTATTATATTGTCTGTACTCAGGATAAAAATGGAAATACAGTTCTTGGTGAAGGTAATGTAGACTGGACTGTTGGTGAGGAGAAATAAAATGAAGAATAGATTTATGAAATTTACTGTTTTTGCTTTTTTTGCTGTTGCAATTTTTTGCCTTTTCAGCTCCTGCTATACACCTAATCCTCTTTACGGTACATGGACCGATAATGATGGTAATAAAATACAATTTATTGATGATGGAACTTTTTCGGCAATTATAAAGGATTCTGATGATAATCTTGTTTCATATTCCGGTGACTGGACTGCCATAGACAATGTTCTGATTTTTAATATAAAGGGTGATACAACATATACAAGAAATACAGAATGGGATTTACGGGGCGCAATGCTTTATTTGACCTGGACGGCAAACAATAATACAAAAATGCTTGTGCTTTATCACACATCAAGGTAGTGACTCATGAAAAAGCTTTTAATTCTGCCTTTTTTGTTATTCCTTGGTTCCTCTGTTTTTGCTCTTGATTTTGACTGTGATTTTATATTTGACGAAGGTTTAAGCTTTTGCCAGGTAACACGAATTGAAAAGCTTACCGACCGTTCAAATTTTGTGCGCGAAAATATGATGATGGGCGCATATTTTTCTACACAAACTTTTGGGCTTCCATTCTGTGATTTACAACTTGATATCAGTGCTTATTATCCATTTTATCAGGCTTTTAACGGAATGAAGCAGGCTCCTAAAAATGCTTTGAATTATGCACTCGACGGATATTTTGCGTTATATAAGGATTTTGATTTTATTAAGTATGTGACTTTTACTGGAAGTCTTGGCATGCATTATATGTATCAGTTAACAGACGAATGGCATATGCATTATCTGGGACTTGGTGGAACCCTTGGTTTTGAACTTCCGGTTTCAAAAAGCTGGACAATTATAAACAGAAATTTCTTTTCATACGACGACGCAAATCTGGGCACCAACAAGCTTATGCAGCGCTTTAGAGCTTCGTATCAGTATCACATAAACTTAGGTGTCCGCTATTCGCGCCGTGTTTTTAATACATACAGTTATATTAAAGGCGAGAGCGAATTGCAGCAATAAACTGCCATGAATCAAGCACTTCTTTTGCCGGTGGATTTGCAATGCGGGCAATATCACCTGTCATATAGCCTTCTTCAATAGTCTGCAAGGTTGCCTTTTCAAGCTTCTTAGCAAATTCTGTAAGCTCTGGTGTTCCGTCAAGCTCGCCGCGTTTTGCAAGGGCGCCTGTCCAGGCAAAAATTGTAGCAACAGGGTTTGTAGAAGTTTTTTCACCTTTGAGGTAGCGGTAGTAGTGCTTTTGAACAGTTCCGTGACTTGCTTCGTATTCAAAGTTTCCTTCAGGGCTAACAAGAACACTTGTCATCATTGCAAGACTTCCGCAGGCACTGGCAATCATATCACTCATAACGTCACCGTCGTAATTCTTTGTGGCCCACATAAAGCCGCCTTCTGAACGCATTACACGGGCAACTGCATCATCAATCAGTGTATAGAAATATTCAATGCCAGCTGCTTCAAACTTTGCTTTGTATTCTTCATCATAAACACGCTGGAAAATTGCCTTAAAGTTTCCGTCGTATATTTTGCTGATTGTGTCTTTTGCACCAAACCATACGCTGACTTTTTTGTCGAGTGCGTAAGTAAAGCAGCAGCGTGCAAAGTTTTCAATTGAATCATCAAGATTGTGAATACCCTGAATAATTCCAGGGCCTTTCATATCCATAATTGTTTTGCGGATTTCTTTTCCGTCAACGCCTGTAAATACAAGCTCTGCTTTTCCTGCAGTCGGACATTTAATTTCGCAGTTTTTATAAACATCACCGTAAGCGTGGCGGCCAAGAACAATAGGTTTTTTCCAGCAGCTTACAGTTCCGTGAATATTGTTTACAAAAATTGGCTCACGGAAAACTGTGCCGTCAAGTTCTGCACGGATAATTCCGTTTGGACTTGGGGTAAGCTGCTTAAGGTGATATTCTTCTACGCGTGCCTGGTTCGAAGTAATTGTTGCACACTTTACGCCAACCTTAAGGCGCTTAATTGCGGCTGCAGCATCGTATGTAATCTTGTCATCAGAGTCATCGCGGCTCTTAAGACCAAGGTCGTAATATTCTGTCTTTAAATCAATATAAGGTAAAAGAAGTTCATCCTTAATTACCTTCCATAAAACTCTAGTCATTTCATCGCCGTCAAGTTCAGCGATTGCATTTTTCATCTGAATCTTTGCCATAATGAGACATTATATAGAAAATGAAGGTCTACGACAATGAGTTTAGAATGTATATGTCCAGCTCAAAGCAATTCTGTTGAAGAACCATTCATAACCAGAATAGGTGAGTGCGGTTTCTTCAATAGATTCTTTGTGTTCTGTAGTAAAGCTTCGACGGCTCGAAAAACCTGCTAGAATTGCCAGCGAGTTATGCTCATCAAAAGTGAACTGTGCCAATGGACTTATGCTTATTTTTTTGAAGTCACTCTTATATAAAGGATTCAAATAGGCCTCTTTGTTATAGTGACTTTCAATTTCGGTAAGAACTCCAACTCGGCTTAAAGTCAGCGGCATCTGATAAGCAAGAACAAGATTCTGATAATTTTGAAGTCCGTTTACTTTGTTTCCCGAGCATTGCCATTCCCATACAGTCTGATTTTTAATACCGGTGAGCATTTCGCTATAAACCTGATATGTATACATAATCTGGAAGTGTGTCCAGTCACCTGCAATTACAGCCCCTGTATCAAACTGGAAGGTTCCCTGCGCAAACCATTTTACAAAATAAGTTCCAAAAGGTTTAAGGTCATTATATGATTTTCCGTCTTCTGCAAGCTCAGCCATACCCTGAAGTCCTGCAAGATTCCAGCCTGTACCTGCCGAACCACCTGCACTAAAAACAATAAAAGGAAGTGGAGTCCATTTTATTTTAAGTGCTGGTTTTATAGATACTGGTGATATTTCAAGCTCTCCAGTAAGATCAAGAGTTGCGCTGTTCAAAAGCCAGTGTTCACCAAGAGGTGTTGGAATTGTATATGTTGCACTTCCTGTAACGCGTCCTTCAAGACCGCTGTAAGCACCGGTTAGCGGAGCAAAATGTGTGTTTCCTGCAACATAATCAGATTTAGGATAATAAGCAAAATCAGTGGTGATTGAAAAATTCCATGGAGATACAACTTCAACTTCCTGTGCAAACGTAAATGCCGTAAAACACAATCCAACAGCAATTGTCATTATGATTTTTTTGAAACACATAAATTACTCCTGATTTTATTTGATAGTATTTCTATCAAATTATACACCATATTTGTATTTTTTCAATTATTTTTTTATAATAAACCAATTATGAAAAAACTTTTAATTATATCCATTCTATTAAATATATTTTGCTGGCTTTTAATTCCTGTGGAATTCTTTTTATTTAATGTACCCCGTATAATTTGCGCTATTTTTGTTTTGTTTGCAGCTGCAACTGATGTTTTTTATGTAATAAAAAGTAACCGCACAAAGCGTCTTTCAAAAATCCTTCTTTCATGCTTTACCGTTTATACTGTTTTGACAATGCTCTTTTTTGCATTTTGTTTTCCTTATTGGAACAGTGTTGTTTTTAAGACTCGAGTAAATACAATTACAAAGCCTTTTGATTATGAACTTACACAAAAACAGGCCTTGCGCGATTTTGATTATGCCTATAAACAGTTGAACCGTGTACATCCTGCCATGCTGAATAAAAAAGGGGATGAATTTAAAAAAGTTCAGGCAGCGTATGAAGCAGAGCGAAATAAAATCTGCGGAAAAGGAAAAACAACAATTGTAGAATTGCAGCAGCATGTAGAACGCTTTTTGTCTGTGCTCGAAGACGGACACACTTACACAAAGGCAAGATACGGAGAACCTCTTTATATGAAATATGTAGATCAGATTAATGATGAAGATTTTATATTTGCAGCGGTTGATGGTGTTTCTTACGAAGAGATTTTGCAGCAGAAAAAAGATTTGTTCAGTTTTGAAAGTGAGCTTCTGGCTAAAAAGGATTTAGTTGATTATACCATATATTATCAATACCTTGTTTATCTTGGTTATGATGTTGATAAGGGAATTACTTACACTTTTGAAAAAACAGATGACAGCGGACAGACAATTACAAAAGAACTTACTGTTACAAAGGATGATTTTTTACCGGTTGAAGAATATCTGGAATACAACAAAAAGTACCGTGAAAAGAAAAATGAGGATTCCGGAACAGAAAAAAAATCCTTCTGCTATTATAAAATAGAACCTGAACACAATGCTGCAATTCTTACTTTAACTTCCTGCGAAAACAATGCAGAATATAAAAACTGCCTGCGCAATATGTTCACCGAAGTAAAAGAGAAGGGTATTGGTAATGTTGCAGTAGATGTCCGCAATAACGGAGGCGGCAATTCGCTTGTAATCAACAACTTTATCAAATATCTTGATACTGACGGTTTTTATGAACCTACTTATTCGTCAAGGCTTGGTCCATTTTTAGTAAAATCTGGCAACGGCTACAAAAAAAATCACCGCGAACAAAACCTGCTTTTTACAGGTAATGTTTATGTTTTGACTAATACAAAAAGCTTCAGCTCTGCAATGATGTTCCCGCAGATGATAAAAGATAACGGTCTTGGAAAAGTAATAGGGCAGGCTCCCGGAAATGACCCGAACGGCTACGGCGATGTTGTTCATTTTTATATGCCAAACTCAAATCTTTTTATGCAAATTTCGTACAAACATTTTCACCGCGTAAATCAGGACACAACAGACAAATGGATTGAGCCGGATTTCCCGTGTGAGTCAGAGGATGTTTTTGAAGTTTTATACTCAATGACAAAATAGAAAAAAAATGATATAAATATGTCATCCAAGAAATGACAAATATGTCATCCCGAACTTGTTTCGGGATCTCAAACAAAAAAAGATGCTGAAACAAGTTCAGCATGACGAAACAGGAACTAATCATGAAACTTTGGGAAAAAGGTGCTTACCTTGTAAACGGAAAACTTTCGGAAGACGCAGCTGGTTCAAATGCCGCTGACGGAGCTAAAAAAACACTTGCTTATTCAATTTTACAAAAACACA
>JAFZXA010000051.1 GCA_017617115.1 Treponema sp.
ATACTCAAAAATATTCAGTTGTCTAAACCTTTATTTTATGCTAATATACTTATATCTTATCATGACTCTTGAATATCTTTGATTTACGTTGAGGATATAAGTTATAACTTCCAAGCTGATGACGAGGGTTCGACTCCCTTCATCCGCTCTAACAACGACGCTTCCTGAATGGGGAGCGTTTTTGTTTTAACCTTACGTTTCGTATCGGGTGGGAGTCGAACCCTGCGGGTTCTGCCGCTCGATAAATCTCGCGGCCAATTTGCTAAAAATGCTGGTCGCATTTTTTTAACGCAAATTGTCTTCATCCGCAAATCTTTTAAAAATAATATCTTTTTGGCTTCATCTGCTACGCTTTTTTTTCTCAAAAGGTGTGGAATATTTAGTTTATTTACTATATAATAGTTTGAAACTATTTTTTGGGAAGATGGTCCAGCGAGGCCACTTACAGGAGAAATTAAATGTCAAACAAAATCACTATTATTGGTGCAGGTCAGGTTGGTTCAACAATCGCATTTGCATTAACAATCAAACAACTTGCTTCAGAAATCGTATTAATAGATATTGCAAAAGACAGAGCAATGGGCGAAGCAATGGATATCCGTCAGGGAACTCCTTTTGTAGGACCTGTTTCAATTCATGATGGTGATTATTCAGACGCAAAAGATTCAGATATAGTTGTTGTTACCTCTGGTGTAGCACGCAAACCTGGTCAGTCTCGTCTTGATCTTGCACAGACAAACGTTGATATTACAAAAACAATCATTCCTGAAATTACAAAAGTTGCTCCAAACGCACTTTATGTAATTGTAGCAAATCCTGTTGATATCCTTACATATCAGTTTATTAAAACTTCAGGCATCCCGGAAGATCACATTTTTGGTACAGGAACAATGCTTGATACAGCCCGCTTCCGTGCACGCATTGCAGAAACTTACAAGGTAGCACAGGAAAATGTTCACGGTTATGTATTTGGTGAACACGGAGACTCTTCATTTGTTCCATGGTCACTTGCAAACATTGGTTCGGTTCCTGTAGAAAAATATGCTTCAGCTCTTGAAGGCATTAAAGCTCCGGAACTCAACAAAGATGATGTTGAAGAATACATCAGAAAATCAGGTGGAATTATTATTGCTGCAAAGAACTGCACAAACTATGCAATTGGTATTACAACTGCACATCTTTGCGAAGCTTTGAACTATACAACAGACTCTGTTCTTACAGTTTCTACAATGCTTACAGGCGAATACGGAATTGATGATGTTTGTCTTTCAATCCCAGCAGTAATAGGACGCAAGGGAATTACAGGCCGCGTAGTTGCTCCACTTTTGGACAGCGAAGTTGCATCGCTCCGCCACAGTGCAGATTGTCTGAAAGACGTTATTAAACAACTCAAATTTTAATGGACCCTTCGACAGGCTCAGGGACCGCATAGGAATTAAATATGGAATACAAAATTGAACATGACTCAATGGGCGAAGTAAAAGTTCCTGCAGATAAGTACTGGGGAGCTCAAACACAGCGAAGCCATCAGAACTTTGAAATTGGTGTTGATATTGAAACAATGCCTCGCGAAATTACAAAGGCATTCGGATATCTTAAAAAGGCAGCCGCCATGGCAAACAATGCGCTCAAGCCACAGAAGATGACTAAGGAAAAGCTCAGCGCAATTAAAAAAGCCTGCGATGAAGTAATTGCCGGAAAACTGAATGACCACTTTCCTCTTGTTGTATGGCAGACAGGTTCTGGAACACAGAGCAACATGAATGCAAACGAAGTAATTGCAAACCGCGCAAACGAAATTGCAGGTAAAAAGCTCTGTCACCCTAATGACGACATTAACATGAGTCAGTCTTCAAACGACACCTTCCCTACAGCCCTTCATATTTCTGCAGTTTGTGCAATCGAAGACAAGCTCTTCCCGGCTATTGACACTTTGGTAAATACCTTCAAAAAGCTCGAAAAAGAAAACATGAAGATAGTAAAATCTGGCCGCACTCACCTTCAGGATGCTGTACCAATTTCATTTGGTCAGGAAATCAGCGGATGGAGAACTTCTCTTGAACAGGATAAAAAAATGCTCCAGGCTTCACTTCCATTCCTTAAGCAGCTTGCCCTTGGTGGAACTGCTGTTGGTACTGGCTTAAATGCACCAAAAGGCTTTGACAAAAAAGTTGCAGAATGTGTTAGTGAACTTACAGGCAAAAAATTTGTTACAGCAGGCAACAAGTTCCATGCCCTTACAAGCAAAGACGAATTGGTTTATGCCCACGGAGCAATCAAAGCTCTTGCCGCAGATATGATGAAAATTGCAAACGACGTTCGCTGGCTGGCTAGCGGTCCGCGCGACGGTCTTGGAGAAATTCATATTCCGGAAAACGAACCGGGTTCTTCAATTATGCCGGGAAAAGTAAACCCAACCCAGTGCGAAGCCGTAACAATGGTTGCAGTTCAGGTAATGGGTAACGATGCTGCAATCGGTTTTGCCGCAAGCCAGGGTAACTTTGAATTAAACGTATTCATGCCGGTTATTGCATATAACTTTATTCAGAGTGCACGTCTTCTTGCAGAAGCAATGCTCAGCTTTAACAAAAACTGCGCCGTAGGAATCAAAGCAAACAAAGATAAAATGCATCATAACCTTTACGATTCGCTGATGCTCGTTACAGCTTTGAACCCATACATCGGTTACGAAAATGCAGCCAAAACCGCACATAAGGCTTTTGATGAAAATATTTCGCTCAAAGAAGCCTGCGTTGGTCTTGGTCTCCTGACAGCTGAAAAGTTTGATGAAGTTTTCAAGCCAGAGGCAATGGCATTTCCTAAATAATTAAACAAAGCCAAAGGGGCGCCTGCCCCTCGGCCGCACTTCGTTGCGTCCTACCCCCTCGCCTCCTATGTTTTTTGTCAAGAGCAAGTTAGATTAATTTTATCTCCAGCCCTATTATTCGCATAGAATAAAGCTTCTTCTGCAAGTTTTGAAATTCTTTCATCCGAAGAAATGAACTTTTTAGGCTCATAACACTGATCATTTTTCAAAAGAGTGTAAAGAAGCTCTCCCATTTTTCTGGCAATTGTGACTATGGACTTTCCTTTTCCAATACCACGTGTTACCGACATGTAATTATATTTATCTCTCAAAGCAGCTCCATTTTTTGACCGCACACAAGACCATGCAGCCTGCACAAGCAGTGACCTCAAGAGTGAATTACCTTGTTTAGTAATATGTCCCAAACGGTTAATCGTACAAGAACGATCAACTTTCGGGACAAATCCTATAAAGTTACTTACCTGATGTGCGTTTTCAAATCGGTTTACATCACCAATATAAGCAACATATGATAAAGCAGTTATCGGACCAATTCCAGGAACAGTCATAAGTTTCTGAACTTTTTCATCCTTTTCTGTTTCATCATTTATCTTTTTATAAAGCAGATCTATTTGCTTTTCGAGAAGCAGAAGCCTTTCTACAAGACGTTCTGATTCTTCTTTTTCATACCCTTTTAGCAGAGGAAGGATTTCTTCTCTGTTTTTAGGCACACATATATCTTTTCTAGTAAACTGTGTAAATCCAGCATGTTCAAAAATTGCATGCAGACGATTAACTTCCCTTGTTCTCTGGGATCGCAGTGCTTTGTATTCGCTCAGAAGTTTTCTTCTTTCCCATTCTTCATCACTTGGAGGAGTAACAATAGGCATTTCATCTTCTTCATGGCTTTTGATGTACTTTGCAAGCTTCATGGAATCTTCTTTATCAGTTTTTCTTGTGCTCATAAAGATTATGGCAAGTCGTCCAGGATTCAGAATAATTACACGACAGCCAACTTTTTCTCTTAAGATTCTTTCGATTCTGAAGGCAAGATTACATGCTTCCATTGCGACTACATCATCTTTCGTTAGTTTCATGCACAGTTTATCAAGCCCTGAAAAATCTGTCTTTCCTCCTGTTCTGTTGATTTTGTTGTCGTTAAAAATCAGGCACATTTCATATGTCCTTTTTCCTAAATCCAATCCTACTGCGTTTCCTGCCACTTCCATAAGTGTCCTCCTTTGATATAAAATGAGGACTGGAGAGCAATCCGAGTGCGTTGAACACCGTTCTCCTATTCGCGGTACTGGGGTATCGGCCCCA
>JAFZXA010000052.1 GCA_017617115.1 Treponema sp.
GGCATAAGCCTTTACCACTTCATCGCCTGCAACAAGTGCAAATTTTGCAACAGGTGCATCGCCTGGTTTAAGGCATTTTCGCTGATTTCCCTGCTTAGTGCTAAGTGCAATCCATTCAATATAATGTTCCGGTGCCATAGGATGATCTACAGAACCAACTTTTACTTCAACTTCATTGCCGTTTACAGTAATAACAGGAACATGCTTTTCTACAGAAGCATCAGTAGTTCCCGGAATAATCTGCTCCATTTCCTGTCCGCAGCAGATTGTCGGCACACCAGTATCTTTAACAATAGCAATAATTTTGCCACATATTTTACAACGGTAGAATTTTAATTCCATATCATAACTCCTGAGTAAGCCCGCTGGCGGGCGGTGATTTATAGCAAACCGTTAAGAAAATTGCGAAAGCAATTTTTAGGTTTACCTTTTTAGTTCTACTATTATACACCATAAAACGCGGATTGTGTTAAAAAAATTGTCACACGGATTGGAAACGACTAACGTCGTTTCTAGAATATTAAAAATCTGGAATTACGTAGTAATTCCGAATCCGTGTGGCATTTTTTTCGTTTACCCTTTAATAAAGTTTTCAATTGCCTCTTTAGGTGCATAACCCGTAAAGGAATTAACAAGCTTGCCTTCTTTCATTATAACAAGGGTTGGGATGCTCATAACGCCAAACTGTTCGGCGAGTTCTGATTCTTCGTCGACGTTTACTTTGCCTACTTTTATTTCGTCGTGTTCTTCAGCAATTTGGGAAATTACGGGGCCAAGCATTTTGCACGGTCCGCACCAGGGAGCCCAGAAGTCAATGAGAACAGGCTTGTCGGAATTGATGACTTCGGCTTCGTAGTTCTGTGAGGTTATGGTTACTTCTTTCATGTTGTGCCTCCTGTTGGACATCTAGAATTAATCTTCATCTATAAATATAATATTTAAAAATGCTGGAGTAAACAAAATAATGCCGCACATTCAGATAAATGACAAAATCTCACTTTTCTACGAAGAATACGGCACGGGGCCGATGGACTCAGATAACATCATTCTTTCGGCACAGGTGGGGTTTTATCCTAAGGGAATGCAGCATCACCTGGCAACACTCGGCTATCATGTTTTTTGTATTACACTCCGCGGCTTTCATCCTTCTACACTTGTAGAAGAAGATTACGGCGAGCACTGGTATGATGTTTTTGCAGACGATGTAGTTGCCTTTGCCGACAAAATGGGAATTGCACGCTTTGTTTATATGGGGGCTTCCCACGGAGCTGGGGTAGGCTGGCACTTAATGCTGCGTCACGCAGAACGAGTAAATGCATTTGTTGCTGTTGTTCCGGGACCTCACTCTTTGGCAGAAGGAACAATGTCTTACCGCCAGATGCTTGCACAGGGAATTATAAAAGAAATCCCTCCGTTTAATCCTCCGATTGATAATGACCCATCCCGCCAGCTTAGACGAGACCGACGAAGTGCCCATATTGCAGCCCAGCCTCCTGCTCCAGAACTTGAACGCAAGGTTGACTACGGTCGCCCGCTCATGGCACTTGGCAGTGAAGAAAAGCTTTGCGAAGCACTTAAAAAAATCACAACGCCTGTTTTAATAATTGGCGGGACAGAAGATCCAATCAGCACGCCGGAGCTTATGATTCGTACTGCAAAATGTCTTCCGCACTGTAAGCTTGTAATTTATTCAAACTGCGGGCACGACATAGACACAGACCTTATAGAAGAAACCTGCGATGTAGCTCAGCGTTTTATAAAGAATGCACTCAAAACAAACAAGTGGTACTTGCCGGTACAGGAGCAAAAGTAGGTGAGATATTTGAGAAAGCTTGTTGTTTTATTTCTAGCCGGTTTGACTCTTTTTACCGCCTGTTCTTCCAAGGATCCTTTTGATAGTGAAGAAATCAGAAATCCGTCGTACTCTGAAGAAATTGAAAAAATAGAAGCCTTCCTTGATGAAAAAAACTTTGAAGGTGCAGTGCTCATTGCCAGAAAAAAAGACGTGATGTTTGCAAAAGGGTATGGCCCCTGCGACAAAAAAAATCCGGATGCGGGCCAGATAAAAATCAACACGACTTTTGAAATTGGTTCCATTACAAAGCAGATGACTGCCGCCGCCATAATGCAGCTTGTAGAAAAAAAGAAGCTTTCGGTGAATGATAAAATTTCACGCTGGTTTCCCGATTTTCAATATGCAGATGACATCACTGTAGAAATGCTGCTCGACATGCACTCGGGGCTTACGGATTGTTTGAATGCGCCTTATGAATTTTTCCCGACAAAGGTTGCAGCAAAAATAGAAAACGCAACTGTGCGCAACGAACCTGTTGAAGAAGAAATTATTTTAAAATATTTGAACGATGCTCCGCTTTTTATAAAACCGGGTACCGAATATTTTTACTGCAACACAAACTACTATCTACTTGCAAAAATTGTTGAACAGGTTTCAGGACTCAGCTTTGAAGATTACATGAAAAAAAATCTGTTTGTACCTTGTAAAATGAACAACACAAATATTGAATTTCAAAATACAGAAACCCGCGGCTACGACTGGAAGAACCGCTACTACAGTATTCCCGCAGGCTTTTCAACCGGCTACGGCGATGTAAACTCAAGTGTTGTAGATTTGTACAAATGGACCGAGCGCTTTGTAAACGGAAAAGTTGTAAAGAAAAAGACCTTTAAAAAAATGACAGATTCCGATTCATACGGCTACGGCGTTTATGTTCAGAATGGTGAGATTTTCCATGGCGGAGCTACTAATGTTTTTAATTCTTACAGCTCATATTATCCACAGACAAAAACTACAATCATAATTTTAATGAACTGTCCGCAAAACGAAAAATATGCTGCTACCTTTGCGCGCGGTATTTACAAGCTTATAGAGTAACGCCTTCTTTAAAAATTGCAATTTCCCTGTAGCCGTTTATTTCATTTTTAGGCTGGGCACCTTCTGCCACACTGATTACAAAATTAAAAAAATCATCGCTAAGGTTTTTACCTTCAATAATCGGGCTTGCGTCAAAATCTATCCAGTTTGATTTATGAAGGGCAAGATTGTGATTTGTTCCAACTTTAATTGTAGGAACTGGTGCACCAAGCGGAGTTCCGCGGCCTGTTGAAAATAAAATTAAATGACAGCCTGCCGCAGTAAGATTTGTAACTGCAACAATGTCGTTTCCAGGTCCGTTTAAAAGGTTGAGTCCATGTTGTGTTAGTGTGTCGCCGTAATCAAGAACATCTACTACAGCGCTGGTGCCGCCTTTTTGTACGCAGCCAAGTGATTTTTCTTCGAGTGTTGTAATGCCGCCTGCTTTGTTTCCCGGAGAAGGATTTTCGTAAACAACCTGACCGTGTTTTGTAAAATAATCCTTGAAATTATTTATGAGTGCTACAGTTTTTTCAAAGGTCGCGCGGTCTTTACAGCGGTTCATTAAAAGAGTTTCTGCACCAAACATTTCGGGAACTTCGGTAAGGACTGTTGTTCCGCCGGCTGCTGTGAGTAAGTCTGAAAACTGCCCGATAAGCGGATTTGCAGTTATACCGGAAAAACCGTCTGAGCCTCCGCATTTTAATCCAACCTTGAGCTTTGAAAGAGGAACAGGTTCGCGTTTAAAAGTTGCTGCATAAGACTGAAGCTCTTTTATAAGCTTTACGCCCTGTGCAAATTCGTCGTCGTAGTCCTGTGCGTTCATGAACTTTACGCGGTCTGTGTTTATTGGGCCAGCCTGTTCCAGAATTTTTTTGAACTCGTTTATGTTGTTGTTTTCGCAGCCAAGCCCAAGTACAAGAACTCCACCTGCATTAGGATGATTTACAAGTCCGCGAAGGATTTTTTGAGTTGTTAGATGGTCTCCGCCAAGCTGGGAGCAGCCATACGGATGAGTAAAACAGAAAGCTCCTGTGGCAGCAGAAAGTTTTTCGGCAAGCTTATTTACGCAACCTACAGTGTTGATTATCCAGATGTCGTTACGAATGCCAATGTCGCCGTTTGCGCGCGGGTAGGCAAGGATGGTGGTGCCATCACGCTGCGGCCCTGAGCTTACAGCGGTCGGGCAATATTCATACTCCAGCTTTTCCTTTAAATTAGTTGCAAGATTATCTGTATGAACATGCTCGCCTTTTTTTATGTCGCGGGTTGCGTGCCCGATTGGAAATCCATACTTAATAACATTTTCACCGGCAGCAATATCTCGAAGGGCAACTTTGTGACCGGTGTCTAAATCGGTTGCAACAAAATCATCAGGATTAATCTGGTGTAAATTCATTCTAACACTCCAAGGCTTTATAAGCAGCGCTCATTCCTTCTTTTGTAATTATATCAAAATACTTCTGAATGTCATCCTTCATAAAAGAAAGATCCTGACCCCAGTAATCTTCGCGGGCAAGAATTTGTGCCGGGCTTGAAGTTTTCATAAATGACATAATTTCTTCTCCGTCGTTTGCTTCATCTGTTTTATAAAATGCAATCAGGGCAGCAAGCGAGAAGGTGAGGTATTTTGGAAGCTTTCCAAAGGTCTCTTTATATTCCAGAATTGTTGGAAGAACACGTGCCTTAAACTTGCTCACAGAATTAAGTGCAATGCTCAAAAGCTGATGTTTTACAAAAGGATTTGCAAAGCGCTCAAGAACATCTTTTGCAAACTGAACATAACCTTTTTGTGTTGCTTCATCCTGACCTGCAGAAAGAGTTGGAACAATTTCTTCAAAAAGTGTTTTATTTAAAAAGCCGTTTACTGTTTTGTCATCAAGACATTCTTTTACAGTAGAAAGCCCGTAAAGGCGTGCACCAAGAACCATTGAAGTATGAGCGCCATTTAAAATGCGGACCTTTCTTTTTTTGTAAGGTTTTACGTCTGGTGTCCATATAACATTTATGCCCGCTTTTTTGAGCGGGAACTCGTTTTCAAAATCTCCTTCGATTACCCACAGGTGAAAGATTTCTGCAGTGTTCATGAGCTTGTCGCTGTTAGTTAAACCTAACTCTGTTTTAAGGCGTGTATCAAGCTCCTGTTTTTCTGTTTCATCTTTTGGATATCCTGTGCAGATTCGGTCAACCAGCGTGTTGCAGAAATGATTTTGAGTTTTAACCCATTCAATAAAATCCTGCTGTAAGTTCCAGAGCCGGGCATATTTTAAAACACAGTTAAGAAGTTCCTTTCCGTTATTGTCAATGAGTTCACAAGAAAGAATGATAAAACCACCAAGTCCAAGCTTAAAGCGTTTATAAAGCAGTGCAGTTAATTTTGCCGGGAATGATTTTGGCGGACGGTCATCAAGTTTTTCTGTTCCAATGTATTCAATTCCTGCTTCTGTTGTGTTTGTTATGATGACACGAAAATCCGGATTTTCTGCAAGCTTAAGATATTCATCATAGTCAATGTATGGATTAACTCCGCGCGAAATAGAATGAACTTCTATGCAGTCATTTACAACCTTGCCGTTTTCAACTCCACGCAAAAACTGATGATATACACCATGCTGCTCGTTTATAACAGGAATGAGACCTTTGTTAATTGGCTGTACAACAACAATTTTGCCGTCGTACAATCCCTGTTCATTCATCTTGTGTACAAACACATCTGCAAAGCTTCGTAAAAAGCCGCCTTCACCAAATTGAATAATTGTTTCTTTCATTTTTATTTCCCCTGGATGATACATCCTTTTTGTAAAATAACATTTGCATACTGACTTGTTTCGCTTGTAGCAATTACTGCATAAGCTTTTTTTGCTTCATCATAAAAGGCAAATCGTTCAAGCATTCTGATGCTTTTTGCAGAACCTTCGCCCGATGACTTTAATATTTTTTTATATTTTTCCCAGATAGAAACATCTGCATTGTCGCCGGCGCAGCGTTCCATAAGTGCAACCGGTTTTTCAACATACTGATCAAGCGGAAGAAGCTTAAGGATTGCTTCAAGAATTTCAGGAACTCCATGCCCGTCCATGCGGATAACAATTGCATTTTTGCCGACACTCTCTGCCGGAAAGTTCCCATCTGCAATAACAATGCTGTCTCCGTGTCCCATTTCGCACAGGGTTTTAAGTAGAATAGGAGGAAGAATACTTGGAATATTTTTAAGCATAAAAATCTCCTGTAAAATAATATTCATTTGTGCGCGTAAGCGCACTATAAAAATGTCATATTTACAACATATTCTTTATAGGCTTAAGCGGTTCCATATTCTTAAACCCATAAAACTTCATTGCGTTCTCTCCAAGAAACAGTTTCTTTTCCACATCTGTCAATTTGTCTGTTTCTTCTATAAACCTCACCGCCATAATGTAGGTGATGTCTGTCATGGTGCGCGGGTAGTCGCTGCCCCACATGAGTTTTTCCATTCCGCAGATGTCGCGTGCTTCAAGTATTGCATCGATTGCCGAAGGATACGGATAAAACTCCTTGTGGAAAAGCCAGGTGAGGCCGCCGCTTTCTATATAAACATTCTGATTTTTTGCAAGAGCAATCTGTTTTTGCCATCCGTCTGTTGTGACCATTCCAAAGTGACCGATTGCTATGCGCAGGCTTGGACACTCACGGATTACGTAGGCAAGGTCATCTGTCTGCTTTGCACCATCTGCCATATCAATAGAAATGAATTTGTCTAAAAGCTCTGCTTCTTTAAAAAGTGGAAGAAGCTTTTTTAAGTCCTGGTCTGCAAGACGCCCCGCACAGATTTTTATACCGTCTACGCCCTTCAACAGGCTCAGGGAGCGCAGGGGTTGGTCTGTATAATCCTCATACAAGCTCGTAATCTTAATTCTATCCGGGAACTTCTTTTTTGCAGAAAGTAAATATTTGTCCTGGTTGCCGTCAATATATTCCTGTGTAATAACTGCACCGTTTACACCCGCATAATCCATATTTGCAATAAGGCGTTCAACAGTATTCTGATTGTCGTTCATGTAAGGCGGCATCATCTGACGAACTTCGCCGCCAAAATCAACTTTCCCGTTTCCAATCCCATACACCGGCTTACCACCAACCAAGCCTTTTTGAGTTTTCCATAAATGTACGTGTGCGTCTATTTTTATTGTTTGCATGTTAAAACTCAACCAATACTTTTGCCAGACTTCCGTCATTATTAGCTAAGGCTTTGAAGGCTTCGTCGGCTTTAGAAATAGTGTAGGTGGCGCTAACCATATCAAGCACGTTTGCCTTACCAGTGCCACCAGCTTTTGCACTGGAAATATAATCAATAACTGCTTCAAAATCGCGTGAATAGGAATTACGGCTTCCAAAAACATTCAGTTCTTTTTTAAGAAGAATGCTGTGCAGAAACGTAGTTTCTTTTTTACCGTTTCCAATCAAAATTATATTGCCGGCAAATGCAACACAATCAATACAAGACAAGAATGTAACCGACTGACCGCATGCTTCGACACAAGTATCAAAACCATTTCCGCCGGTAATTTTCATTGCTTCTTCTTTTATATCGCTTGTCTTTGAATTAATTACACCATCTGCACCAAAATGCTTTGCCTTTTCCAATCGTCCGTCAAGAATATCGGCAACGTGAACAACAGCACCCTGTGCCTTTGCAGCAATCAAAGCAAACAAACCAATCGGGCCTGCTCCAACAACAAGCACCTTGTCACCGGCATTAATCTTTGTTCTGTGAAGTGCATGCCAGCTGATTGTAAACGGTTCAACAAGAGCAAGTTCCTGTGCGCTAAGACCTTTTCCCGGGTAAATGCGTTCAACAGGCATTTTAATGTATTCACGAAAAGCACCGTCTCGCTGAACCCCCATTGTCTGATTGTCGGTACAACAGTTTACAAAACCGCGCTGGCAGCTGTAGCATTTTCCGCAGTTAAAATAAGGATTTGCTGTAACAATATCGCCTTCCTTGAGCCCTTTGTCATTTTTGCCTATAGAAACAATCTGTGCACTAAACTCATGTCCCGGAATACGCGGATAAGTTGTAAACGGCTGATTTCCTGTATAACTTGCAACATCGGCCCCACAGATTCCACCGTACAAAACTTTAAGCAATGCCTCGCCCTGAGCTACTTCTGCAGGTTTTTCTGTTTCGGTTACTGCAATTTCAAATGGTTTATTTATTAAAACAGTTTTCATTTTTCACACCTCAATATATTCTTTATTCCAGATAACCGCAGTTTTCATAGGTGCCTGCTTGCTGTAGATTTTATTTCTGTAAGCCCCTATCGGATCAGCTGCAAACTCCTCGCGGTCAATGAGTTCTACAATTTCGTTGTAGCGGCTCTTTGCTAAAAGCTCAATTGCTTTTTCCATATGATCCTGGCGGAAATTTATAGACCCCAGAATCAAATGATTTTCAAACCCAAAAGGCATTGTATCAAAGGTAACCTTTGGTCCAAGTGAAAAGCTGTTGTAGATTCCGTTACAGCCAAGCACCTTATGCTCAAAGGCAATGCGGCTTTCTACAGCGTTCCCGCTAACTCCAATAAAGGTTGTTGCCCGTCCGCCAAGCTTTTTTATAATTGCAGCCGCAAGCTCTTCTTCATTTGCAAAATTGTTCTGAAGATATTCTGCGTTTGCCTGCTGCAAAGAAAAGCGGACTTTTGGAGAATCTGCACTGCTTCTGGCAACAAAAAGCACCTTTGCTCCCGGATGATTCTGCTTAATTAAATCGCCTATAAACATCCCTGTTGTGCCAAGTCCAAAAATCACCGTGCGGTCAAAAACTTCATCCTTTGCACGTTCGCGGGCTTCCTGTTCACTACACTTATATTTTTTCATAAGCACACGGAATAAATGTGCGCTTCCTAAATCTTCCATTCGTTCAAGTTGGAAAAGCATGCACGCAAAAGGGTCAGGAAAAACCATTTTTTTTGCAAACTCAAGGTCAAGCTTTCCGTCGTGAACAAAGCCGTCTGGAATGCGCAGAAGCATATCGGGATTAAAATACTGCTTGTCGGCAAAAAGTCCGTCGGCTTTGTCGCAGCCGTATTCAAAATAAGTTTCGTCTTCGGTATAGCGGGTAGGGTCATAGCTGTCGCCGCCACGAATAAGCACAATTGCAAAGCGGTTTTCTGAAGGTACCCATACAATTCCTTCGTGTCCGTTTATAAGTCTGTTCTGACCTTCTGGAAATTTAGGTCCCATCTGTTCATGTTCTGCCATGTTTAAAAAGGCAAAGTCTGTTCCGCAAAAGCCAACCATTACAGGCTCACAAAGAATACCTTCTTTTACAGGTTCTCCACGGAGTCGCTGGCGAGGTGGATTAATAATTTCAACATCGCCGTAAACAAGCGGTTTTTGTGGATTGTTTTGAAAATATGTTCCTTTTACTGTCATAGGCATTATTATAAATCTGATATCTGCAAAAACAAGACCTATAAATGACAAAGTTACACAATAAATGTCGCAATTTCGCAGAAAATGTGGTATAATAAGACAGAAATATGAAATACCGCGACCTAAAGCTTTCATTTGACATTTCAAATATTACTTTTGACGTACTGAGCCTTTCGCACGAGCAGATTATCAAGCCGTATCCGCGTCATGCCCACAGCAAAAACAGTTATGAGCTTCATTTTATTCCTCAAGGGGAGGGAACGCTTGTAATTGATACACAAAAATATGATATTACACCTGGCACTCTTTTTATGACAGGTCCCGAAGTTCCTCATGAACAGATTTCGACCCGCGAAAATCCAATGACAGAATATTCTATATATATGCAGGTTCGCCAGCCGCTGCCAAAAGAAATTCCGCCGCTTGTGCAGATTTTTCTTGAATGCAGTTTCTGGTTTGGCAGGGCAGAAGAAAGTATTTACACTTTAACAAATCAGCTTTTTGCAGAGCTTCAAAATCATCAGTCCGGCTATGAGCTTATGATCCAAACAATTCTTCCTCAGTTTATTCTTGAGGTGGCTCGTCACTATTCCGGCTACGAAAAACAAACCTACAGACAGATACAAAACCCCACACAGGTTGCTGCCCCTTTTTCATCATCACTTCAGACAATCAGCGAAAAAGCCTACCTTATAATAGAAGAAGCTTTTTTATATGACTACAAAACAATCACACTGAAAGAGCTTGCAAACCGTGTTAGCCTTGGAGAACGTCAGACAGAACGTTTGCTTCAAAAGCATTATGGGCAGAGCTTTATTCAAAAAAAGACAGAAGCCCGTATGTCTGCTGCAAGTCAACTGCTGCGCGAAACTAATGCTTCAATTTCCGATATAGCAGAAGATCTTGGTTATTCTTCACCCGAGCATTTTTCCAACGCCTTCAGAAAATACTATAAAGAATCGCCCAAAGCCTTTAGAAAAACTTTGTAAATAATTTATTCTTTAAAAACTTCTCCATCTGTTATATACTGTAAATATGAGCAAGAAAAAAGAAAAACGTATTAAACGACTTAGAAAAAATTCTGTCTGGCCACAGATTATTGAAACAATAATAGTAGAAATTGCATTTATAATTGCTGTAGCTGTTGTTCTTATAGTAGATTTTGCATCTGAAAACTATAATCTTCTTACCCGTAACTCAAAAACCACACAGGCGATTGTTGAATACGTAAATAAAGACTGGGATATTAATTCTAAAACTCTTTCTGAAAATACACTGCAGGAGTTTGCAAATATCCTGAAATATAATAATGAAACTATTGCTTCTATAAATATTGTTGATGACGATTTTAATGTTCTTGCAGCATTCGGCGACAATGATATAAATAACACAAAATTTCAAAAAGCCTTCGATAGACAATTATTTGAGGAAAACTCCTTCTACTTTTCAGAGGCATCTGCCGGTTATGAAGAATACGGACGTTATGCTGCTGAAGCTCAGGATGACAATAAAACTAATGCTAACAGCAATCCTGATAATCAGGTGACTTTAGTTCTTGGACAATCTGAAAATCCTGATGATTCAACATTTACGATTTCTGATAGTGACGGTGACTCTCTTAAAAAATATGCTAATCACTTTTTTAAAGGTTTTGATTCTTTGAATTCAAAAGAGCTTTATGAATGGGCAACACACAGAGACAGTCAGTATACAATGTGGATTTTGTTCAAGACAAATATTGACGGTGTTAATGTAGCAATAGAAAAACGTTCAATCAGATATACAATTGATATGGGCCGTTTTGTATTCCTTTCTGTTGTTCTGGTAATTGTTTTCCTGTTCATTTATGTTTATGAGCATTACAAACTTGTTTCAATTATTCTTCAGCGACGAAAAATCAAGAAGCTCATTTACACCGATTCTGTTACCGGCGGACACAATAAGGAATACTTTAATACAAAAGCACGTAAAATGATTAAAAAGCGTGGACAGAGATTTGTTATTGTATATCTTAGAATGGAAAAATTCCGCAATTATCAGACAGCGTATGGTATTAAAGCCGGCGATAACCTTCTTGAAGATTTTTACAAAAAACTGACTGAACTTATTAAAAAAAGAAAGGAGCTTGCTGCTCATCTTGAAAAAGGAGATTTTGTGCTTCTGCTTCATTATGATAACGAAGAACTTCTTAATATCCGCATGCAGGCAATTACACAGACTCTTAATGATTGTCGTGCTAACCAGCATTTGTTCTTTAGTCTGGGTGCCTGCCGCATTCTTTCGCGCAATGATGATATTGAAGAAAAAATCTCGAACGCCGGAGCTGCAATTTCAAAGCAGGATAATAATACTGGTTCTGTCATGTGGTTTGACGAATCTATGCGTGAAGAACAGATTTGGGAACGCCGCGTAGAAGATGATATGGACCGTGCTCTTGCTAACAACGAGTTTAAGGTATATTTACAGCCAAAGTATTCAACTAAAAAAGAAGAACTTAGTGCAGCCGAAGCACTTGTCCGCTGGATTCATCCGGAATACGGTTTTGTTTCACCTGCTAAGTTTATTCCAATTTTTGAACGCAACGGCTTTATTACAAAGCTTGACGACTACATGCTCACTGAAGTTTCAAAACTCCAGGCAAAATGGCTCGAAGCAGGTAAAAAGCTTGTGCCAATTTCTGTAAATGTTTCGCGTGCTCATTTTACAAGTCCGGATCTTGCAGAGCATATCTGTTCTATTGTTGATGAATATAAAGTTCCGCATGAATTTATAGAGCTTGAGCTTACCGAAAGCGCCTTCTTTGATGACAAGCAGACTCTTCTTGATACAGTAAAAAAACTCAAGGAATTTGGTTTTAAGGTTTCTATGGACGACTTTGGTGCAGGCTATTCATCACTCAATTCGCTTAAGGAACTGCCGCTTGATATCATTAAGCTTGATGCACAGTTCTTCCGCGACATTGAAGATAAAAAGCGTGCCGACCTTATTGTCTGCGATACAATTAAGCTTGCTAAAAAGCTTGGAATGCAGATTGTTGCCGAAGGTATTGAAACCCGCGAACAGGTAGATTTCCTGGCACAGCAGCACTGCGATTTAATTCAGGGCTTCTATTTTGCAAAGCCGCTTCCAATTGACGAGTTTGAAGAAAAAGCTTTTTCTTAGTTTTTTATGTTTTAGTTTTTATTGACAATGCTTTGTTTTGCTCTTAAAATAATAGTATTATGAGAAATAGTATGAAGAGAGCAGCTATCATAGCCTTGCTTGTTAGCAACATGTTGTCACTGAGTGCGCTTGATTTTGTTTTTAAAATTGAGCCTACAGTTATGTTTCCAAGTGTAACCCAGCCAAATATGCAGGTTGCGCCTGGTGTTACCGTTCAAGCCGATTTAGATTTTATAAATCTTTTGACAGCCGGTGTTGAAGGCGGATATCTTTTTGAACAGCCAAAAGCTACAGATGATGGTATTAATACCATTTTTGGTGGTCTTAATCTTGGTGTTTATTACTATCCAATTTCACGTCTTTATCTTGGTGCAGGTGCCGGTTTTGGTATTCACAGCATCATGACTCAGGTTCAGAAACTTGATAGTGAAGAAGCAACAGAAAAGAAGACTCTTAATGGTCTTTACTATAGAGGTTTTGGTGAAGTAGGATTCCGAATTAATCCTTCACTTTGTATTAATCTTGCAGGCGGATGGTCATCTTATGCTGCAGGAACTGCTCTTGGTCAGGGTTTTATTTCAGGACCTTTTGCCGCTCTTTCTTTAAGAATGAACGGTCATGTTGGTACAAATGGAAAGAGTTCTGCAATTGATGTTCGTATTAATCAGGATTTTGATGTATTCCCTGTTTACAGTACTGTTTATGGTTACGAACCATTTGGAACAATTTATGTTAAAAACGATGAAGGTGCAGAACTTCGTGATGTACATGTAAGCTTCCGTGCCGGAAAATATACAAACTCTGCAAAGCTTTGCGGAACAGTATCAAAAATCAATCGTCATACAACTGTTGAGTTCCCTCTTATTGCCGACTTCTCTGATGAAATCTTAGGCTTTACAGAAGATGGAAAAATCAGTGGTGAAATTGTTATTGAATACGAATTCCTTGGAAAGAAGATGAGCGTAACAGAACCTGTAATTGTTTCTGTATGTAACAGAAATGCCTTTGTATGGGGCGACAGTTCTGCTCTTGCTGCTTTCATTTCTCCTGACTCTCAGGAAATTGCAACCTTTGCTAAGGAAGTTGCAGGAATTACCAGAAACAATATTTATACTGGTATGAATGCAAACCTTCAGTACGCAATTGGTATTATTGAAGGTCTTCGCTTAATTGGCATGGGCTATTCAGAGGATAATACAACTCCTTATGCAACATATCACCTTGATACAGAAATGGATTCTATTCAGTATCCTCTTCAGACTTTGCAGTGTCTTTCAGGTGACTATGATGATCTTGGTATTCTTGTTTGTTCATGTCTCCAGACAATCAACGTTCCAACAGGATATATTCCATACGACGATGACTTTATTGTACTTGTAAAATTGAATATGGGTGCTAATCAGGCTCTCAACAACTTTGCTTCTACAGATGGTCTTGTAATTGACTACGATGCCGATGAAGTTTATCTTGCACTTTCTATGAAAGCTCTTGATAAAGGCTTTACAGCAAGCTACAAGGCTGGTGCAGATGTAGTTGAAAAGATTTTCAGCAACGAAGATGCTTACTATGACTTTATTGATACTACAGATGCCTGGACAAGCTACAAGCCTGTTGCATTCAGTACAAACTCTTCTGTAACAACTCCTAAGCAGGATGCTCTTGTAAAGAACATTAAGTCTGCTATTCAGGATTACATTGCTTCTGATATTGAAGCAGTTATTAAGCGTGCCCGCGAGGCAGGTGATTCTAACAAGCTTGGTGTTGCTCTTGTTCGTGCCGGACGTTATTCAGAAGCAAAGCGTGAATTCCAGAAGGCTGCAGACAAGGGTTCAATTTCGGCCATGAATAATGTTGCAAATATTCTTATGATTGAAAAGAACTACACTGCTGCTGCTGCACAGTATAAAGCAATACTTCAGAAGGACCCTTCTAACAAAACTGCACAGAAAGGTCTTGAAAATGCAAATGCAAAGATTGAATAGGGAATAATGATGAAAAAAATTGTATTATTTGTTCTTACAGTTCTCCTTTCTGCAAGGCTCTTTGCATTAGACTTTAGTCTTAAGCTGCTGCCGGCCTATGAGTTTTCTACAGAGAAACTCTTTAATAAAGCAGGAGGTTTTTCTGTAGGACTTGGTGCAGATATAGCTCCCGTTACCTTCCGTGAACGCGACAAGCTTTATATTACAGCGCAGTTTACTTCTACAAACTTTTCTGTAAAAGATTTTGGATTGCAGTCGCTGGTCGACGGAGTGTTTGGAGTTGGCTATACAGTAAGAATCATGGACCGCTTTGGAGTTACTCCAGAACTTTTTACAGGTCTTTGGAGTTACACAGGTTCCGAAGCTCTTGGTGCTTCTTCTGTTAGTGGTATTCTTTTTGGTGGTAAGGTTTATGCAGATTATTATCTTACACCTGCCGTGACATTAAGTGCTTTTGGTGGATTTAAGTCTTTCTATACAAAACCAAATCCATTTCTTAATGATGTTCAGATTGGTATAGGTCTTAAATACAACCTTTCACGTGGTCTTTTTGCTAAGAACACAATCGCGGTAGAAGAGAATCAGATTGAACCGCTGTTCCCTGTATTCTATTCGCATTATACCGATAATCCGTTTGGTGTAATCACTTTTGTAAACAACGAAGAGAATGACATTACCGATGTAACAGTTTCAATTCTTTTGGAATCATATATGTCTAATCCATTTACTGTTACAACTATTTCTCAGGTAGGAAGAGGTGAGTCTTTTGATGTTGAACTTACAGCATTCTTAAATGAAAACATTCTTGGTTTGCTCCAGCCAAAGTCTGACTCATTTGATGTTACTGTTGAATATTCTTCACTTGGACAGCGCCGTTCTGCAACACATAATCTTCCTGTTACTGTTTTGAGCCGAAACTCAATGACTTGGGAAGATGACCGCAGAGCTGCAGCGTTTGTATCTGGAAAAGACGCCACTGCACAGCGTTTTGCACGAACAGTAAAAGCAGTTGTAAAGAGTGAATTAAAATCAAGTGTTCCTGCAAATATTCAGTATGCTGCCGCAATGTTTGGTGCTCTTAAGGCATTCGGAATTAACTATGTAGTAGACCCATCAAGTGCATTTACCGATAATGTAGGTACAGCTGCAGTTGACTTCCTTCAGTTCCCATATCAAACCTTGACTTATCATGGTGGTGACTGTGACGACCTTACAATTCTAAATTGTTCTCTTCTTGAGGCAATTGGTATTGATACTGCGTTTATTACAGTTCCTGGTCATATTTTTATGGCTTATGATTCTGGATTGACTGCAGATCAAGTAACTTCTAAGCTTGATAAAGGTTATTATATAGAAGCATACGGAAAAATCTGGTGTCCGCTTGAAATTACACTTTCACAGGATACCTTTGGTCTTGCATGGACTTATGGTGCAAGAGAGTGGAAAAAAGCCGGCGAGAATGCACAGTTGATTCCACTTGATGATGCATGGAATGTATATCTTCCAATCAGTGTTCCAGGCTCTGATACTTCTATTGATGTGCCTTCACGCGAAGATATAATAAAATACTTTAAGGAAGCAAAATATTATTGATTTTTTTCCAAAAATCGATAATACTATATAGTAGAGAGGAGGTTTTTGAAATGAAAAAACTTTTTGCTTTGTTATTGGTTTTGTTCACAGGAACAATGTTGTTTGCAGCTACAGGCTCTTATGTAGTTGAAGCAGTAGTAGGAAATGTTA
>JAFZXA010000003.1 GCA_017617115.1 Treponema sp.
CTTTGTTGGTATGAAGAGTCGTGGTGTTTACGAAACACCGGGTGGAGCAATTCTTTACTTCGCTCACAGAATGATGGATCATATCTGTCTCGACCGCGAAACTTATCACTACAAACAGCAGGTAAGCCTTCGTATGGCAGAACTTATCTACGAAGGAAAATGGTTCACAACTCTTATGGATTCCTGCATGGCATTTATGGATAAGGCCGAAGAAACTGTAACTGGATGGGCAAAGGTAAAGGTAGTGAAGGGCGCAATTCGTGGAGCTGGTTCTGGTTCTAAGTACAGCCTCTACAACGAATCAATTGCTTCATTCACAACTGGTGAACTTTACAATCATAAAGATGCTCAGGGCTTCATTACACTTGCAGGACTTCCACTTAAGGTTCGCGCTATGATGGAGCAGACTGTAGGCGAAGGACAGGCCATTGCCGAAAGCAAGAACCTGAAGAAGAGACCTACGGAATAGCCTATAATCGAAGAACCGTTAAAAACAGGGCTGCGACAGCGGGCCTGTTTAGGTTCATCGAAAGAACGGCTCAAGCGCCGAGACTATGCGAGGCGCCTATTTCTTTTTAAGAATAATTATTGTTATATCATCCTTCTGCGGCTCATTGCCAATGAAGGTAAGAATATCACTTACGATACAGTTTATCTGTGTCGTAAGTGGTCTGTCTGCATTTCTGAAAATCGATTTTAATAATCTGTCTTTTCCAAAATCTTCACCCTTAGTATTAGTTGCCTCTGTTGCACCGTCAGTAAAGAAAATCAATTCATCACCACGCTGCATTTCTACAGTATGCGAAACAAAGTTTGTAGGAATATCAGGCAAACCGATTGCACCAAAGGCTGTATTGTCATCTTCTATATAATAGGCTGAATCTTCTTTTGCACTGTAAAAAATCGGCATTGAATGACCAGCATTGATAAATTCAACCTTAGATTCATTCATTCTTGTTAGAATTCCGGTAAGATAATTCTCAATATTACCTTTTTCTTTTATATAACGGATGTTGATACGGTCTAGTATTGATTTTAGTTTATCATCATGACCATTATTGAATTCCTGGAAGATGATGTTTTTTACAAGCATCGTAACCAGACCAGATGCAATACCGTGTCCAGAAACATCAAAAATACCAATTCCATCAAGAGTATTTCCGTTACTGTAAATATCAAGGAAGTCTCCTGAAACTCCGGCCATCGGTTTATTATAGTAAGAAATAGCCCAGTCATCATAAATAGTTTCATTATGTTTAAAAAAACTCTGCTGAACTACTTGAGCAAGTCTGAGTTCATTTTCAATATTTTCCTTATACTCATGTTCACTTCTGTGGTGAATAAAATTATCTTTTTCTGTAGCCCATCTTTTTAATGAATGAAAATATAAAATGAAAACAAATAATATTGAATCAAGACAAATGAAAAGACTATATTCCTGAAAAATAAAATGCATAAGAGCTATAGAGCAGACCGTTACTATAGTTCCAAAAATTAAAGGAGAGATACTAAAAAATACAGGTACATTTACTGCAACACAGGCAAAAACAACCATTGCATTAAAGGTGTTTTTTTCGTAAAACAAAATATACATTGAAAATGTACACAGATACAGTAAAAGAAAATATGTTGGAATCATTTTGATAAAAGGACGCGTAAAGCTTATCTTTTTAAGTCTAAGCGAAATAATAAAGATAAGAATTCCAAAAATAATATAAGTTCCAAAGTAAATGAATCTTGGAATGTAATTTGAATAATGTCCCTTGCACTTTATAAGAATTGAAATAAGTCCAATAATTCCTAGTACAATGAGAAGCGGCTGAACCTTAATCATTGTGTCAAGGTTTGCTTCAGCCATTAGAAGCTTGCATTCTTCGGGAGCGTTATATTTTTTTTCAAGATAATTGAAAAGTTTTCGATATAAGCTTTGTTTATTTCTTTTCATTTTAATTCCTGATGCCTAATCATATAATTTTACAATGACATTCAGGAATTTTCAACTTTATGATTGAGTTTATGAAGGAGAAACAGCTGCATGTATCAGATTTCTATTCTACCTCAACCTTTTCAATTTTAGCACCAAGTTTCTGCAATTGGCCTACAAGATCTTCGTAACCGCGTTCTATCTGATAAACATTACTGATTCGGCTTGTTCCATGTGCACACATTGCGGCAATTACCATAGCCATACCTGCACGAATATCAGGAGAAACCAGATGGTCTCCATGAAGCATACTTGGACCGCATACAACAGCGCGGTGTGGGTCACAAAGTGTAATTTTCGCCCCCATAGAAATCAATTTATCTACAAAGAACATTCGGCTTTCAAACATCTTTTCAAAAATCAAGACAGTTCCGTTAACCTGAGTCGCGGTTACAGTCATGATAGAAGTAAGGTCTGCAGGGAATCCTGGCCAAGGCATATCGTCAATCTTTGGAATTGCGTTTCCAAGGTCATCATTTACCTTAAGATCCTGAGTGTTAGGAACTGTAAGTTCGTCGCCGTTTATGCTCCAGCTGATTCCAAGTTTTGCAAAACTGTATTTGAGCGGCCGCAGTTCTTCTGCGCGAACTCCTTTGATTGTAATCTTTCCTTTTGTAGCAGCTGCCATACCAATGTAGGAGCCGATTTCAATATAATCAGGCCCAATTGTAAACTCACAGCCATGAAGTTTTTTTACACCTGTTATATGAAGGATATTACTTCCAATTCCACTGATTTTAGCACCCATTGCAACAAGCATCTTACAGATGTCCTGAACATGAGGCTCACTTGCGCAGTTCTGAATTACAGTTTCTCCTTCAGAAAGCGCTGCAGCCATAACGGCGTTTTCAGTAGCAGTTACGGAAGCTTCATCGAGGAAGATGTCTGCTCCTACAAGCTTTGTTGCTGAAAATTCAAAGCGTCCATTTACGTGGATATTTGCGCCAAGAGCTTTAAGTGCCAGAAAATGTGTATCTACGCGGCGGCGGCCAATAACGTCACCACCAGGAGGTGTCATTTCACATTTTCCCTTACTTGCAAGAAGAGGTCCTGCAAAAACTATTGAACCGCGAACTTTTTTAGTAAGATCGCTGGGAAGTTCTGTTGTTTTTATTTTATCGCACTGGACTTTCCAGTTATGTTTGCTGATTTTTTCAACTTTTGCTCCAAGAGATTTTAAGATTTCAAACATTACGTTTGTATCCTGAATCTCCGGAATGTTATGAAGAATAACTGGTTCTTCGGTCATAAGAGTTGCAGCTATACATGGTAATGCTGCATTTTTATTTCCACTGGCAGTAACTGTCCCCTGAATAGGATATCCACCCTCAATTACATATTCGTGCATTATTTCACCTTTTGAGTCAGTAAGTTAATTAATACATCGGCACATTTTGCACACTGGTTAAGAGAAAGCCACTCATTTCTTGAATGAAACTCATGAGCTCCAGTAAAGATGTTTGGGGTAGGAATTCCAAGTTCAGTGAGCCGTGAACCGTCAGTTCCACCGCGGATAGGCTGTTTTCGAACCTTTACGCCGGAATCTTCATAAGCTTTTTCGAGCCTTTTCATGATTTCCGGATGTTCATCAAGCTTTTCTTTCATATTAAGATACTGCTGCTTGAAGTTCAGTTCGTAAGTACCGCCAAGTTTTGCAGTAGCACGGTCTGCTGCAGCCTTTATGATTTCCTTTTCTTTTTCAATTTCTTCTATATTAAAGGAACGAAGAAGCATTTCTACTGTTGAACTTTCTATTGTACCGTTGATTTCCATTGGGGCAATAAAGCCTTCGTAGTTTTCTGTAGTTTCAGGAGCCATATCATGCGGTAATTCTGATACAAAAGCACTTGCAAGAGTAACAGCGTTTACCATTCCACCTGATTTTGCGCTTCCTGTGTGGCAGGCTTTTCCCGTGAACTTTATAGAGCAGGCCCAGGCATTAAAACATTCAGCTTCAAGTTCGCCTTCATCGCCGCCGTCTGCCGTAACGGCAAAATCAGCTTTTATAATGTTGAGAGGAACTTTATCCATGCCGTGGCCGGTTTCTTCATCCGGGCTGAACATAACTTCAATCGGACCATGTTTGAGGTTTTCATCTTCATAATGATTCATCAGATATTCAACTGCAGTCATAATTGCAGAAATACCGGCCTTGTCATCAGCACCAAGCAGAGTAGTGCCGTCAGATTTTATGATTGTGTCATCTTTTCCTGTTGGTGACTCATTTGCCGAAAGTATCGAAATTACAGGTTTTACGTTTTCACCGGTAACTTCATCAACAGTATCCATATGAGCCATTAAAAGAATTGTTGGATATTTTTTTCTTTCTTCTACATCTATAATATTCGAGTCTATTTTTGCAACTACATAACAGTAATCTGTAAGATATACATTTCGTGTTCCAAGGTTTCGCAATTCTTTTACAAGAACTTTCGCAATATCCCACTGTCTTTCTGTTGAAGGAAATGTTCCCGCATCCGCAGCCTTGCCATCGCTTTCAGACCAGATTTTCACATATCTGCAGAAACGGTCCAGTAATTTATTTTCTTCTTCTTTATTTCCATATATATAATTCATAGCTCGTATTATAGCGATATGTAAAAAAAACGTCAAAAAAATCTTAAAAATTCAAGGATGAGCTATTGACACTTTTAAGCGGGAGATGTATATTCTTATTCACCGTCGCAACACAGCGGCGCTGTTCTTTGACAGATCAGGGAAGGAAATAACTGACTAAATAATTTTTTAGTGTTTTTACTATCAAAAACACAACCCGCGAGTCCCGGTTCTCGGGATTCGATTGTAAATCAATTCAGCAAATATTCAGCTGGTTTTGAACTAATTTATGAAGATCATTACCCTTCGGGGTATTGAAATAATCATGGAGAGTTTGATCCTGGCTCAGAACGAACGCTGGCGGCGCGTCTTAAGCATGCAAGTCGAGCGGTAAGTTGGAAGCTTGCTTCTAACCTAGAGCGGCGGACTGGTGAGTAACGCGTGGGTGACGTACCTTTGTGACGGGGACAGCTCCTAGAAATAGGAGATAATACCGGATACGCTGCATGTTGTCAGAGGACATGCAGGAAAGGATCTTTTGATTCGCACAGAGAGCGGCCCGCGTACTATTAGCTAGTTGGTGAGGTAACGGCCCACCAAGGC
>JAFZXA010000004.1 GCA_017617115.1 Treponema sp.
AAAATCAAATTATTAGTAATTTGCAAGGAAGTACATTCCAAGCATCATGGCTAACCGGCATTTATCTTCTGACCATTCTGTTGTGGGGGGCAGGTTTGAAACATACCACCAGAAAATTCCAAATTCAGGGTCAATGCGAAGTGTGTATTCTGCAAAATCAGGAGATTCAGGCTTTTGTCCAAACATCAAAAATACTGCCTGATTAATGAGCTGAAGGAATAAAACATAATTGTCTTTCCAGGAATCGTTGCTTAAGAAAATATTCAACTGGTAAAGAAGCTGGTCTTTAAGTGCAATATCAGATTTTTCAACCCAGGTTTTTTGAATCAAAAGAGTAAGGTTGTTTTTAAAACTTGAAACAAGTTTTTCAACAGCTTCCTTTTTCATTTTGGCAAAACCTTTTTCGGCACCAAAAGCAATGGCAATCAAATCAGCAGAAGCTTCAAACCCCTTTTCTTTTTCCAAAAAACTTCCAAGAGATTCAATAGTTTTAGAGTCTAAAAATTCCGATATTTCTTCTGCCTGTTTAGTCATACTTTAATATTAAAATTTTATGGCTATTTGGTCAATGGCACAATCAACCAGCCTATAAGCACAAAATATTGGCACAAAATCAATTAATGGTTTATAATGCTTGTGAGGGTTGTTCATGCGAGGATTAAAAACCTTACGTAATTATTTTCTCTATTGCGGGCTTGAAAGAGACGAATACAATGCCATAAAAAAAGATGCCTATGTTTCAAATTTTGTAATCTGGCGAGTTCTGCATATTTTTATGGCAGTAATTTTTGGAATGCTATTTATAACATCCTTATTTAATAATCCATTAAAAGTAAACCGTTTGTTTTATGGAATTTTCTTTGTTTATTCAGCCGAATCGGTTTTTTTATTTTTTATATTAAAAAGGGATTCTATAATTCCACAATTTTTGATTTATCTGTCAATGACAATGCTATTTTTGCTTGGATGTCTTGTTACAAAAAATAATCCCGAAGATCCGGCTACCAGCTTTATAGCATTTTTGCTAATTACCCCAATGTTAATGATAGACAAGCCCTTTTTTATGGCCATAGAGTTAAGCGGAGTTTCTGCGATTTTCTTAATCTGGATGTATTATGTAAAGTCATTTGAAGTATGGCAGGTAGATTTAATAAATATAATAATTTATACAATAGTAGGAATTTTTCTGAATATAATTGCGAATTCTATACGCATAAAAGAATTTGTTTTGACAAGAGAAATTAATATTCAAAAAGATACCGATGATTTGACCGGGCTAAAAAACAAAGGTGCCTTAACACGCGAAATTAATGAATATCTGGGTGATGTTTTAGGCGGTAAAGGACTTATGTTCATGCTTGATATTGACCGTTTTAAGTCTATAAACGATACCTATGGTCATGATATTGGAGATAAGGTAA
Source organism: Treponema sp. (assembly GCA_017617115.1). Taxonomy (GTDB): domain Bacteria; phylum Spirochaetota; class Spirochaetia; order Treponematales; family Treponemataceae; genus Treponema_D. Next base: position 1,422 of record JAFZXA010000004.1, read on the forward strand.
TTCAACAGCTTGGATACTATTTAGCAAAAGAATTTGTTAATGGTGAAATTGTAGGACGTTTTGGCGGCGACGAATTTATATTGTTTATAAAAAACACGGATAGTTATGATGCAGCCTGTAACATAGCAGAAACAATTGTTAAAGGAGCCGTTGAAAATGTTCTTTTGCCAATGCCAGATAAGAAAGTTAGTGTTAGCGTTGGTATTGCAATTTATAACGGAAATGAAAAAAATTATTCTGAGCTTTTGAAAAAATCAGATATTGCCATGTACAATGCAAAATCAAATCCAAATAAAAGCTATTGTTTTTTTGGCGAATAATTGTTTCCCTAAACCTTAACAATTTGCTATAATACGCGCATTATGATAATTGATTTTCACGCACACATATATCCAGAAAAAATTGCCGAAAAAGCAACACACGCAGTTGGAACTTTTTATGGCGATGCACCAATGGCCTGGCACGGAAAAGCCGAAGAATTAATAAAAAGCGGAAGCAGAATTGGTGTTGAAAAATACATAGTTCATTCTGTTGCAACAAAACCAGAGCAGGTTGAATCAATCAATAACTTTATTATTGGTGCCTGCGAAAAGTTTTCTCAGTTTGTTGGTTTTGCCACCATGCACCCCGATTATGAAACTTTTGACGCTGAACTGGATAGAGTTTATAAAGCTGGTCTTCGTGGCGTAAAGCTTCATCCCGATTTTCAGAAATTCCAGTGTGATATGCCAAAAATGGACGCAGTTTACGATAAATGTGCTGCCCTTAATATTCCTGTTTTATTTCATGCAGGCGATTGCCGTTATGATTTTTCGGGTCCTGCACGAATTGCCCATATTCTTGAAAAACATCCCGACCTTATTGTAATTGCTGCTCATTTTGGCGGCTACACAGAATGGGATAACGCAATAAAATATCTTGTTGGTAAAAACGTTTATTTTGACACCTCCAGTACATTGTGGAAATGTCCTCTTGAAAAAGCAAATAAAATGCTCAAAGAGCATGGCATCGACAAGTTCCTTTTTGGTTCTGACTTTCCAATGTGGGACCACGAAGACGAAATGTCGCGTTTTAATAAGCTTGATTTGAACGAAGAAGAAAGACAGAAAGTTTTATATGAAAACGGAGCTGCTCTTTTGAAGAAAATAAACGCCTTTTAATTTTTTACAAATCTTTATTCTCGTGGTATAATTATGTAATACTATTTATAAGAACAGGACATAATTATGCGTAAAGACGGACGAAAAATCAAAACAATTGACCCTATGTATAAGCTCATTTCACACATTATGGTGGAACGATGTGATGCAATGAATATGATTGAGCTTACGGTTCAGCAGGATCCGGTAAGAAAATATATTCGAAGAAAAAAGGATGAAGGCTATACTTTTAGTCACCTTGCTGTTATTATTGCGGCTTTTGTGCGAACCGTTGCAGAATATCCTTTTTTGAACCGTTTTGTTGTTAATAAAACTTTGTATGCCCGTAATGAATTGACTATAGGTATGGTTGTTCTTAAGCCCGGTGAAACTGAAGGTACAATGAACAAAATGTACTTTAAGCCAGACATGACAATTTATCAGGTTCAGGAAGTTCTGGATGAATATATTGAACGAAACCGCGGGGCTGGTAAAACTAATTCTACCGATAAGCTTATGGCTACACTTCTTTCAATTCCGGGACTTGCTCGTGTGGGTGTTAATCTTATTCGCTGGATGGACTGGCATGGATTACTTCCTAAGTCTGTTATTGATGCAAGTCCTTTCCACTGTTCTATGACTATAACAAATCTTGCAAGTATTGGTACTAACTATATTTTCCATCATGTTTATAATTTTGGAACTACCTCTATGCTCATGGCTATGGGTAATACCCGCGAGGATGCTGTACGACGCCACGGTGAAATTGTTTTTGATAAAGTTATTCCAATAGGTCTTGTTATGGATGAACGAATTGCTGATGGTGCTCAGTTTGCTATAGCTTGCCGAAAGCTTCAGGCTATTTTGCAGGATCCTTCTGTTCTTGAGCAGCCACCGGCAGAAGTTAAAGAGGATATTTTATAAAGCGGAGTCAAAATGACATATTATGTAAACTCAAAGGTCGAAAATCACGGCGACGGTTCTAAAGAAAAGCCTTTTAAAACAATACAGGAGGCTGCTCAAATTGCAGTTGCCGGAGACGAAGTTATTGTTGCTCCAGGCATTTATCGTGAAAGTGTAAATCCTAAAAATGGCGGAACAGAAGATAAGAGGATTGTTTATAAGTCAGAAGTTCCTCTTGGTGCGCATATAACCGGGGCTGAAGAGCTGGGGGACTGGACAAAGTTTGATGGTGATACTTCGGGCAAAGTTTATACAGCGCGTGTTTCAAATAAGATTTTTGGTAGTTATAATCCTTATAAAACTTTGGTTAGCGGCGACTGGTTTATTGCATTTATGACTGCACATACCGGTGATGTGTTTTTGAACGGCAAATCTATGTACGAAGTGCAGTCTGTTGATGAGGTTATAGCCGGTGCGGTTAGTGTTCCTTCTTGGGACCACGAATTTTCTGTGTATAAATGGTATGCCCAACAGGACGAAACCGCCGATGAAACTGTTTTTTATGCAAATTTTCAGGGATTAGACCCTAATAAAGAGAATGTTGAGATTACTGTAAGACGAAGTTGCTTTTATCCGGAGGAAGAAGGACGCGGATTTATTACTTTGAGCGGATTTACGGTTAGTAAGGCTGCTACTCAGTGGGCGCCTCCTACAGCTTATCAGGAAGGAATGATTGGACCTCACTGGTCAAAGGGCTGGATTATTGAAGACTGCGAGGTTTTTGAATCTAAGTGTTCAGGTATTTCGCTTGGTAAATATCTTCAGCCTGACAACGACAACAAGTGGCTCAAGTGGAAATATAAAGATGGAGCTCAGACAGAACGTGATTGTATCTGCCAGGCACAGCGCGAAGGCTGGACAAAAGAACGGATTGGTTCACATATAATCCGTCGCTGTAATATTCACGACTGCGGTCAGACAGGAATTGTTGGTCACTTGGGAGGAGTTTTTTCTGTTGTAGAAGACTGCCACATTCATCACATAAACAACAAGCAGAATCTTGCAGGCTGCGAAATTGGCGGTATTAAAATGCATGCAGCAATTGACTGTATTTATCGCCGAAATGTGATTCATGACTGTACCCGCGGAATGTGGCTCGACTGGCAGGCTCAGGGAACCCGTGTTACACAGAATCTTTTTTATAATAATGTAGTTCCAAAGGAATATAATCAGAACGACGAAAGCATGATTGGCTGTGCAGAAGATTTGTTCATTGAAGTCAGCCACGGACCAACTTTAGTTGATAACAATATCTTTTTATCGGACAGGGCACTTAAGCTTGCAACACAAGGCGTGGCTCTTATTCACAATATTATTTATGGCGGAATTGTTTCAATTGGTAAGGGAACAAACAACGGTGCGCCAACAAGACCTTCTCCAAGGTACACGCCGTACCATGTTCCGCATCAGACAGAAATTGCAGGCTTTATGACAATCCTGCATGGAGATACCCGTGTTTATAATAACATCTTTGTTCAACAGCCTGTTCGTCCTGCGCTCAAAAAAGGCATGGATAACAATATTGCAACGAACAACGACTGGGATGACGGAAATATTCTGGCAGGCACTTTTGTGTATGAAAAGTTCCCGACCTTTGACCAGTGGAATGCCCAGTTTGAAGGCTACTGCGGTCAGGGTGCTGTTACGACCGATAAGTATTATTCTGAGCTTCCGGTTTGGGCTGGTGGTAATGTTTATTTGAACGGTGCCAAACCAATGTCTAAGGAAAAAGAGCCTGATGCTGTTGTGATTGAAAGCGAAGAGAAAGTTTCGTTTGAAGTTGCAGAGGATGACGGCTTTAAGCTTAACACTAATTTGTATAAGGTGATGGGTTCTGCAGCTGGAGGTATGCCAACCTGCAGGCTCATGCACACCGATGACATGAAGATGGCCTTTGAACCGGAAGAAAAGTTTGAAAACCCGGATGGAACGCCAATTACGTTTGATACTGATTATTCTGGTAAAAAACGCGGCGAAAAGGTGATTCCAGGACCGTTTGCAGAAGGTTTGGAGTAAAAAATGCCAATAAAACCATTATATTACCCGCAAATAAAGCAGAATAACTTCTGCAACCTGCAGGATTTTCCGCCAGAGGATATACATATACGCGATAATTTTTTGTGCAGCATCACCCGAAGGGATGTTGAATTTCTTAATACATTTAACCCCGACAAACTGCTTTACAACTTCAGAGTTACGGCAGGGCTTCCAAACACAAAGGCAACAAGTTCCTACGGTGGCTGGGAAAACACACGCATTGGCGGTCATACAATCGGTCATTATCTTGCAGCTGTGGCTCAGGCTATTGCACGCTATTTTGGTGAGTTAAAGGGCACAGACGGACAGACTTTGCAGGAGCGTTTTGATTACATAATCGAAGGGCTTGCAGAATGTCAGAAGGCACTTGGCACAGGCTTTATTTTTGGCGCCACAATGGAAGATCCTTCAAAGCCAGAGAGGCAATTTGACAGGCTCGAAGAAGGAAACCCTGCCGACACCTGGGTGCCTTGGTATACAGTACATAAAATCATTAACGGGTTGGTTGAAGCGAACAAATCCGGTGGAAGTAAGCAGGCACTCGACGTTGGCGTAAACTTTGCAGAATGGATTTACAAACGCACCAGCAAGTGGGATTCAGAAACACAGGCCCGCGTACTTGCAACAGAATACGGCGGAATGAATGACTGTCTTTACGAGTTGTACAAGTGTGCAAAGGCCGGTGGATGTGACGAAGTTACCTGCGAGCATATTTTAGCTGCTGCTCACTGCTTTGATGAAATCCCGCTTTTTGAAAAAGTCAGGGCTGCAGGACCAAATGCTAACATCCTGAATAATCGCCACGCAAATACAACAATTCCAAAGTTTGTCGGGGCAATGAACAGGTATATAACGCTTAATCAAGAGGGGCCCTTCGAGAGCCTCAGGGACCCCACTTCGCCAAAGGACCCCGAATATCTTGAATATGCCAAAGCTTTCTGGAAAATCGTTGTAAACAATCACACCTATATAACCGGCGGCAACAGCGAATGCGAGCATTTTGGAGAAGATAATATTCTTGATAAAGAACGCAGCAATACAAATTGTGAAACCTGCAACACTCACAATATGCTTAAACTCAGCCGTATGCTTTTTATGGCAACAGGTGAACGACAGTACGCAGACTATTACGAAAACACTTTTATAAATGCAATTCTTGCTTCGGGAAACGTAGAAACAGGAATGACTTTGTACTTTCAGCCAATGGCAACAGGCTGTTTTAAAACCTACTGTAATCCCGATGTAGACAAAAATTACTTCTGGTGCTGTACAGGTACTGGTCTTGAAAACTTCACCAAACTTGGAGACAGCATTTATTTTCATGATGACAAAACGCTGGTAGTAAATCAGTTTATAGGCTCAGGCGTGGAATGGAAAGAAAAAGACTTTCTTTTGTTGCAGAAAACAGATATTCCGCAGTCTGATACAGTTGAATTTATGGTAAAAATACCTGAAGACGATGAAAATTATCCGGAAATCAACCTCGCAATACGTGTTCCTGATTGGAACCACCAGCAACCAGGCATAAAAATCAACGGAAATGATACCTCAGAAGCTTTTATTGACCCTTCAGGCTACATAATCATCAAACGCAAATGGCAATCCAACGACAAAATCAACATAAAATTCAATATGAATATTCAGGTTTTCCCGCTCCCGGATAACGGACAAAAAGCAGTAGCATTTAAATATGGCCCGGTCGTTCTTGCTGCAGAACTTGGCCGCGATGATAAAATGACCTTACGTCAGGTTGGAGTTCAGTGCGATGTTGCAGGTAACAAGCTTGTTCGCGGTGACCTTTATGAACTTACCGGCAACTACGGTGGCACAAGTAATCTTCCGCTGCTTCCCGGAGAAACGCTTTTTGTAAAAGGAAATTCTCAGGAGTTTTTACAGAATATCAATGAACACTTTGAAAAATACGGAGATTCATACAAGCTGCAGTTCAAATTAAAAGATACTTCGTGGGACCTGATTTTCTCGCCATACTACCTCATAAATAATCAGCGTTACGGCATTTATTGGATTTTTGCAGATGAACACGAAAAGCCGGCCGCCACACAAGATGAATCCCAAACCTCTGCTACACAAAAAATCTTCCTCGAAGGAATTGGAATTGGTTATGGCGCTCAGACAGAAGGTAACGCAACAACCTGGCCGTTCATGCAGGAAAAAGGAACCGGTTCTGTTGCAGACCCACACGAGCTTACACGATATGCTAAAAAAGGCGGCTTGTTCAGTTATATGTTTAAAGTCAAACCAGGTAAAAAAAATTATCTTGTTTGTACCTTCCTCAAAGAAGATAACGGAAAGACAATTTGTATAACAAGCGGATTAACAAAAATCGCAGCGGTCACGTTAAACTATCAGGGAGCTCAAGAAAAATACACACTGTCGTTTGAACTTCCACAAAGGCTTACAAAAAAAGAAACAATCCGTATTGGTTTTATGGGTATAAAAAAACAGGAATCAGCAAGACTTACATCGCCTGTTCATACAGAATGTATTTTGTAACAAACAAAAAAATGATATGTTATAATATATAGAAGTATATATGCAAAGCAACAATTCTTTTACAAAAATATTTTTCCTCTTGTTAACAATCAGCGTTGGTTTTGTTTCATGCAAATCAACAAACACAAATGTCAGCGAAAATAATACAATCCAGGAAGAATTGGTAGAATTGGACGAAACTGTTGAAAATGAGATTCAGCCAATAGGGGAGCCAATGCTCCTGACCCAATTAACTCCAGAAGAAGAAAAAGCAATAAAATTACAGTCTCTTTCACGGGATCAAAAAGTTTTTTATGAAATTGCTCATACTTATGATTATTTAGAAGTTGGAGAAGATCTGGATTACAAGGTTTACGTAAAGCATGATGAAAAAGAAGTAATTATTTTATATGAAGAAACAGACAGTGAATTAGACTGGCATAATAATTATCTGGTTTTTCCGTGGCCGTTAAATCTGGAAGGGCATGTAGTTTGGACAACTTATGGATATGCTAAGATTTATAAATCGGCAAATAATGTTCCAATAAATGAATTTTGTGCTCTTGTTGAACAGTATCCTGATTATAAAGTTGTAATCCGAGGCTGGAGTTTAGGCAGTGCAATGGCAAAAATAACAGCAAGACATTATTTATATCGCTCGCCAAAAGGAACAAAAATCGATGAACTTACAACTTTTGGAGATGTCAAATGCTGGTTGAATCCTTTTTACAGTATAAAAAAGCATTGTGTAAGAATAAGGGAATATGCTAATAGAAACGATTTGATAACCTGGTGCATTCCCCTTTACAGACGAGATGTAACATGTAGAGTAGGCAAACGATTTACCTTAAAAAGAGCAAAAAACAGCGAATATTATCATACCCATTATGATGAATGTGACTTATCAAAATGGGATAGTGATTAATCAAAAGTAAAAGAATCAAACTCCGCAATAATATTTGAAGAATCAGACAGGAACTCAAAATAAATAGCGTGCTTTCCAACAACTCCGCTTGTGAGGTTTGCTGTTGCTGATTTGTCACCTTTGTTTAGCTTAAAACAAGCAATAACCTTTCCTTTGTAATCATCTACGCGGACATTTACAGTAAGATTTTCCAGCGCTGTGATATTTGAAGTAACAGTGCGAGGTGTATTGTTTCCAAACTGCAAATAGCGGAAGCCTACAGTAAGCGCATTTGTAATGTCTACGATTGGAGAAGAAATGTTGTCGTCTTTTTCGTAAACAGGTTTTATGTAAGCTCCGCCCATTCCGCCGTTGTAGCCGCCTTTTTTGCCACCGTAAATGTGAACAGCGTAGCCGGCTGAAATGATTTTGCGTGCATCAAGTCCGTTTATGTGGGCACCCTGGCTGGTCATTTCAACTGGTTCTGAGGAAACCGGTTCGCCATCTTTGTAAGTGATTTTTCCAACAAAGATGCGGCCGTTTTTGTCCATTGCAACATCAACTGGTTCAAGCATTGCCTGGCGCGAATACTCGTCTGTACCAATCTGGCGGTGATAGAATATATACCACTTGCCGTTTACTTCCATAAGGCTTCCGTGGTTGTTTCCCCAACGGTATGACATCTGATTTTTGCCATCAGGGCCTGGAAGAATTTCGCCGCCATTAAAGCTTATGTCTCCACCCATTTTGTAGTCGCCAAGCGGAGTGTCGCAATATTTATAAGAAAGGAAGCCGTTACAGTCTTCGTAAACTCCGTACTGCGGGCGGTGTGTGTAGTAGCGTTTAGAATAAATAAATACGTATTTTCCAAAAAGTTTTCGAGGAGATGAAGCTTCAAAGAAAGCGTCGTTTTCATCGTCCATGCCGTCGTCTGGTGACCATGGCGTAATACTGTGCTTGATTACATTTTCGCGCAGTGTTTCTTTTTTGATAGTGCACATGTCGTCGTTGAGCTCGGCACAATACTGTTTGCAGAATCCCCAGAAGGCATAAACCTTGCCGTCATCATCTACTAAGATTCCCGGGTCAAAGGCAAGTTCAGTTTTTACAGGATTTGTAAAAGGTCCGGCAGGATTTTTGCTTGTTGCAAGCATAATGCGTGAACCCTTTGCTTCGGCTGCGTACATATAGAAGGTATCGCCCTTTTGAACAACATCAGGCGCGTAAAGAATAGAACCGTCGGTAGAAGTGTAGCATACTCCGTGGCAGGTCCAGTTTGTCAAATCATCAACCGGTGCACTCCAGACAACCTGATCAGGTCCGCAGTATTCAGTTTTAAGTGTATCGTGC
>JAFZXA010000053.1 GCA_017617115.1 Treponema sp.
ACGGATATCTTATTATGCTCAATATTCGGAAGTTATTCGATGCAAAAGAATTACAGAAAATAATCGATTTAGGTTAATGATACAAACATACAGTTCAACAATTCGTAGAAAAGAAATGGATGCAGTTTTAACCTGCATGGTCGATGAAAAAATCGGTCCAGGTGAGTTAAATGCAAGATTAATCCAGCAGGTTAAGGAATTTTTTAAGTGTGATGGTGCAGTGGCTTTACGAAGTCCAGCCGTAGCCCTTAAATATATCCTTTTGTCTTTGGATTTTGAAAAGAATTCCAAAATTATGATTTCCGCACTTGCCCCGGCCTGGCAGTATCAGGCAATTGAATCTTTGGGTTATGAGCCGCTTGTGCTTGATGTTTCAGAAACAGACGGACTTGTACCCGTAGAACAGATTCAAAAAGGCATGCAGGACGGCGGAAGACTTTTGCTCCTTCATGAAACAGAAGGAATCCTGCCAGATTTTGATTCAATTCTTGCTCTTGGCATTCCAGTTGTAGAAGATATTTCCCAGAGTGCCGGTGCTTCTGTTGCCCTTAAAAACGACGACGGAACTCCAAGTGAAGAACGCAAAAAAGCAGGCTTGTTCGGAGTTTATACAATTCTTGGTCTTGAAGAAAAAGATGTTGTTACTGCCGGTGGTGGTGCGGTTCTTATGGCTCCAGGCCGCCGTGAATGGATTGTACTCAAAAAGTTTACAGACGAAGCACCTTTAACAGACCTTCTTCCCGATATTAACAGTGCACTTGCCTGGGTTCAGCTTAAGGAATTCAACCGCAACGAAAACACACGCCATGAAATTTTTACAATGTATCAGCGTTCCTGCATGATTGGCCGTCACAAAACGTTTGCACGCGACATGGAAGGCGGTTCAACAATGTGTTCATTCCCTCTTATTTTAAGCAGTTCTTTTAAAGATGTAAAAGCTTATACTGCAAAAAAAGATATTGAAATTCAGCAGGCATTTGCAGGCTCTGTAATTGCACTTAAGGATGAACTTTCACAAAGCTGTATTCATGCAAAATCGCTTCTTCTTCGTACTGCACATTTTCCGCTTTATCCGCGTCTTAGTCAGGCACAAGCTGCAAAGATTGTAAAGGTTCTTGGAACTCTTCCATAAAAAAAAATCGAGGCTTGGAAAGATGAAAAAAGTTTTGATTATAATTAATACAAGTAAAAAGAAGTCTCTTTCACTTTCCAAACAAATTGCCGCTTTTTTACAGTCAAAAAAAATTGAATGCGACTTTCTGAACTTTGACGGTTTTGCCGAAGATAAGCCTTTTAAAGATTACGAGTTTGTTATCACCCTTGGTGGCGATGGAACTGTTTTGTATGCTGCAAGAAACTGTGTAAAATATGGAGTTCCAATTTTTCCTGTAAATCTTGGTCAGTTTGGTTTTATGTCTTCTGTTCAGCAGAATGAATGGCAGCAGAGTCTTGAACTTTTTTTAAGCGGTAAAGCTCCATTCCAGAACCGCTGCATGCTTAAAGCAACACTTTATCGAAACGGAAAGCTTGAAGGTGAACAGCTTGCATTAAACGATATTGTAATAAGTGCCAAGCATACTGCACGTACAGTTGCAATGGATGTTCTTTTTGACAGCGACCATCTTTGTAAGCTAAAATCAGACGGTGTAATTATCTGCACGCCAACAGGCTCAACTGCTTATTCGGCTTCAGCTGGTGGTCCTATTGTTGACCCTGGAATGGATGCACTTGTTATGACACCTATCAATTCATTTTCACTTTCGAGCCGGCCAATTGTTTTAAGACCAAATGGTATTCTAACAATAAATATTCAGCCATGCCGTACAAAAGAAATCAGAATGCTTGCCGACGGTCTTGAACCTGTAAAGCTTATGGAAGGCGACCGTATAGAAATAAAACTCATAAATAAAAAAATAAAATTAATCTGCTGCACACAGGAAAAATTCTTTAATGCCCTTCGTTCAAAATTAAATTGGCGAGGTGAACCTTATGCTTGAAGAATTAAACATTAAAGATTTTGCTCTTATTGAAAACGATTTTCTTGAATTTGAAAAAGGCTTTACAGTTTTAAGTGGAGAAACAGGAGCCGGTAAATCAATCCTTATTGGTGCTCTTTCATTTCTGCTTGGCGGCAAAGCTGAAGTTTCTCAAATAAGAGCCGGTAAAAACGAAGCGTCTGTCAGCGGAACTTTTGTATTGCCTTCAAATATCACTGTACGTCAGCTTGGCGAAGACGACGAACCTTTGAATGCTTTAGAATGGCTTGAACAGCACGGAATACAAACAGAAAATAACCGGGTGCTTTTACGACGCTTTATACGCGACACCGGAAAATCAGGTGCCTGGATAAACGATACTCCTGTAACCCGCGGCGACCTTGCTGCTTTTTCTTCATTTTTAGTAGACATTCACGGCCAGCATGAACATCAGTCGCTTATGAAGGTTCCTGAACACAGAAAGTTTCTTGACAGCAGGGCAGGCATTAATGCCGAAGTAGAGGAGTTTACAAAAAAGTATGCGCTTTTAGTTTCATTGCGCCGTCAGCTTGAACAGTATTCTCTTTCGGAAAGTGAACGCTTACGAAAACTCGACATGTCTACTTTTGCAGTTCAGGAAATTAATGAAGCAAAACTAAAAAAAGATGAAGATGTTCAGCTTGAAGAAGAAGAAACCCGCTTGCTTTCTTACGAAAAACTTTATTCCGGCGTAGATGAAATCGGCAAGATTCTTGATGACGGCGAAGGCTCTGTAATTGATCTGCTTAAAAAAATCCGCCGTGCTTCTTCCCAGATTTGTGATGTCGATAAAGATGTCCACGCTCTTGATGAAAGACTTGAATCTTCTTTTTACGAGCTTTCTGATATTGCGGCAGAATATTCTTCATATCAAAGTAAGCTTGTATTTGACCCGGCTCGTCTTGCTCAGGTTCAGGAACGACTTTCGCTCATTTACAATCTAAAGAAAAAATATGCTTCTTCTGTAAATGCACCGCTTAATGAAGTGTTTGATTATTGCGCACAGGCCCAGAAGTTTATTGACGAAAATGCCGAAGGGGCTGGTGCTAAAGATAAGCTTACAGCACAGATAAAGGAACTTGAAAAAGAACTTCTCGTGCGTGCAGAAAGCATTTCAAAAAAGCGCAAGGCTTGTGCCGACCAGCTTTCTACAGAAGTAGACCAGATTCTTGCCAAGCTTGGAATGAAGGGAACTCATTTTGGAATTAGTCTTATAGAAAAAGAGGGAAGTGATGTTGCCCAGAAATGCGGTCCTTACGGCAAAGACAACATTGAGTTTTTAATAAGTGCAAATCCGGGAACTCCGCTTTTGCCGCTTGCTAAAATTGCCAGTGGTGGTGAACTTTCGCGTGTAATGCTTGCTTTAAAAACGATTTTCGCTCAAAATGATAGTGTTGAAACTTTGATTTTCGACGAAATTGATACAGGTATTGGTGGAGAGGTTGCCGTAGCGGTAGGATCTCACATGAAAAACCTTGCAAAAAATCGTCAAATTTTTTGCATTACACACCTAGCCAGTATTGCAGTTTATGCCGATAATCAAATAAAGATAGAAAAAGCTGTTACCGGCGGAATAACTTCTTCCAACGTTCATTTAGTCCGTGGCGACGAACGTGTAGCAGAGATTGCAAGAATGCTTTCGGGTGACGCAGATACTCAAGCGTCACTAGGACATGCAAGGGCAATGCTCGAAAAATACAGCGGAGGATTCTGATGGCAAAAATTTCAGAAGAAACAAGGTTACATTTTCAGGAATGTATCCAGCCGTACAAAGACAAAATTACTCAGACTCTTGAAAAAGAAAAGACAATGCGTAATGCCATGCACGATGGTGATATAGGTCTTGAATATAAAAAGCTTTTGCTTTGTGAAGATATGATTTATGTTGCCTCACTTTATGTTGCCCAGAACAGTCTTTCGCTTAAACTCATGGAAGTTAAGAATAACGATGCCCTTAATGATGCCCGTAAAATGCTTTATAAGGCAATCATCTATCTTGAAGAAATTGTTTCAAATGTCATTGACTGTCCGTATTCAGAACTTTTACCTTATCACGAAAAAATCACTAACGTAAATATTGTTAAACGATATCTTGTAGTCCGCAAGCTTGGTCTTGAAATTCAGATTCTTAAAGATGCTTTTGGCGATAACTCTAAATGGAAATGGTCATTTATTGAGCTTGAAGGCCGCTTTGCTACAGTTTCAAAAAATCTTATTGATATGAAAACTGCCGGAAAAGACTTTTTTGATCCTCGCGCTCAGGATTACGAAACTACAGTTTTATATGTACGAATGGTTCAAAAGCTTTTGGATAAAGCTGCAAATGGTTACCGCGACCGCTATGAGCTTTCAACACGACGTATTGATGATATGCGTGATGCAATAAAATATCTTCTGGCTTTGCGTAAGCTTTATATAGTTATTGGCCGTACAAACGAAGCAGAAGAAGTAAAGAAAAAGGCCATGGTCTGGAAAGATAAAATGGATGCAGACCAGAAGAAGGGCTTGAGCAACTAAAAATCATGGATAAACACCTTATTCTCAAAATATTCGAAGGATTTTCAATTCAACGCTGGAATGACCTTATACGTCCTTTTGATTTAGTCGAAATGGACAAAGCCGGCGAAAAAATGGTCATTGCCTACATAATAGGAAAATACGAAGAAAAAAAAGGAAACAAAATAAACTGGAAGTGGATGGCGTATGCTTCGCTGTTTGACCTTCTTAAAAAAATAGCCTTGTGCGATATAAAAGCTCCAGTTCAGCAGATGCTTAAAAAAGAGTTTACACGCGAATACATGAGGCTCAATGAATGGGTTTTAAAACAGTACCGCCAGCTTATTACAGATGATTCACTTTTTTCAGAATTTACAATTTATATTGGTCAAAAGGCTGGTTCTTTTAAAACACCTGACGATTTAGCAGCCTCGGTTCATGTTTACAATGCCGCACACAAGTATTCTACAATCCGTGAGCTTGAAATGCTTAGTGTTGTAAATGAAAAGGAACGGCTTTCAAAAATTGAAAATGATCTTAAAGCCGATATTCAGCCTTATCTTGATCTGGAAGGTTTACAAAAGCTTATGACCCGCCAGAAGGAATTTGATTTTCTGCTTAAAATTGAACAGCTTCGTTTCCAGACAAGATGGAACCAGACACCGCGAGTTCCTGCAACTTCAGTGCTTGGACACTGCTTTTTTGTTGCAATTATGACGCTGCTGCTTGGTCGTGAAACAAACCCCGATATGTGCGAAAGACGGGTAGTGAACAATTATTTTAGTGCCTTGTTCCATGATTTACCCGAATCTGTTACCCGAGATATTATTTCTCCTGTAAAACAGGCTACAGATGCATTGCCGAATATCGTAAAAAAGATTGAAGATGAAATTGTAAACAAAGAGCTTGTTCCGCTTATGGATAAATCTTATGTTGATGAAGTAATTTATTACACAAGCGATGAGTTTACCGACAGAATTAAAGGTAAAGACGGCAAAGTTCAAAAGGTAGCTTGGGAAGAATTAAACGGAAAGTATAACAAAGATAATTTTAATCCTGTAGACGGAAGACTTGTACGCATTTCGGATCATCTTAGTGCACTTATGGAAGCAGATATTTCTATAAAGCACGGAATTACATCAAGTCATCTTCAGGGCGGCCGCGACGGAATGCTTGAGCTTTACCCTGTCGACGAAAAAATCAGCGGAATAGAAGTAAATAAATTATTTCATGAACTTGTAAATTAAAGCAGTTGGCGTGCCGATAATTAATTTATGAAGTTATCATTTTTGAAGAAATCACTTTTAATATGCGCAATTCTTATTACTGCAACTATTTCTCTTTTTGCAGATACAACCTATAAGGTAGAAAAAGGCGACACCTTATATTCAATCAGCCGTAAATACCAGATTACCGTAGCCGAATTACGAGCCGCAAACAATCTTTCCGAAAATGATGTAATAAAAGTAGGGCAAAAGCTCAAAATTCCTTCTGCCGATATCAGCAATGCCGCTGCCCTTGCAACAGATAACAAAGCAACAACTTCAGGCAGTGCAACACTTTCTTCAACCAGAGCCACAAAAGAATACACAGTCGTAAAAGGCGACACCATGTACAGCATTTCCAAAAAGAACGGAATGACACTCGCCGAGTTTATGGCCTTGAATAATCTTGATTCGAACTCCGTAATTAAAGTTGGTCAGAAATTAAAGATATATACAAGCGCCTCTACAGCAAGCACAGGAACAACAACAAAGTCCACGGTCCCTGATAATAAGTCCGGGGTCCCTGAGGCTCTCGAAGGGCCAACAAATACAGGCACGACTACAACAACCACCGCCCCAGACACCCGCACTTATGGTACAACAGTCACAGCCGACAAGAACACCGTATGGCCTGTAAAGAACCCGACAGTAACCCAGGTAAAAGGAAAAGTAGGCGGCGTACAACTCAGCGCCCAGGTAAATGAGCCTGTTGTGTGCATCCGCGAAGGAACAGTAATGTATGTAGGAGTTTACCGCGGCTTTGGCCAGGTTCTATTTGTTCAGTCAAAAACAGGTGTAATTTACACATACACAGGCCTTGGTTCAGTAAGTGTAAAAAAAGGCGACTACGTAGTTTACAACCAGCAGCTTGGAACTGCAGGCACAGACCCAATTTCCGGAAAACCAGGCATAACATTTATGGTCTTCCAGAATGGGCAACCGATTGATCCGGCTAAGGCACCACGTAACTAATTATCCAATACCCAGAATATTTCTTCATAGACTTCATTCAATAAATCTGATGGTAATTTGGAATTCTTTTCCATCAGAGCCTGTTTGTCTACTGTAGTGATTTGCGAACATAAAGCTACGGAGTCTTTTGGTAATTTTGATTCCGATTTATCCAGAAAAACATTGCCTTTATAATCTGCTAAACGGCAATTAGTGGTTATGGGAATTACTACTGTTGAATTTATTTCGCTGTTGTTGAGTTCATCATTTTGAACTACAATTCCTGGTCTTTTAAAAGCTGGAGTACTCCCTCTTGGTTCCTGAAAATCTACCCACCAGATTTCACCATTCATCATTTTTTAACATCTCCCTGATTGATGCCAGACTTGCGTTGCGGATTGTTTTTGCTTCTGTTGAATTAAGATATTTGTTGTAATTTGCGTCTGGGATTTTTTTGATTTTTTTTGTTTTTATTACAGGATTATTTTGTACGCTGGTTTGATTCTCTATAATTCTTGCTAACCTGGACATAAGAGAAATTTGTTCACTCAACTGCAAAAAAGGTAAGAGTTTAATCAGTTCTGCTAAAAGATTATTTTTGTCTGCATGAGGTGAAGAAGGCCCATAATATGGTGCAGGTGAAGCAACACTCATACCAGAAAGATTTTCTGATTCATAAGAATATAGTTCGGATTTTTTTTCTAATTCATTCTGAAAGAAAACATCTGCAGATACTTTATATAGTTCACATAATTTTTTGATATTTTTTAATGAAGGCTCAGCGGTTCCTTTTTCGTATTTGTTATACATCTGTCTTGAAATTTCAAGATATGAGGCAACCGCACTTTGAGAATAATTCTTTTCATTTCTAAGAGTCCGAAGAATTTCTTTCATGATTAGAGTATAAAATATGTTGTTTGAAAAGTCAACAAAAGGTGTATAAAAAATGTAAATAAAAAGTTTACAATACAAAGGAAGCCATCCACAAAAAGAATTCATTTCCCAAATCCCTCATCCCATGCTATAATTAAACCATGAAAACACAAATCAATAAATCACCCAATACCATTAATTTAAGGGCTATTTAAATTTTCTATTTTCCTGTAGAATTCCCATAAGGGTGGAAAAAATATGGGAAATGTAGAAAATGTAAATATGGTCAAAGAAGCTTTAACTGAAGCAATAAATGA
>JAFZXA010000054.1 GCA_017617115.1 Treponema sp.
TTCAAAACTCATAAGATATCCTCTGCAGCTTTTTTCTATTCTGCCAATTATTGCAACTGTTGTTCAGGTTTTTGCTTATGGACTTTCTCTTACAAATATTTCAATTGTTTTTACTGTAACCCTCATTTATATTTTTGTCCTACTGGATTTAAACAAAACTGTAGAAAAAGCAAGACAACAGGAACTTGAGTTTTTAAAGCACGAAAAACAGAATCTTCATACAATGTTTGAACAGACAACCGAAGCCTTGGCAAAAGCAATAGATGCAAAAGATGAATATACAAACGGACATTCAAGACGTGTAGCAGAATATTCAAAACAAATTGCCCAGGCAGCAGGAAAATCTGAGGAAGAATGTGATAAAACATATTTTGCAGCTTTACTTCATGATGTTGGAAAAATTGGTGTTCCTATTCAAATACTTTCAAAAAACGGAAAGCTTACTGAACAGGAATTTGAACAGATAAAATCACATCCGGTTGTTGGTGGAGACATTTTGTCCAGCATTAAAGAGTCGCCATGGTTAAGCCTTGGAGCCAGATATCATCATGAAAAGTACAATGGCAAAGGATATCCGGATGGTCTTAAAGGACGTGAAATCCCGGAAATTGCACGTATAATTGCTGTTGCCGATGCCTATGACGCAATGACCTCTAACCGAAGCTACAGAAAAGCAATTCCTCAGCATATTGTACGAGAAGAATTTGTAAAGGGCATTGGAAGTCAGTTTGATCCTGATTTTGCAAAAATGATGATTCACATGATTGATCTGGATACAGAATACAAAATGAAGGAAAGTATTACTGGTGCAAATTTAACAGCCAGAACAACCTTTCACTGCGACAGCGTTTATAACGAATGTTCAAAGGGTTTTGGAATTACACCATTAAATGCAACAATCTCGTTCTGCAGTAAACCAGATGAAGGTGTTCCGGCGGCGGGAGGTCTTCCAACCCTGATTATTTTTGATGCTCTTGATGGCAATGTACATCCGGGAGAAGAAAACAACCGTAACTTGATGTACCTTGAATATGCACAGATCAGGCTGGATGGAAAGATTGTTGAAAAAAATGTAAGGAAATCTGAAATCAGAATAAAAAATCGGGAGGAAGTTGAAAAACAAGACTCTGATTCTGTGAGCTCTGAAATAAAGTACAAAATCGAAGCTGTTCGAAATCAAGATCATGTTTATCTTCGAATATCAGGCGGAAATCAGTTTTTCGAAGTTCTTCTTGCTTTACCCGATATTTCACGTTATGCCTTTCTTTCAATAAGCGGCGAACACTGTTCTGTTCACGATATTTCGGTACAGGTTGATAACAAAGTTACTCCTTATGATTCTATTCCTCGTATTGCAGAAGAAATTTCTTACATTAAAGATCAACCTCAAGGTGATATTCCAAACATTCAGTCAAACGGTTACAGACTTTCTTCTACAAACAGTATTCCTGTTACTGACCAGATGGAAATTACCTTCCATGCCATGAGTTATCCTACAGCGCGACTTATATGGCATTGTCCTTTTATATGTCTTTTTTCTTCGTCAAACGGAAATCTTAATGATCCTGATTTTTGTGAGTACCAGCTTCTGCGCCTTGACGGAGAAAGCGACCCTTCGGACGAGCGGGTAAAAAACGAAGTTTTAGTTGAACAAACAGCAAACTTTAAAGGCTGGGAAAACTGGAAGGAAGAAAACAGGAAAGGTCTTGATTGCAAGATATCAATTAAAAAAGAAAACAACAAGATTATCATTCAAACCGAAAATCTTGGGTTAAAAATTAAGAGCGAATCTGTTATACTTAATGAAACTAAAAATCTGTATGTTGCCCTGACCGGCGACCAGTGCGCAATTACAAATATTCATATAGAGGTCATGAAAAATGAACAAACTGTCTAAACTTTTTAAGAAAATTAAATCTATAAAAATCACTCCAAAATTTGTATTCAAAGTTTTTTTGTTTTTACTTTTGTTCGCCTTATATCATGTGTGTGAATATGGAAACTCCTGGGCTGGAAGCTCCCGTGGTGCCATGTGGCAGATTGGGCATAGTGTAATTCCTTATGCAACACTTCCAGGTGTTTTTACCTCAATCTGTACTTTCATTCTTATAGCCTTTGTTGTAGCATACGGAAAATTCGGTTTTTATTTTTCAATAACTATTCTTATTATCAGATTTATTCGACTTGCTATAAGCATTGCAAATCATAATCTTATGGTTCTGCCTGGTGTTTTTATGAGTGTTGTTGCACTTGTATCTGTCATTCTTATTTATCACAGTAATGCACAGACTATCCGAACTCAATTAAAGCATCGCAAGGAGCTTGAAGAATTTACAAAATCAATTATTACTGCCTTTACAAACTGTATAGACGGTAAGGATGCTTACACAAATGGACATTCATACCGTGTTGCACTTTACACTACTATGCTTGCAAACAAGCTCGGTGTTACAGATCAGGCAACTTTAGATAAATATTATAATATCGGCCTTTTACATGATATTGGAAAAATCAGTATTCCTGATGCAATTTTGACAAAACCTGGAAAGCTTACACCACAGGAATTTGAAACCATCAAAAGTCATGCACAGGAAGGCTATAAGATTCTTAAGGATGTAAAAATCCAGGAAGATATTGCTGCGGGTGCACACTATCATCATGAACGCTATGACGGTACTGGTTATCCACAAGGATTAATTGGAAAAGATATTCCGCTTGTTGCAAGAATCATTACTGTTGCCGATGCCTTTGATGCAATGAGCTCTACCCGTTCTTACCGCAAAAAGCTGCCACTTGATTATATTGCCCAGGAAATTGAACAATACGCAGGCACTCAGTTTGACCCAGAAGTTGCAAATGCATTCCTCTCTCTTTATGAAGAAGGTGCTTTTGATAACCTGCGTAGTGATGAAGATAAGGTCGAAAATTAAAGATTCTTTATGAAAACCCCAGAAAATTGTTTTTACAAAGACGGATTAAATTTTTCGTGCCAGCGCTGCTCGTTTTGCTGCGGTCATTCGCCGGGATATGTGTATCTTTCACGCACAGATCTGGACAGGCTTTGCGCACACCTTAAGATGAGTGTAAAAGACTTTGTTGCAAAATACTGCCGCTGGGCCGACTACTACTACGGAAAGCAAGTTCTGGCTCTGCTTGAAAAACCAAACTACGACTGCATTTTCTGGGACAACGGCTGCACAGTTTACGAAGGCCGCCCAAGCCAATGCCGCACCTACCCTTTCTGGGCATGGATTTTGAAAGACAAACAAACCTGGGACGAAATTGCCAAAGAATGTCCCGGAATGCGCGCTGCTAACGGTCGCCACTGGAGCTTTGAAGAAATTGAGGCGAACAAACAGGAATATGTTGGAAATGTTCCAATGACACGGGAAGAAGTTGAGATTTTGCTTAAAGAATAGATTGTCGGGTCGAGCCCGACAATGACATTTGTCTTCGTTCAGCATCCACTTTAATCCATTCTTCAAGCGAAAGCGGTTTATAGTCGCTGAACATGCAAAAGCAGTTTATCATCTGACAGGGAATTGGTCCTGTTACGCCTTTGGCATTTGTAACAACTGTGCGCCTTGTAATTTCCTGAAATTCATTTACAAGTTTTTCATCGGGGCTATTGTGAACGTGGCCGTAGAGCATGTAAGTTTTGGGATTATTGTTTGTGTCGCGGGTGTGCTGGTGGTTATAGCAGAAGGTCGGATAATGACTTAAGATTACATTTTTTCCGTGGTCTTCAATTTCGGCGTAGGGTTTAATCCATTCAAAGCGGTCAAAATCTACGCCTTCTTTGTTGAGCCATTCCTTGTCGTGGTTGCCTTCTATGAGGCAGATTTTTCCATTGAGCCGGCGCAGAATTGCATTTACTTCGTGGGGGCGTTTGCTTCCAATAAAGTCGCCTATTACAATTACAATGTCGCCGCCCTGAACCTTGGAGTTCCACTGGCTTATCATGTAGCTATTCATTGCCTCGGTAGACTCAAAGCCCCGCATGTCCATTCTAGTGTTGAGAAGACTGTGATAAAAGTGTAAGTCGGAAATATAAAGTTTCATTAGTTGGCCATTGTCTTAATTTCTTTGTCGTAAACCGGCTTGAGCAGAAGAAGACAAACCAAAAGTGCAAGGAACTCCGCAATCGGGAAGGCCCACCAGATATTGTTTATCTTTCCTGTAAGCGACAAAAGCCATACTGCAGGCAAAAGGAAAATCAACTGACGAACAAAACTAATAACCATTGACTGAATACCCTTACCAAGCGCCTGGAACACAGAGCCAAGAACAATGCTGAATGCTGCAATCGGGAAGTGAACGGCAATAATTCTAAGAGCCGGAATACCAATCTTAAGCATTTCTTCCGAAGCGGCAAACAATTCCAAAAGCGGAGCCGGGAACAATTCAAACACAAGTACACCAACTAACATAATTGCGCATGCCGCAAAGGAACTAATCAAAATAGTTTTTGTAACACGCTTGCGGTTGCGGGCTCCATAGTTATAGGCAACAATAGGAACAGAACCGTTATTCAATCCAAACACCGGCATAAATACAAAGCTCTGAAGCTTAAAGTAAACACCGTAAACTGCAATTGCTGTTGTTGTAAATGATCCAAGAATTATATTCAGGAAGTAAACAAGAATAGAACCGATTGACATTACGATAATTGAAGGAACACCAACTGCGTAAATCTTTCCAATAATCTGACCTTCGGGTTTGAGCCCCTTGAATGAAAGATGAATCTCTTTGTTCTTGCGTACATTCAAAATAAACGAAACAGTCATTGCCGCAAACTGTCCAAGAACCGTAGCAACTGCCGCACCCGCAATTCCCATTTTAGGAAATCCGAGCAAACCAAAAATCAAAATCGGATCAAAAATCAGATTAAAGGCAGTACCAGTTAGTTGCGAAACCATAGAAAGTCCGGTCTTTCCTGTAGAAATCAAAAGACGCTCAAAAGTAATGGCACCAAAAACTCCGGCACAGGCTATAAGACAAATACGCATATAAGTAACGCCGTATTCAATAATTTCCTGATTATCGGTCTGACTTTCAAAATAAGGACGCGGAACAATAAAGCCCACAATCATAAAAATAATAATGCCGCAAATGGCAAGGAAAATACCGTTATTTGCAACCTTATCAACTTCGTCAAAATTCTTTTCACCAAGACGGCGCGAAAGCAAAGAGTTAATACCAACAGCTGTTCCAAGTGCAACCGAGAACATAAGGTTCTGAACCGGAAAAGCCATAGAAACTGCAGTTAATGCATTCTCCGAAATACGTGCAACAAAAATACTGTCTACAATATTATAAAGCGACTGCACAAACATCGAAATCATCATTGGCAGCGACATAGACAGCAAAAGCTTGCCAAGCGGCATATACCCCATTTTGTTTTCTCCGCGAGGGGCATTCTGTTCTTTCATATCTGACATAATAGATAATTATAACTAAAAAAAAATTATTGTGGAAGTATAATAAAAAAATGATATGTGTTAAGATGAGCTCAGCATATGAAAAATAAAACACCTTTTAAAGTTATAATTACAGCCTTTGTAATTCTTCTTGCCTCCTGCGCAAGTACAGACTATGTTGAAAACGATTATGAAAAAAACGTAGCGCTGCTAAAAACTTCGGCGCCTTACACAACTGACACAACTCAAAACTTGCAAAAAGAATACCTTGTAGACCAGACCCGCGCAGGCCTTATTCGTGAATACTTTAAAACAAACACTTCGCTCGACCTTGATGCAATTGCTGCTTCACAAAAATCAACCTGGGAAAAGGCTCTCGAAGTTGCAGTTTTTGTTGCAAAAAATATTCCGCATAATAATCAGAAAGAAAGCCTCATCGAACGCAATGCAATTACACTTTGGGAATATTCCCGCCGAAATAAAAACGGTTTTAACTGCCGCTGGCATGCAACAATTTTGAGCGAACTTTTGCTCAGTATAGGAATACGCAACAGTTTTGTAACCTGCCTGCCCTACGATAAAGATGACGGTGACTGTCATGTTGTAAATATAGTGTGGCTTCCGGAACTCAACAAATGGGCAATGCTCGACTGCGATTTTACAGAATATGCCACAAGCTCGGACGGCACACCTCTTTCACTACAGGAAATGCGCGAGTACATTCAATCTGACAAAGACTTTACAGTAAACATCCTTCCCGGCTTTGAAGCTTCCTGGGTTGCAAAACCAAGCGGCCTAAAATATTTACAGGCCTACTGGGCAAAAAATCTTTACTGGTTTGCACTTTATACTGTTTATGCCTTTGACCTTGAAGGTGCACTAAACCCAGACGGAACAAGAACATACAGCAGCACATATACCTGCCTTGTTCCGCCAGATTACGACTGTTCTGATGTCAATAGCGGTTTCGTTATTACCTCTGCTGCTACGGCCTTCTGGGCTTATTAATTAACCCTGCAAAGTTTTACTAAGCTTTTCTGTAGATTCTGTATTTGCTTGGGCGATGTTTTGGACAGAAGAAATTACATTTTCTACAG
The DNA here is from genome assembly GCA_017617115.1 of Treponema sp. Taxonomy (GTDB): domain Bacteria; phylum Spirochaetota; class Spirochaetia; order Treponematales; family Treponemataceae; genus Treponema_D. The sequence goes on from JAFZXA010000054.1 coordinate 6,518, forward strand.
TTTGAATCTGAGCGCTCATATTCTGGATACGCTCTTTTATTTCACTGGCAAAATCAGAAATTGATTCTATGGCAGTTCCTTCGTCATTTATTTTTTCTACCGACTGTTCAACAAGGGCATCGGATGTTGTTGATTTTTCGACGACATTCTGCAATGATGTCAGGATTTCTTCTATGCCAATTGAAATGTTTCCAATACCGGCAAGAATTTCTTCAATGCCTTCCATTGTTGACTTAAGGCTTTGTGTACTTGAATTAGATGATTCTATACAAACCTTTGCTGTTCCCGAAGCAACCGAAACAAGATCAATAATCTGATTCAATTCTTCTTCAATGTTATGGGCGTTTTTGTTAGTTTCGTCTGACAGTTTACGGATTTCCTGGGCAATAACAGAAAAGCCTTTTCCCGAAGCACCTGCATGAGCAGCCTCAATAGAAGCATTCATAGCTAAAAGTCCGGTTCGTCCTGCTACAGCATTTACGGTGTTTACAAAATTCGAAATACTTGCTGTTGACTGCTGAACTTTTTCAACTTCGCGAACAAGCTCAGAAATTTTTTCCTGCTGAACATTAATGTCCTTTTCCATGAGCTTCATAGATTCTTTACGCTGATCAGCAATGGAATTTATATTCTGAATATTGGTAGAAATGTTTTCCATTGCAGAAGAGGTTTGTGCAAGAGAATTATTCTGATCTTTTATGTTCTCCTGCATGTTACGAACATGTTCCATAACCTGCTTTGATGAGCTGCTGATTGTATTTGTTTTTTCGAAAAGTGTTTCTGTTTGAGAATTCAGATAGTCATAAAGCTTTTTAATTTCTTCAAATGACTCCGAAAGGTTTTCTACCTGATTTGTAAGGTTAGTTCCAATCTGAAGATTTTCGCTGCTTTGATTTAATACCTGCTTAAGAGTGTTCAGAGAAGCATCTGTATTTTTTTGTTCCTCAATAGCTTTTTCATTAATAAAATCTTTTTCTTTGTTCAAAAGAAGAATTGCTGCATTTGAACCAAGCAGGGCAATGGTTCCGATTACTATTGCCGAAATTGTTTCTTTGACATCAATTGCAAAAAAATCTTTAAAAAGAAAAACAATTGCAGCAACCCAGATTACAGAAGAGAGCGCAAAGAAAAGTGAAAGCTGCTTTTTACCTATAGAAAAAAGCTGATTAAATATGCCCATAACAACTATAAAGCAAACAGAGCGATAAATTTCAAATATATTATCGTCTGAGTGAAGGGCAAAAACTATAGCAAGAATGGCAATAAGAATACCAAAAGTGTCGAATAAAAGGCCCGTCCTTGTTTTATTTTTTTTAATTAAAATTAATGCTGTTAGAAAGGATAGTACAGCAAGACCAGACCCTGCGGCTGTAAGGTAAGTTCCTCTTAAAATTTCAGCTACAAAGGTTGTGCAGAATCCACAGAAAAAAATAAGATTGCCGTAAATGGCAACCGGTAGTTGAGCTTTTTCACTAAAGCTCTTTTCGTCCATCAAACTCTCGTCCGGTAAAAACAGTCTAGCAATGGTGTTCATAATTAATATTATACCACCTGTCGCCAAATTTTGCCACTTATCGCATAAAAAATCACTTTTGGCACACTCTGGTTTATACTTCGAACCATGAAAAGATTAATTATTGCTTTAGTTTTGGTCGCAGGATTCTGCAGTGCTGGCTTTGCACAAGAGGATGCATCTGAGCATTCAAGTGCAAATGTAAATTACAGAACAACTTCCGGAGGCTTTTGGGTTTGGGAAGATAACCTTACCGGAGGCTTTGGTGAATTTGGAATTAACCTTTTACCCGAAGAAAAAAACTTTGTATTGCGCAACTGCTTTTTTATTCAGGGAGAAGGCAGCAGTTTGGAGCTTGGTCAGGCAGCAGGCAATTCCATTGAAGTTGGCGGATTAGAACTTGGAGACAAAATTCTTATTGGAGGAAGATACAATTGTCCCGGATTCATTATTCGCAGTTATGGATTTATTGGCGGTTCGTTTGGCTTTTTTAGTTGGAATGACCACAAGTTTAATTCAAAACCCTTTATTGTAAGTGCTAAATTTGGCGGCGGGTTTGAGTTCCAGTTTGTGAAGGGCTGCGCTTTTGCTGTGGAATTTGGAGGAGTTCAAAGATTTCTGGCAGGAGGCGGAACAATGAATATTTCCGGCTTTCCAAATCATGCGCCATGTCTTACAATAGGATACAGGACTTTTAAATAAGCCCTGATTTTTAAGGAGATGTTTGTGCAGGTACAAATAAAAATTGAACAGTGCGAAAAACCGTATTGCGTAATTCATGCTGCTGTCGAAACAGATGGAATAAAACAGCTTGCCGAAAAAATTGCCAGTATGGATGCAAGCGGAAAAAGTGCAGTTGTCAGCGGTTGGGACGGCGACTTCTGTATTCAGGTAAAGACACAGCAGATTCTTAGAATCTATAGTCTTGATAAAAAAGTTTATCTGGAGTGTGAAACAGAAAAAGAACCGTTGCTTTTGAAAATGCGTTTATATGAATTTGAAGAGCTTGCAGACCGCTGTGGCTGGACAGATTTTATCCGCATTTCGAATACAGATATTGTGAATCTTTCAAAGGTCCAGAAATTTGATATGTCTTTTTCGGGCGTAGTAAAAGTTATTTACGGTGATGAAAGATTTGCAATAGTTTCAAGAAGATATATGAATAAAATCAAAGACAGGATTTTGATGAGGAAATAATATGACAAAGAATGAAATAAAAAAGGCTGTATCAAAGAGAGCCATTTTGGGATTTATTTATGGTGTGTTTATCGGACAGACAATTCTGATAATCGAATCGCTTTTTATGCGTGACGGAAATTTCTATGCAGTTAGTGCAAGCTTACTTGAACTGGCCGGAACAAAAATTGCCGCAGTTATAATTCAGTATTTCTTAACAGGAATTATTGGTTTGACTTTTGCTTCTACCACAGTGATTTTTGAAATGGACGAATGGAGCCTGCTCCGCCAGACAATTACCCACTTTATAATTACAAGCATTGTGATGTATGTTGCAGGATTTTTGTGCGGCTGGTTCCCGCATACAGTTGGCAGCACGCTCGCCTGGTTTGGAGTGTTTGTAGTAGTTTATCTGATTTTCTGGATTTGCTTTAGTTTGTACTACAAAAACAAAGTTAAGAAAATGAACGAGGCATTATAAAAAATTTGACTTTTGGACCGCCCCTTTATTATATTCACTAGTATGAAGATACTAATTTTATCGTGCAACACAGGCGGCGGTCATAATTCAGCGGCCAAGGCTATTAAGGAAGTTTTTGACGAAAAAGGACATACCTGCAACATAATGGATGTTCTTGCTTTTGGCGGACAGAAGGCCTCTGATCTTGTATGCGATGCTTACATTGAAATGGTAAAAAAGGCGCCGCAGCTGTTTGGCAAAATCTACAAAATGGGAAACAAGGTTGGCCAGTTTAATCAGGAAAAAGGCGGCATCCGTTCCCCGGTTTATCTTGTTAATAAGCTTTATGCCGATGCTCTTGAAGAATACATAAAACAGAATAATTATGATGCAGTTGTTTGCGTACACATTTTTGCAGCAGAAGCAATGACAAATCTCAGAAAGCATGGCCGGGTTAGCATACCATTTTATTTTGTTGCCACCGATTATTACTGCTCTCCAATGCTCGAAGAAACAATGCCCGACAAAATTTTTATAGCTCATAAAGACAGCACTTTTACATATTTGAATCACGGAATCAAGCCGGAACTTTTGCTGCCAACAGGCATTCCGGTTGCAAAACGTTTCCTTACAAAAAAAGATAAGTCCCAAGCTCGCGCACAGTTAGGTTTGAATGACAGCGACCAGGTATTTCTGCTTATGAGCGGAAGCATGGGCTTTGGCGATTTAATTGACACAACCCGCTACATTTTTGAAAACGGCAACGACAACACCAGAGTAATTGCCATTACCGGCCACAACGAAGAGTTATACAAAAATCTTCAAGCCGAATTCAAAAATGAGACTCGCCTTATGCTTATTGGTTTTACCGACAAAGTTTCTGATTACATGGATGCCAGCGATGTTCTGCTGACCAAACCGGGCGGCCTTTCAAGCACCGAAGCTCTTGCAAAAGGCATTGCAATTATTCACACTGCCCCAATCCCCGGCTGCGAAACCGAAAACACTCAGTTCTTCACAGAGCATCACCTTTCGTTGTGTGCCAAACAACCGGAAGATGCCGGTCGCCTTGCCGTTGCCCTTATGAACGAACCGTTTATGCGCGCCCAGATTCTAGCAGCCCAGGAGCATTTCAGGTGCAAAGATTCGGCAAAGCATATTGTGGAGTTTATTGAAGGGCGATAACCTTTACCTGTCGCTCTTAGTATTATTACAAACCCTGCACAGCATCTGCAGATTCTCGTAAACAGTTTTACCGCCACGACTCCAAGGCACTATGTGATCGCCTTCCATTTCGGTAATATCAAAATGCTTGTGGCAATGCGGACACACACCTCCCTGCTCCTCGTATTTCTTGCGCTTCATCTTGTCATCAAATTCACGAAGGCTCAAATGACTAACTTTACTGTCAAAAAGGTAATAATAAATCCCCTTGTGATTCGTAACTTCTTCGTTGTCTATTAAAGCCGCAATTTCTGCCTCAAGCTTATCAGGATCGTAATCGTTGTCGTGATACTGATTATACAGCTGCCCCCATTCCACACCCTTCATCTCTTTACGGTAAGTTGGGAACAGCGCCTTAATCCACGCAATCACAAATTGAAAGTACACCCAAAGTTCATTCGCATTTGTATCATTCTGATGCTGCCCCATGTAATTGCAAATCAATTTGTCGTCCTTGCCAACATACCAGCCAAGCACAGTTTCCAAAAGCTCCTGCCTGATGGGATTCCCGTTCACATACTTATCGCCCAAAAGTTTTGCCGCACAGTTAGACTTAGAAAAAATCTTTTTAGCTTCACCAGTCCAAGCCCCTGCAAAAACCGCATTTCGAATTTCCTGAGCAGTCAGTTTTTCACCGGCAATATTTATAGTCTTAAACCATTCAAGCTTTTCGCTGGCAGTTCCTTCACAAAAATAAACCTGAAGCTGATAATTCAAAATTGCTTCTTTTTCGTCCGGCTGCAGGTTTGTAAAGTAGCGCATGTTGTGGGAAAAAACTCCATTCACATAACGGCAAATAGAAATAGTCCTCTGCTGCCCATCCAGAACTTCATACCGTCCGTCATTCCGCACAACCCAGTACATCGTATTCAAAGGAAAGTTCTTAGTCACAGTATCCATAACCGCCTGCTGCTGAGCATCCGAATAACAAAACTCTCTCTGATACGGAGGCCGAATATCCAGCCGCCCATTGTATCCAGTCACGCCACCTTCATCATTATCCGAATAATTTTCCACCAGCTCGCGAATAGTTATTGTGTGAAGTGTAATTTTCATTTTCTTCTCCTTACGGTCCCGGTGGCTCCCCTCACTACGTTCGGGTCGGGCTTTCCGGGGTTCCGTGCTAACCGCACTCCATTGCTGCGCAACGCTACGCGCCCCTACAATCCCTAGCCTGAGTAAGCTCGCACGCGGGCGGTTATTTTTTGCGTTTGATTAAA
>JAFZXA010000055.1 GCA_017617115.1 Treponema sp.
AGATGGCGACACATAAGCGTAAGAAGATGCTTAGAAGAAATCGACATAAGAGCAAGTAGTTTTTAGGTCGAGACAGCTTGTGTTTAATTAAGGGGCTGTCTAAAAAGAATATTACTGTTCTTTTTAGACAGCCCCTTTTTTTTCCCTTCGACAGGCTCAGGGGCCCCGTATGTTAGAAAATATCAATTCACCTTCGGATATCAAAAATCTTTCTCAAAAACAGATAAAACAGCTTGCACAGGAAATACGCGAAACAATTATTAAAACAGTTGGAACAAACGGAGGGCATCTTGCAAGTAATCTTGGTGTTGTTGAACTGACTATTGCACTTCACAGAGTTTTTGATTCCCCGAATGATGCCATTATTTTTGATGTTAGTCATCAGTGTTATGCACATAAGCTTTTGACTGGACGCTATGAACAGTTCAAAACACTTCGCCAGAAGGACGGAATTTCAGGCTTTACGAACACAGAAGAAAGTCCTCATGATTTTTTTATAAACGGGCATTCTTCAACTTCAATTTCATCAGCTCTTGGCTTATTAACATCGTGGAACTTAAACAAAAAAGATGGCAAAGTAATTGCAGTTTTAGGCGATGGAGCCCTTACTGGCGGTATGGCTTTTGAAGGTCTTTCAAATGCCGGACAAATGCGCAAAAACTTAATCGTAATTCTTAATGATAACCAGATGTCGATTGACCATAACACAGGAGCTGTATCGCGCTACTTAAGCCGTCTTACAATGACTAAAGGATATCAGTCATTCCGCTACAGAGTTGATAAGGTTGTTGAACGAATGGTAGAAAAAATCCCGAGCCTTGGTCGACCAATGGATAAATTTATTTTCCGTTTTAAACGTTCCCTCAAAGGTTTTCTTCTTGCAAATAATCTTTTTACCGATTTTGGCTTTGAATATGTTGGACCTTTGAACGGACACAACGAGCTTGTGCTAGAAAATGTTTTACGCAAAGTTCGTAATCTTTCACGTCCAGTTGTAGTTCATGTTGTAACAAAAAAAGGGAAGGGTTATGCTCCTGCAGAAACAAATCCCGAAAATTATCACGGAATAGGACCTTTTAATATTCAGGATGGTTCTGTTGCTAAAGACGATAAATTAACATTTACACAAGCATTCAGTAATGTTCTTATGGAGCATGCAGAAAAAAATCCAAAAATCACTGCAATTACTGCGGCAATGGCACAGGGAACAGGTCTTAGTGAGTTCAGTAAAAAATATCGCGAGCGCTTTTTTGATGTTGGAATTGCAGAAGAACATGCAGTTACCTTTGCTGGTGGTCAGGCTCGCGGTGGAATGCTTCCTGTAGTTTGCATTTATTCAACTTTTATTCAGCGTGCAGTTGACCAGATGATTCATGATATTTCACTTCAAAAATCACACTGTATTTTTATTTTAGACCGCGCCGGTGTTGTTCCAAATGACGGAGTTACACATCAGGGACTTTTTGATATTGCCTTGTTCCGACCTGTTCCTGGTTTGGAAATACTTAGTCCTGCAAGTGCTCAAGACCTTAAGGTTTGTTTTGAATATGCAGTTGGTGCAAAAGGACCGGTTGTAATAAGATATCCAAAAGCAAATTGTCCTGATGAGCTTGAAGAATTTTCACAAAAAGCAAAAACAGGTAAAGGCATTTTAATTGAGTCAGAAGGAAAAGCTGTAAGGAATAAATATCTTGTTGTAACAACAGGAAGTATGTTCGAGGAAGTTCGACTAGCCTGCGCAGAGGATGCTGCAAAAAAAATTAAAACAGATATTTACATTTTACGTTTTATAAAACCATTAAGCGAAGATTATTTTGTACAGCTTGCAACTCAATACAAGGGTGTGCTTTTTGTAGAAGACGGAGTTCAGACTGGCGGCATAAGCGAACACCTTTCAGGTCTTCTTGCAAAAAATAAATATTTAAAAACAAAAATCCTTGCTTTTCAGGACAAATACTACAGCCACGCAAGCCGAGCCCAGATTCTTGAAGAAGCAGGTCTTTCTCCAAAACAGATTGCAGCTTCTATAAAAGGACTTTCAAATGCTTGAGATTTTTTTTGGAAATAAAAAAATCAAAACAGAACTTCCTGCCTTTGTTATGGGAATTGTAAATGCAACTCCCGATTCTTTTTATGATAATAGCCGCGGCGGACTTGAACGTGCTCTTGAACTTGTAGAGCAGGGTGCTCACATTATTGATATTGGCGGTGAATCTACAAGACCAGGCTTTACTCCAATAAGCGACCAGAAAGAAATTGAAAGAGTAATTCCGCTTCTTGTAGAACTCAAAAAAAAATCGGATGTAGTAATTTCAATTGACACAACAAAAACAGTAGTAATGAAAGCTGCCATAGAAAACGGTGCAGACATTATAAACAATGTTGCCGAATTTACAGACATGGAGCTTGAACTTTGCAAAAATGCAGGAGTTTCTGTAATTGTTATGCATCATACCGCTGGCGGTGCAAACGAAATTGTTGAATATCTTAAAGCACAGGCAAACCGATGCCTTCAAGCCGGAATACCGCATGATAAAATTATAATTGACCCGGGAATTGGTTTTGGAAAAAACTTTGAGCAGAATATTGATGCCATGAAAAACCTGAACAAACTTGCAGCTACAGGCTTTACAACTTTAATGGCACTTTCAAGAAAATCAAGTATTGGGCAAATGACAGGCCGCGAGGTTCACGAAAGGCTTGCAGGAACTCTTGCGGCAGATATGATTTCTGTTCAAAAAGGTGCAAAAATAATACGTGTTCATGATGTTTCTGATGCAATTGACACATTAAAAGTGATGAAATTTTTACGATAGTGTGTTATAATAAAATAATGAAAGTCATGCTGAACTTGTTTCAGCATCTATATTATAAAAGATCCCGAAACAAGTTCGGGATGACATGACTTATGGAAATATTTAATAAACTTTTATACATCTACGATTTTATTCGCCCTGTTCTCGATATTGCTGCCCTTACGTTTATTTTATATAAAGCCTACGATTTTGTTACTAAATCAAACAGTTTACAATTATTAAAATCTGCTGTTATTGTTTTTCTTGCATACGGTGTTGCAGAACTTCTTAAATTAAATACTATCTTATGGATTTTGCGAGTTTTAGCACCAGGACTTGTAATTGCTTTTGCAGTAATCTTTCAACCCGAGATCCGAAAAATCTTTTTGAAAATCGGGCAAAGCCGATGGTTTGCTTTTGGTACCCGCTCCAAGCATACTTATGTAGATGCAGTTCTAACTGCAGCCGAAATGCTTTCTAAAGAGCGACGCGGTATGCTTGCAGTTTTTCTAAGGCACACAAAGCTTGAGAACTACATGCAGTCGGGAACAAAACTTAATGCCGATCTTTCATCAAGTCTGCTTGTTACAATTTTTGGAAAAGACACACCGCTTCATGACGGAGCCTGTTTTATTCAGGGCGGAAAGCTTTTAGCTGCAGGATGTTTTTTACCGCTAAGCGAAGATTACAATATTAAAAAGACATTTGGTACACGACACCGTGCCGCACTTGGACTTTCCGAAGTTTCCGATGCAGTTGTACTTGTTGTTTCAGAAGAAACCGGCGCAATAAGTCTTGCTTATGATTCAAAATTAAACTATGACCTTGATATGAGTGAACTTACAAAGATTCTGGAAAAACTTCTTGAATTACCACCCGAAGCCAAAAATATAGAGGACACAATAGATGAAAGCAAACCGGTTCTTTGAAAAAATCCTTTATAACTGGCCTGTAAAGGTGTGTTGTCTTATAGTTGCAATTGCTCTTTACCTGTTCCATCAGGCTTCATTAACAGAAAAAAGGTCTTTTGTAATTCCTTTGACTGTTGTTGAAGAAGGTGCAGTTCAGCATACAGGAGATTTTACTTCTAATGTTACTGTTGTAGTTCGTGCAAATACAGAACAAATCAGCTCTGTTCATTCAAATCAATTAACTGCTTATATAAACTTAAACAATATTGCAAAAAACGGAGAATATAATCTTCCTGTAAAAGTTAAAGTTGATGATGAATTAATGGGCTTTGATCCTTTTGAAATTAAAGTAAAACCTGAATATATAAAAATAAAGGCAGAAACCAAAGATTTAAAATTTATTCCACTTGAAGCTTCTGTTATAGGAGAACCAGAACATGGTTATGAAGTTTCGGAAATAACAATTGAACCTGCCTATGTAGAAGTAACAGGTCCTGAATCAATAATTGAAAACACTTCAAAAATCTATCTTGATAAAGTTGATGCAACAGGACTTACACAAAAACAAACCTTTGAAACTCAATATAAATCTGTTAATAAACTGCTTTCAATTAAAGAAACCGGTCCGTTCCAGGTTACTTTGATGGTTGAACCAAGATCAATGATAAGAACAATAAATGATATTGACGTAACAGTTCTTTCTTTAAACGACAAGTTATATCTTAAAGAGGATATTCTTCCTGTATGGGTTACGCTTGAAGGTTCCATGCCCGTACTTGAAGATTACATACCAGGGCGACGTTTTGTAACAGCTGATTTTTCATCTATTTCGGAACCCGGTGAATACGATATTCAATTAAATTATAATATTCCATCATATTTCTATCTGGATGAATATTCTGACGATATTGTTCATGTAACGGTTATGGAACATCTTCCTGATGAACAGGAAAATAACGAAGGTGCGGGGGCAGTTGAATGATTTGCGGAATTGGTGTTGATATGACAACCGTAGAAAGATTTATTAAATGGGTTGAAAAACCAGAAATGATAGACAGATTTTTTAATCCGCTTGAAAAAACAAATAATCCAAATACTGTTTTTCAAAAAGAACATTATGCCGCTCGTTTTGCTGCCAAAGAAGCTTTTGGAAAAGCACTTGGAACCGGTATTACAGGCTTTAATCTTTGTGATGTTTATATAAAAAGTGAACCTAACGGAAAGCCTGTTTTAATGGTGCAGGGTTCTGCCGAGAAAATGCTTAAAAAAATATATGGAGATTGTATTCTTCATGTTTCATTAAGCCATGAAAGAAATAATGCAATTGCTGTTGTAATTATAGAAAAAAAATAGGATTTGTGTAAAATAAAAGTAGAGGTGTTTTATGGCGTATTCGTCATCAAAAAGTAAATCTGCCGTTCCAGAAAAAAAGGCTTCAATTTCATACTGGTCAAAGGATAAATGTAATTGTCCTGTTTGTAAAAAAGCATTTGATCGCGAAATAATGCGAAGTGGTAATGGTCGTATGAATGCAGGTAATCTTAGTGATGAGCTTCACCGTGATTATATTCCTTCTGCAAAGTACGGAAAGGTTTATCCTCTTATTTATGAAGTTGGCTGTTGTCCAAACTGTTACACAGCTTTTTTATGGAGTGATTTTACTACAATAAAAAATCCCGATATTGCCGACCGCATTTACGACAATTACGAAAAACGCAAAAAAGCAACCGAAACTATTTTTCCATATTTTAATCTTAAAAAAGAGCGCTCAATTTATGATGGTGCTGCAATGTATTATCTTGCATTACAGACTTATGATGTTTGCGATGTAGATATGCTTCCTACCTTAAAAAAAGCAATCATTTCGCTGCGACTTGCCTGGCTTACAAAAGAAATTGATGATGCCTGCACAGACCATAACTACGATTATGTTTCGCAAGTTTTCTACCGCAAGGCTTTGTTCTTTTACCAGCAGGCTCTTGTAAATGAACAGAATCGTACCGAAAAATGTTCAACTCTGAATAACTTTGGTCCCGATATGGATAAAAACTATGGCTGGGATGGCGTTGTTTATTTAAGCGGATTATTGGAATATAAGTACGGTCAGCATGATGATATTCAGCTTCGTCTTAAAAAGCTTAGCGAATCAAAAACTGCAATTGCGCGTATTTTTGGTCTTGGTAAATCTTCTAAAAACAAACCTGGTCCATTGCTTGAGCATGCAAGGAATCTTTATGATAACCTTACAAAAGAGCTCAAAGATGATGATTTGTAATGCGTAATATTCTTTTAACCATTTCGTACGACGGAACAGATTTTTGCGGATGGCAGCGTCAGGATGATAAGGATGGCAGCGAAGCAAACAGAACTGTTCAGGGCGAAATAGAAAAAGCACTTGAAAAACTTCATAAGCAAAAAATAACACTATATGGCTCAGGCCGCACCGACAGTGGTGTACATGCGCTTGGTCAGGCCGCAAATTTTTATTCACCAGTTGATTCTATTCCCGCTGAAAATTATGTAAGGGCGTTGAATGCTTTTTTGCCTGATGATGTTCGTATTTTAGAGTCGTGTGAAGTTGATGAAGATTTTAATGCACGAAAATCTGCAACAAGCAGAATGTACCGGTATTTTATAAGTCTTGGAGAAGCAGTTTGTGCTAACAATGCAAGGTACAGCTGGTTTGTTCCGAATTATAAACCAAACCTTGAACGCTTGAATAAATACTGTGAATGTCTCAAAGGTGAAATTGATTGTGCCTCTTTTGCCGCAAGTGGTGATGACAGTGTTTCCACAAACCGATACATAGACGGTGCCCGTTTTTTTATTCAGAAAGATATATGGGGAAGCGAACTTTTAGTTTTTGAAATTGAAGCAAATGCGTTTTTATGGAAGATGGTCAGGACGTTGACGGGAACGCTTGTGAACCTTGATAAAACTGACGCGCCGGATGATTCTATGAAAAAGATTATGGATTCTCACGACCGCACAAAGGCTGGGGTTACAGCACCACCTACGGGGTTATTTTTGTATATGATTAAATTTGATGGAATACGTCGTCATATATAAAACAACTTGAGACGGAAAAGTGCTGATGGCAAACAAACTCCCTTTTCGCCCTGTTTGTTTGCCGGCAGCACTTTTTCGGCTCTTATTGATTAAATTATAATAGACTTACAGGGTCTACATCATATTCTATATAAACATTCTGGTTGTGAGTGTAGTCTTGTAAGAGGCTACGTGCCATTGCTTGTAATGGAACAACTGAACTAGATTTTAATAAAATCTGATACCGCCAGGATGAGTTTATTTTTTCAATAGGGCATTCTGCTGGTCCAATAATTTCTACGCCTTTGGTTTGTTTTTGTTCTAATATGCGTACGGCGTCAGTGGCTGTTGCTTCCGCTTCATTTTTATTATAGCTTCTGAATACAAGTCTGAGTAATCGAGAATACGGCGGGAACTCCATAAACTTGCGTTGTTCAAGTTCGTATTCGTAAAAATCTTCAACCTGGTTCTGGCAAGCGTATTTTACTGGCTCAAGGGTTGGACTATAAGTTTGAACAACAACTTTACCGTCTTTAAAATATCTTCCGGCGCGGCCTGCAACCTGGGTTATTAAAGAGAACGTTCTTTCTCCGGCGCGGAAGTCCGGCATGTGAAGACCGGCGTCTGCTAAAATAACTCCAACAAGTTCAAGCTTTGGAAAGTTCAGGCCTTTTGCAACCATTTGAGTTCCAAGCATAATATCATATTTGCCGTTTCTAAAATCATCCAGCGTTGTAAGAAGCTGTTCTTTATTTTTAAGTGCATCTGTATCAAGACGTACTATTCTTGCATTTGGAAATTTTGCACGAGTTTCTGCTTCAATATATTCTGTGCCAAAACCGCTTGAACCAATTTCTACAGAACCGCAGGCAGGACAGCTTTGTGGTGGTGTAATTGACCAGCCGCAGTAATGACATTTAAGACGATTTTCTGATTTATGATAGGTTAGTGGAACAGAACAGTTTTTACATACAAGCTCGTAGCCGCACTGGTTGCAGCTGAAAAAATGTGTAAAGCCTCGTCTGTTCAAAAATAAAATTGCCTGATGTCCTTTTTCCAATACACTGTGAATCTGTTTTTCAAGAGGCTCAGAAATAGAGCCTTCTGTTTTATAGTTGCGTAAGTTTATGCACGAAATATATGGCATTTCTCCGCCGGCAAGACGTTTGGTAAGAGTGTGTCGTACAATTGTTCCTGTTTTCATTCCATACCAGGCTTCTACACTTGGAGTTGCGCTACCCATAATAAGCGGGATTTTTAAATTTGAACATCGGTGCATTGCAACCTGACGCGCATGGTACCGCGGATTATTTCCCGATTTATAGGAGCCGTCGTGTTCTTCATCAATTATAATAAGTCCTAGCTCTGGAACAGGCGCAAATACGGCAGAACGAGCACCAACAATTACACGCGCTTCTTTATGCATAATGCGGTTCCATTCTTTAAGTCGTTGCGAAGGAGTGAGACCTGAATGAAGTACAGCCGAAGTTTTTCCAAAGCGCTGGGTTACTGCCTGAACAACCTGACCTGTAAGCCCGATTTCTGGTACAAGATAAATTACGCCTTTCCCAGTCTGGAGCATTTTTTCTGCAAGCGAAAGAAAGACTTCTGTTTTGCCGCTGCCAGTCGGTCCGTATATGTAATGATATTTATTAGTTGAACAAAGTACTTCTTCCACACACTTCTTCTGCTCATCCGAAAGTTCATTCTTAGGTGACTGTGCAATTTCATCTTCAAAGCCAAAGCCACCTGCAGAACTTTCACGCCTTCCACTTGGAATCATAGAAAAAACTGCTTCACCAAGAGTGCATAAATAATAGCGGCTAATCCAGTTTGCAATTTCTATGAGCTCTTCTCCAAAAAGTGGTTCCTTATCAATAACTCGTCTGATTGGTTTTATTTTTGAAGCATCAACAGTACAGTTTTTTGGTATTTCATTTGTAATACCAATTATAAAGCCTTCTGTTTTTTTATTACCGAACATAATTTCGGCACGCTTACCAATCATTGGAACAAGCTCTGGTTTTTCATCGACTGGAGAAGTATAGGAATATGTAAAGCCCTGATTAATCGGAAGATTCAGGATTATTTCAAGATAAATCATTTGCTCCTGATTTCATCAAGCTTTGCTTTGAACTGTTTTAAATCCTGCCACGCAGGAGCCTTAAGACTCTGATCTCGTAAAAGTGCACTTGGATGATATGTTACCATAAGCGGAATGCCGTTATAATCAAAAATCTGACCTCTAAGTTTATTCAAGGCATCTTGAGTATCAAGCATTTTGTGACCTGCAATGCGCCCCATGCACAAAATCATTTTTGGTTTTAAAATATGAATCTGTGCCTGTAAAAAAGCAAAACAGGTTGACTGTTCTTCAGGTTCAGGGTCGCGGTTATTAGGCGGACGGCATTTTACAATATTTGCAATGTAGCAGTTTTTGTTCCGGTCAAGTTGAATAGCTGCAAGCATTTTGTCGAGCAGTACACCGGCTTTTCCAACAAATGGTCTTCCAGACATATCCTCGTCGTAGCCTGGACCTTCACCAATTACAAGAACATCTGGATTTTCAACCCCTTCGCCTGGAACAACATTATTGCGGGTGCGGGCCAGCTGGCACTTTGTACAGCGTGTAATTTTTGAATATAGGTCAGACAAGGTAAGACCTTCTTTAAGGGGTGGTTCGAGAGCCTCACCAACCCCAGTCTTAGCATTATCAATAACATTCGAAACAGTCGTGGTCCCTGAGGCTCTCGAAGGGCTCGAAGGGCCACCTGCAGCTTCCATTTTTACGGAGTCTTCAAAAACAACTTCCCCTTTAAAACCTTCCCCAAGAAACCCGTTCACATTAGCATCAGCTTTTTTGAGTAAATCATATATCAGTTCTTTATCATTCTTGTTCATTTTTTGTTTTCCACTCCGGTTCTTCCCCAAACGTCAGTTTTACTATTTCCCGTTCGTTATATGCTTTTTCTATTAAATCATCAACTTCAAGACTATTGTAAATATCTTCTGCCTGATCAGGTGTTCCTCTTAAAACAGGATGACGCGGGCTGAACAAAACGCAGCAGTCTTCATAAGGTAAAATTGAAGTTTCGTAAGTATCAATTTCTTCGGCAGTGCGAATTATTTCTTCTTTGTCTAAACCGCAGCAAGGGCGCATCATAGGAAATTCAGAAAAATGCTCGGTAACTGTCATGTTTTCAATTGTCTGGCTTGCAACCTGACCAACGCTTTCGCCTGTAATAATACATTTGGCATTACAGCGTCGTGCAAGCATATTTGCAACCTGCATCATACACACACGCAAAATTAAAGTAGACCACGCTTCGGGTGCTTTTTCTTTAATGCGCATCTGAACATCGGTAAAAGGAATTATATTTAAATATGTTTGTATTCCGTAATAGGCAAGCTTCTGTGCCAGAGTAACAACCTTTTGTTTTGCTTCTTCCGAAGTATAAGGGTAGGAGTGAAAATAACAGCATTCAATTTTCATACCGCGCCTGAGCATTCTGTAACCTGCAACAGGAGAATCAAGACCTCCGGAAAGCAGCAGCAAGCCTTTGCCACTAGAACCAACCGGTAATCCGCGGCATCCGCTGTTATTATCGCAGTAAACAAAAACCTTTTCGCGAACTTCAATGTAAATAACACAGTCAGGATTATGAACATCAACTTTCATAAGACTTTCAATAGGTCCTGCAACTTCACATGAAAGCTCATAAGAGTTCAAAGGAAAACCTTTATCGCTGCGGCGTGAATCAATTTTAAAAGTTTTAGCACCGGCTTCTGCCTGAGTCTTGGCAACCTTAAAAGCAGTATCACTAATAGCCTGAAGTTCCTTTTCGCAAACCTCACACTTAGCCCAGCCTGTAATTCCAATAAGATGATTAAGCATAAACTCAATTTTTGGACCAAGCTCATCTGCCTTAGCATCATCACAGTCAATGTAAAGACGTCCGGCGCGTAAAAGAGAACGACTGCCCGTACCTTCAAGACACTTAGAAACATTGTGGCGTAAAAGATTTTCAAATTCCTGAATATTTGAACCTTTAAGGGTAAGCTCCCCAAGTTTTGCAAGATATGTCATACTTAAAGTATAACCTAAAAATCACCGATAATCTATATACATGAAAAAAGGATTTTTAGTCGTTCTGTTATTTGCATTAATCTGTCCGGTGTTTTCTCAAAAAATTCCTAAAGTTTTGCAAGGAATATGGGAAGGCAAGGACAGATTTGTTTATTTTGACAATGCTGCAGACGATAAAAATCCTGAGTTTGTGATTATTCTTAAGGAATATTACGGCTGGTATTACGACAGGGCAGCTGAACCTGTTGATTATGCAGAAAAAGAACCACGCACAAGAAACGCTGCAACTCACAAAGACCCTGAAGTTATTCCTTTTACCATAAATGAAATTGAAAACATAACAGATGCCTTTCAACTTTCAATAACTTATTCAAAACATTATTCAAATACAACTAGTTTTGCGATTATTGATAATAGAATTTATCTTAACATGTACACAAAATATGCCACAAACCTTCAAAATCCCGATGAACAGCCAGGTCAGGCTACATTATGGCGTGGATGGCAGTATTCCGACGGATTTATTATGAACAGTCAGCCCGCAGATGAAAACATAAGTCTTTTAATTATGCTTGATGATAAGTTTTACGATGTACGATACTGGCAAACCGACATGGACTACGAAGCAACAACAGTAACTTTTAAATACAAGGATGATATTTTTCAGGTTCCAAAACACCTTTATGCAGAAGGAACAAATTATTCAAGCGTAAACGGTCGTAGTAAAAAAGTACGAAATACACAACCAGCTTTCCAGACATCTAATCAAAATATCATTTACAACAACGACAAAACAGTACTCGTTTTAAACGGTGAACCATATCTTACAAAACTCACCGACAAACAAACATTTGAAGATTTGATGCAGATAATTAAGGAAGCAAATGCCCGACGTAAACCTGACACTGAGCCTATTTTTCCTGTGAAGCTTCCGAGTTTTCCTGGCGAGTAGCGTGAAGAGTTTCGCGTTTTTCTATAACATCTCTTGTTCTGTGAAGACGTGGTAAATTGTAACGCAAAATCATAAATGGAAGCATTCCCAAAACAAAGTTTACAATACAGGCAGGTA
>JAFZXA010000056.1 GCA_017617115.1 Treponema sp.
CTTCGAGAGCCTCAGGGACCCCGATGCCAGCTGCGGTCCCTGAGGCTCTCGAAGGGCCGCCGCTACCAGGCATATACCCATACACATAGCAATCCTCTGTCACCTGAACCTGCTCAAGGCCCATTGCTTTAAGCTCGCTTTCCAGAATCTTTGCTAAATCAAACTGTCGCTGTGTAGAAGGAAAAACGCCACGGTCTGCGGCTGCACCATCACTTTCGGTCCAGACCTTTACATAGCGCAAAAATCGCTCCAAAAGACGTTTTTTATAATCATCATTGTTAAAAATGTAGTTCATGCTATAATTGTAGTGAAATTTACACTTTCGGTCGATAATATAAGGTATGGAAGAAGAAATAATTGTATTTACAAACCAGCTTCAGCTTGCTCTTATGGCAAAACAGACCTGGTTTAATGCAGAAAGATTGCAGAAAATGCTCGAACAGTTCAGACTGTTGTTTACCTGCGTAAGAAATTTAAATGAAGTTTTTGTAAAACGTTCTCTTATTCAGCCTGATCCTTACAAACTGGAATCGCGTATTTCAGATATCGGTACAATTGAAACTTCCGGTTTTACCGAAAACGAAGATCCAATAATTTTGGGAAAACGTTTTTCCGACTACGAAATGATGCTTGATTTTATTTGTACTTACTTCCGTTTTTCTGTAGAAAATATTGGTGTTAATAAAATCAAAACACTTCTGGAACTTTTGAATGCTTTTGACTGGGCTAATCTTTCGCCAAACAGTTCAAAATCAAATACACGAGCGCTGGCTGCTACAATTCAAAAAGCAAGACAGAATGCTCCAAGTGTAACAATAAGTCTTTTAAATGACAGCGTAGAAAAATGCTCAAAATGCTGTAAGAAGATTTCTTCCTACCTTACAGAGCTTGCAGATTTTCAAAGGGAATTATACAAAGGAAACTTGCGCAAGGATCTTTTTGAACATCCCGATTTTAATAAGTCAAAGGCTTTTTCTTCACCCGATGCCGAAATGGCAGAAATCCGCAGATTATATGTAAAAACAACAGGAAAGAAAACCTTTTATTCCGATTTAGTTCAGGAAATTATTGAAGAAGATCAGGGAAACGACCGTCTTGCACTCAGACAAAGGCTTCTTGATAAGCTTGAAATTAAAATAGAAGAAACAAAGAAAGAAACTCGTGCTGTAAATCCGCATGATCTTCTTATGAGTGCAGTTTTTTCTTTAGGGGTTATGAGTTCAATTCTTGGTGGACTTTATACAAAGCTTTCAGAAAATTTTGATCTTCTGTTTTTTACAAAGCAAACCTTCTTTGCAAAATTTGTTGAAGCACTTAAAAAGGCTCTTGGAATTAAAGAAAAGGAACGCGAATGTACAATAACTGTAACAGATACTCAGTCGGGTTCAAAGACCAGCGAGCACATTCAGGTAAATGCTTTTCTTATGCAAATATCAAAACTGGCTCATATATATGGTGGTATTGCTTCAAAAGGAAACGAATACAACAAAATTAATGCCGCAAAAGAAGACGATGCACTTATTTTCTTAAACCGTCAGATTCAGGAAAATCAAAAGCTCTTTACAACAATCAACGCACTTGATGAGCATTTTAAGACTCATGTAGAAGTAATGCAGCGTCCAAAAGTAAAGGGACTTAAAATTGATTTGTCTTCATACAGAAATGCAATTATTTCGGCAAATAAAAAACGTGGTGAATATGTTTCTGCGAAGGAAGAAATTGAACAGATGCAGAAGCTTGGAATAAAGGGCTGATTATGAAATGTACAATAAAAAAATGCGCAGTATTATTAGCAGTCCTGTTTTTTTCAACCCGGATTTTTGCAGATGAATTAAAGCGTTTTACAATTATTGAAGCCGTTCGCGAGCATGATTTAAATCCGCAGACAACAAGCTATGCTTCTGATGCACAGATGTTAACGGGACTTTACGAAGGTCTTTTTACCTACGACCCTGTAAACTTAAGTCCAACTTATGCTATTGCAACAGACTATAGAATTTCGCGCGATAAAAAGCGATGGACCTTTACAATTAATCCAAATGCTTGTTTTAGTAACGGCGAAAAAATTACAGCGTCCGATGTTCGTGATTCCTGGCTTCGCCTTTTGAGTACACCAAATGCTCCTTATGCTTCGCTGCTTGATGTAATTGTTGGTGCCGAAGCTTACCGCAATGGAAAGGGAAGTGCAGACGAAGTTGGAATATATGCAAATACAGCGGAATCTCTTTCCATTCATCTTGTAAAACCGGCAAATTATCTTCCAAAGGTTTTGTGTCATTCTGCTTTTTCTATTGTGCACAGAAATCCTACGGTTTATTCAGGTCCTTTCTATCTTGATGATATGGAAGCGGGTTATTACAGCCTTAAGAAAAATGATTATTACTGGGATAAGGATAATGTAGCACTTGATGAAATTGTTTTTTTTCAAAGTGATGATGAAATTGAAAATGCATATTATTTTAATACAGGAATAGCAGACTGGGTTACTGCAAATCTTGATACAGTTTCTTTAATAGACAAATCTTCTTTTCATTACAATGCTGAATTTGCAACAAGTTATTTTTTCTTTAAGAATAATGATTCAATCTGGAATCTTCCTGAATTCAGAACTGCACTGTTTGAAGCTATTCCATGGGATGAGCTTAGAAAGGATTATTATGTACAAGCACAGACTTTTGTTTATCCTCTTTCGGGATATCCTGATATAAACGGCTATTCATATACCGATGCCGCCGAAGCTAAAAATCTTATGGATGCCGCCCGCGAAAAATACGGCATTCCCGAAGACAAAAAACTTACGCTTCTTTTTGAAATGCCGGAAAACAGTGTTTCAAGTGACAGGCTTGCACTTTTAAGCGATGCCTGGGCACCTCTTGGTGTTGAGCTTCAGATTCGGACTAAAAAAACGTATGAATATTATGGTTATGTAAAAGAGTCAAATGCTGACCTATTTATTTACACCTGGATCGGCGATTTTGCAGACCCTCTGGCATTTCTGGAATTATTCCGGGGCGACTCAACGCTTAATGATTCTCTTTGGAAAAACGAAGAATATGACAGATTATTGAACGAAGCAGCCGAAGCAAATGAAGAGGAACGCTACAAGCTTTTAGGTCAGGCTGAAACAATTCTTATGGACAGCTGCATGGTTATTCCTGTTCATCATCCGGTTATTACAAATGTAATTGACAAAACTGTCTGCGGCGGCTGGACCGAAAATGCCTTTGACATTCATCCGCTGAAGTATTTGTATAAAAAGCCCGGAACAACAACGGTACCGAATGTGGTGATGACGCCCGCGGTCCCTGAGGCTCTCGAAGGGCATTTGAAAAAGGCATTATAATTAACTATAATAGTAAGACAAAAATATAATATACAATAGAGGAAAAATATGGTAATTCTTACATTGAACTGCGGTTCATCAAGCGCAAAGTACCAGGTTTATGACTGGGACAACAAAGAAGTAATGGCTAACGGTGTTGTAGAACGAATTGGTATTGAAGGTTCATGCATCACCCACAAGGCAAAGGGAAAGAAAACAGAAATTACAAGCCCTTGTCCAACACACAAAGAAGCAATTGAATTGATTATTAAAGAAATTACAGACCCTGAAGTTGGTGTAATTAAATCTATGGACGAAATTAGTGCCGTAGGACACCGCGTACTTCATGGTGGTGAAAAATTCACAAAGTCTGTACTTATTACCCCGGAAGTTCTTGACGGTTTCCGCGAAGTAATTGACCTTGGTCCACTTCATATGCCTGCAAATATCATGGGTATTGAAGCTGCTCAGAAGGTTATGCCAAATGTTCCACACTCTGCAATTATGGATACAGCCTGGCACCAGACAATGCCTGAAGAAACTTTCCAGTATGCAATTCCACGCGAATGGTACGAAAAATATGCAGCCCGCCGCTACGGCTTCCACGGAACAAGCTTCCTTTATACAGCAAAACGTGCTGCCGTTCTTCTTGGGAAAGATCCAAAAGATACAAACCTTATTATCTGCCACATTGGTAACGGTTCAAGTATGTGTGCCGTAAAGAACGGGGTTTGCTACGATACAACAATGGGTATTACACCGCTCGAAGGTCTTGTAATGGGAACCCGCTCAGGTGACCTTGACCCGGCTCTTCCATTCTACATTATGCGTAAGACTGGAATGACTGCTGACGAAATGGATACAGCACTCAACAAGAAGTGCGGATGTCTTGGAATTACAGGAAAGTACTCAGACCGCCGCGATATTGAAATTGACGCAGCAAAAGGCGACAAGCTCTGCCAGCTTTCTATTGATATGGAAGCACTCCGCATTAAAAAATACATTGGTGCATTCATGGCAGAACTTGGCCACGTAGATGCAATTGTATGGACAGCAGGAGTAGGCGAGCGCGGACCAATTACCCGTATGAAGGCTTGTTCTGGTCTTGAAGAATACGGAATTAAGATTGACCCGCAGCGCAACGAATGGAGCTTCTGTGGAAACGCCGAAACCTTCATCCATGCAGACGATTCAAAAACAAAGATTTTCGTAATTCCAACAGACGAAGAACTTGTAATGACAGAAGATGCTTACGCTCTTATGAAGGGAACTTACGATGTTCACACAAACTTTAAGTATTCTTTCCAGGACCCTAATTATGTTAATAAGGCCCGCGAAGAAGGCTTAAAAGGCGACCTTGTAAAACGCCCTAACATTGCAAAGGTAATTGCCCGTCCGCCAAAAAACTAAAAGCTGAATGAAAAAAACTTTTCTTTGTTTACTTTTACTGTTTTCGCTTTTTACAACACTGGCTGCACAGGAATCAGCTGCCGCTCAGGAGACCGAGGTAAACGAGCAGTACGAACTGTTTTCCTGGGAGCCGGTTGCAAAGGCAAAGCAGTATGGAGTAACAATAGAAAAGTATGATGCTTCTACAGAAATCTGGAATGATTATAAAGAAATAAAAACAAAAGACACTCAGGTTGAAGTTCTTTTTACACCGGGTGTCTACAGAGTTTCAATTTGTACATATAACTTAATCGGGCGCAAAAGTGGTGGAACCGAATGGGTTCAGTTTAAAATTCTTGAAGAAAACATACCTTATTTGAATGAACGCGCCTTTGCAAAAAATAGTACCTGGAATGTTCCGGTCCTTTACTTAAAAAAATCAGGACGGGAAGATTCTGTTGTTCTTCCAAACGATGATTATATTAATTATATTACCCCGGCAGAGCTTTTTGGAGCAAACGCAATACTTGTAAAAGGCCGCAATATTTTTTCTCCAAAAACTGAGTTTTATCTTGTACCAAAAGATCAGGGCGAAGGTAACTCCTTTGAAAACTGGTGCGATGACCGCAAGGAACAAAAGCTTAATATTCTTTACCGCAATTCAAAGGAATATCAGGTTGTTGTTTCTTATAATCCAGAAACCCTGCGTTCGGGCTATTACGCTCTTGAAGTTCGAAATCCCGGCAACAATAAAGATGCAATTGATATTCTTGTACTCGATGACAATCCTGCACAAATATCGCCTGATAAAGGTTTTGCAATTGACGAGCATTACAGTGTAAACAGTATATTGATTTCAAACGCTTCAAGTTATGAGTTTTCAATTATTGGAAAAGGCCTGAACTCTGCAACAAGCTTTTATCTTGAACCCGCTACAGGTATTTATGCATATCCTTTTGAATCACAGCTCCCTCGCAGTACTGTACAGGTTGAGGTAACACAAACTTATAAGCAGGACGGTTCTACAGTTCAAGTTAATATTTCGTGTCCTACAGATAATTTGAGAACCGGTTATTACAATTTAATTGCAAGAAACTGGGACGGTTCTTCTTCGAAATTTTTATGTCTTGTAAAAAAGCCTTTTGATAATGACTATACAAAGAATATTAAAAAATTAAAGACAAAGTTCAATAAAAAAACTGAGTATGTAGATGTAACGATTCAAGACAGCAAGCTTGACTTAAGTAAAACATATACACTTGTTTCGGAATATGATGAAATTACAGATTCAAATAACAGGGTTGTATTAAGCCTTTCACCTTCAAGAAATAAACTTACAGGTAAGCTTACGCCTGATCAGCTTACAATTGCAAAATATGCCCTTATGGTAGAGGATAGCTTAAGTTCAGATGTAATCTACTGTGAAATTGATAATACACTAAGAGTTTCGCAAAATAAAATGACTGACAGTGCAATTGAACAAGCCTTCTTCAGACCGGTTGGAAAAACTGCCGGCGTAACACTGGATATAGATGAAGCTGGTTCAATTCAGTTTACAGATAATAAAATAGAAATGACAAAGCGCCTGCCGTTCTTCTTTACAGGTTTACGCTTTGATATGTCGCTGTTATCTGATTCTACCGTTGTACTTGATCTTGAATATGATTTATTTAATTGTCAGTTTGCATCCTTGTCTATAGGTTCCGATTTCAAAATAAGAGGAGAAGAAACAATATTTAGTCCTTTTGCAATGTTCCGTCTTGCAATTCCAAGTAAATATTTTTCTCCATACATAGGAGTTGGAATTGGACAGATTCCAGTATTCCCTGAGGATGCTGTAACCGGTTACCAGGATGTACTGAATATGTTCAAGGATAAAAACCAGTTGTACGGAATTGCACAGGCTGGTGTAATTCTGTTTACAGTTCTGGATGTTCGTTACAACCTTTTTTATAATGACATGTTCAGTGATTCTCCTTATTTTTCTGAGTCACTTTCATTCGGTTTCTCATTCCCGCTCAGGTCTTACAAGTTTAAGCGAAAGGTTATAACTCGTTATGCACAGATTACAAAACCTGGAGTGCTTGAAGCATCACAGTTCCTGGAAAAAGATACAAATGTTGATATAGTAGAAATATTCACAAGCTCTTCTGTGGGTGGCTTTGAAGGTTATAATATTCTTGAAGCCGTTACATTTGATAGTACAGTAGGAGTTATAGAAGAAGGTGCCTTCCGTGATTGTAAGAATCTGAACATGGTTAAATTTGCAGAAAAATTTGCTGTACAGGAAGTTCCGTTTACCATAAAGGGAAGTGCTTTTGCAAATGATAATCAGATAGATACACTTTATCTTCCAGCCAGAACAAAGACAGTACAGGCCGGAGCTTTTGCCGGATGGACAAACGGTCAGAATATTATTCTTGAATGGGAACCAGATGACGGTCAGGATAGAGATTTACTGGGACTTATGTACTGCTCTGCAACTGTTCATTATAGAAATGGCGAAATCTTTAAGGGGTCTTTTGAAACTCCTCTTGAAGATGAACGCAACTGGGTAAAGCTTAATGAACTTAATGTTTCAAATGTTTCGATTTATCAGGATAACAAATATATTCTGGGAATGAGAGTTAAGGGCAGGGGCTTTAAATGGTATAGAACAGAACTTGATTCCTGGATTAATCAGGAAACACCGGCGGAAGCGCTTGATTATATCAAGAATGGAAATGCCATTTCCTTTAAGGTTCAGGGTGATGGAAACAAATACGACTTTGTTCTTACAACTCAGGATGGCGGATATTTCTACTACAGGTTTAAGACAAAGGATGGTGAGCTTACAACAATAGAAATACCATATAAGAAAATGAAGAAATATAGTTACTCCAGCCAGAAAAAGCTGGATGTAGATAATATAAAGATGTTCTGCATTATGCCAATGTGCAAGGAAGAGTGGAACGAAGCATCGTTCTTTGATTTTGAGGTAATAAAATGAAAAAAGACAAAGAAATTAAAAAAATGGATAAGTCCTTGAAAAAACACATCAAGGTTCGTCATCCAATTGGAGCAAAGCTGGGAGCAATATTTTCGCTTCTTGTAATTCTTGTTCTTGGAATTACTGTTGCCCTTGTTTACGTGCTTTTTGCAAATGACCAGCGTGTAAATGCTAAATCAAATACAATTTCTTTGAATGAAACAACTGCAAATGCTGTTCAGCTGCAGCTTCAGAATATTCAGGGAAACACAAACAATTACCTCAATGTCCTTTATGTAATCAAAGACGACAATCATTACGAAGAAGAAGCTTCATACTTTTTTGATGAGCTTTGCTCTGCAAATTCTGATATCCTTTTTGTTTACTCAAAGACTTTTGGTTATAAAGCAACACCTTTATTTTCTGAAGCAGTTCCTGGTGCACAAAAAATCTTTGAAGCCTGGCTTTCTTCAAATCGCAATGTTGAAAACCGTGTAAAATCTGGAATTGTTGTAGTTAAAGATTTGTCGACTTCTTTTGGAATTCCTTATACTCTTGGAACTATGTTTAAAAATAATAATGATTTTGTGTGTGTAGCATATAATGTA
Organism: Treponema sp.; assembly: GCA_017617115.1. Lineage (GTDB taxonomy): Bacteria > Spirochaetota > Spirochaetia > Treponematales > Treponemataceae > Treponema_D. The sequence continues at coordinate 8,288 of JAFZXA010000056.1, forward strand.
GAAAGTCTTAAAGAAACCTGTTTTAAAAACTCAAACGCTACATATATTGTTAATTCCGAAGGTGAGCCGCTCATTTACGAAGATAATCAGACTGTAATAGATGCGGGACTTGTTCCTTCTTTTGATATAGTTGATGAAATACTCAAATACAGCACAGGTAATGAATATATTTATAAAGATACCCAGAATAATAACTGGATTTATATACGCATGAATATTCTTGATGATACCTGTTCTGCAATTACACTCACTTCGGAATCATCAATTCTTAAGGCAATCAATCTTACAGCGCTCAGAATTATTGCAATTACGGTTGCAGTATTCTTCCTTGCAATTTTGATTATTCGTTTTTTCAGCCGTTCGCTTACAAATCCAATAGAAGACCTGGTAGCTGCAACTAACAGCATTGATCGTGGAAATTATAACATTCATCTGCGACCTCGTACCAAAGATGAAATTGGTTATCTTACAGACAGGTTTACTAACATGGCAGGCGGTCTTGCAGAACGAAATCGCCTTATGACAACCTTTACAAAATTTGTTAATAAAGATATTGCCGAAAAAGCCGCAAACGGCCAGCTTACTCTTGGTGGTGAAGACAAGAATGCAACAGTATTCTTCAGCGATATCCGTTCTTTTACAGCAATGAGCGAAAAAATGACAGCGCCTCAGGTTGTAGAATTCTTAAATGATTATTTTACACGCATGGTTGATTGTGTAAACAGAACAAACGGAATTGTAGATAAGTTTATTGGAGACGCAGTTATGGCAGTGTGGGGTGCTGCTACAACAAACGGTTCGCCAGAAGAAGATGCATGGGCTGCTGTAAAAGCCGCTCTTATGATGCGAATTGCTTTGTATCATTTTAATGAAAACCAGATTGCACATGGACGAAATCCAATAAAAATTGGTTGTGGTATAAACAGTGGTCCTATTGTTGCCGGTCAGATTGGTTCCGAAGACCACATGAACTACACGGTAATCGGAGATACTGTAAACCTTGCAAGCCGTACCGAAGCATTAAACAAACCGTTTGCTACAGATATTCTGATTACCGAAAATACTTATCTTTTAGTAAAAGATAAAATCATAGCAGAAGAAATGCCAGGCGTTCATGTAAAGGGTAAAACAGACCCAATTAAAATGTACGCGGTAGTAAATGCAAAAGGAATAAAAGGTCCAAAGGATATTCATAAATTGCGTGAATTCTTAGGCTGGGATGAACCGGAACTCGATAAGGTAAATACTGATGAAGAAGAAAAGAAGTACAAGATCGGAAAGTAGAAAGAGAAGTCGAAGGAAAAGACATTTCTTTACCGATTTTCTAACAGTCATTATTTGTCTCGCAGGAATTGCAGGTGCGTTGTACTGCTTTAGAGGTCTTATTTATATGTCTCTTGCAAATGACACAGACACACCTGTTGGAACAATTACCTTTAAGAAAAAATCACCTCGTCGTCGTCTTCAGCATGAAAATGTATGGGAATATTTGAAGCTCCAGAGTACAATTTACAAAGGAGACTACATTCTTACAGAAGATTTATCCGAAGCTCAGCTCATCTTTAAAGATGAAAATTATACAGTCAATGACCAGGAAAGCAACGTTTCTCGTGTAGTATATAGCGAGCAGGAACTTGAACAGATAAAAACCGGAACAGCCGATATTTATTCAAACTCAATGATGAAGGTTGGAGATGACAGACTTCTTCACTTTATTAGTGGTTCTGTTTCCTTAAAATCTGGTTCGCGAACTGATGATTTGAAAATCAAAGTGGGTGATAATATTTATACACTCGAAAAAAATACAACAGCCTTGTTCAGCATGGCAACACAAAAAAGCGAGGATGGAAAACAGACCGCAACAATTTATGTTTCTGCCGGAAAAGTTCACGCTGCCGGTGAAGATGTTACAGAAGAAATTGGAGCAGGTCAGGTTAAGTCTGTTAAAGTTGTGCCTGAAGAAGTTGAGCTTAAGGCACAGTCAACAGTTGTTCCTGGTGTTGTAAAAACTACAGTTAAAAAGGCTGTAAATACTGCTGTTAATACAATAAGAAAAGAACCAGAGATTGTAACAAATACGCCAGTATCTGATTCAAAGCCTGTAGCAGCCTTTAGTGTACTTGTTCCGTCAAGTTCGTATTCAATTACTCAGGACAAAAATACAAAAGAAGCAATTCCATTTTATTGGACAAACATAAACTCTATAAAGGTTGAATTCTCTTATAACGCCGATTTTAATAAAATTATAGATACAGAATATTTAACAAGCATTGAAAAGAAAGGTTCTGTTGTTCTTGGATTTGTCGTTCCAGACGATGTTTTGTATTGGCGTGCAATTCCTTCAGATCAAAATTATTCAAGCTATGTTCAATATCCACAGGGAAAGATTCTTGTTCATGACCCTAAGGAAAAAAATCTTAAAAATGCCCTTACGGCTGTTTATGGAAAAGAACGTGCTGCTGAAATTGAAGAAGCAGTAAAAGAAACCCAGGAAGAACAGCAGAAGCAGGAAACAGAAATTCTTGAAGCACTTAAGCCTGCTCGTCAGGAATTATCACAGGATTTTGAACAGCAGCAGGAACAACAGCTTACTGAAGAAGAATTACAACAAGAAAAAATTGATGAAATAAGAAACTTCCGTTCGGGTAAAACAGATGAAGAAGCGCGACTTGCCGAAGAAGCAAGATTGGCTGAAGAAGAAAGACTTAGAAAAGAAGAAGAAGAAGCTCGAATTGCTGAAGAAAAGCGAAAACAGGAAGAAGCTCGTCGTAAGGCCGAAGAAGCACGTAAAGCAGAAGAAAAACGCAAAGCCGAAGAAGCAAGAAAAGCTGCCGAGGAAAAACGAAAGAAAGAAGAAGCTAGAAAAGCAGAAGAAGCCCGTAAAGCTGAGGAAGCTAGAAAGGCTGAAGAAGCTAGAAAGGCTGAAGAAGCTAGAAAGGCTGAAGAAGCTAGAAAGGCTGAAGAAGCTAGAAAGGCGGAAGAGGCTAGAAAGGCGGAAGAAGCCAGAAAGGCTGAGGAAGCTAGAAAAACTGAAGAGGCTCAAAAAGCAGAAGAAGTTAGAAAAGCTGAAGAAGCTAAGAAAGCAGAAGAACAGAAACTCAAAGAAGAAGCCCGCAAGGCAGAAGAGGAACGTAAAGCCGAAGAAGAACGTCTTGCTAAGGAAGAAGCGGAACGCAAAGCAGAAGAAGCCAGAAAAGCAGAAGAAGAGCGCGCCGCAGCAACAGAACGCGAAAAACAGGAAGCAGAAGAACTTGAACGCAAAGCAAAAGAACAGGTTAAGAATGCCTTTACACAGTCAACGCCAACTCTTTCTTCTCCTTCAAATGGAAAAGTTTATACAGAAGAAGACTTTGATGCACTATCACCAAAAATTACCTTTAAATGGCAGAAGGTTGATGGGGCCAAGAATTATAAGTTTGTAATAAAGAATTCTAAAGGAAAGATTCTTGTTGCTAAAACAGTTAATACAAACAGCTTTACCTTGAATTCGAACAGCCTTGATGTAATTTCCGATAATGACGAATACACCTGGTCTGTAATGGCAATTCAAACAATAGATAAACAGGAATATACAACTCAGGCAGCAGAACGCACCTTTAAAGTTCAAATAGAAGATGCCGAAACCGCTACCTTAAAAATAGATAACTTAGTTACCTTCTAACGCTGCTGTGCACCTGCATGAATTCTGTCATAAACCTCTTGTCCTGCAAGAATGCGTACTAGCTCCATTGCAAACTGTTCGCTTGCTCCGGGACCGCGAGAGGTTACAAGATTTCCGTCTGTTATGAACACCTGATTTGAATAACCCGAAAGATATTCCGGTTTTGCATTGTCCTGCATTTCCGGATAGCATGTCCATTTTTTATCTTTAAGAATATCTGTCTTTCCAAGTACCACAGCAGGTGAAGCACAAATTGCACTTACAAGCTTCCCGGCTTTATTACATTTTTCAAGGTAAGCAAGAAGCTGTGAGTTCTGACTAAGATTCTGAGCTCCAACACTTCCGCCAGGGCAGCATACACAATCTGGAAGGTCATCAGTATATTGTGCTAAAAAATCAGTAAGAGTTGTATCCATAATCATTGGAACTTTGTGTGAACTTGTAACAATCATTGTATTATTAAAAGGGCTTCCTTTTACTCCAACTGTTACTACTTCAATTCCAGCTCGTCTCATGTAATCAACAGGACTAAGAGCTTCAACATCTTCAAATCCATCTGCAAAAAAAACTGCTGCTTTTATCATATTTATATCCTCTTATTATTTTATTTTATCACAGATTCTGCAAAAAAACTATTTTTTCTCTGCTACTGCATAACCCATGGCTTCGTCTACAAGTGAAGAAATGTAACCTGCTTCTGCGGCTTTTTCTTTTGTTGTACCGGCGACCCCAAGTGATTTTTTCTGCTGGTCCTGCTTTTGCTGGCGGGCGGCCAACAGTTGTTTTGCGGCTAATAAAATGTCTGCGGCTTCGGTGGCGTTTTTTATGTGAAGGCATTGGGCAACTGCACTTTCTTCTGCGGCAGCAAGAGCTTCCAGAGTAATAAATTTTTTCTGCAATGCAACGGCTCGTTTTTCGCCAATACCCGGCAGCTCAAGGAATACAGAATCTGTGTTTTCTTTTGTTCGCAGCTTCTGGTTTCGGCTTGTGGCAAAACGGTGTGTTTCATCACGCACTCGCTGGAGCAGGCGCAACGCATCGCTTCGTTTAGGCAGATTAATTGGTGTGCTGTTTCCTGGCAAATATATTTCTTCATCGCGCTTGGCAAGACCCGCAACCGGAATATCAAGTCCAAGTGTATTCAAAATCTCTTCAACTGCGTTTACCTGACCAAGACCACCGTCTATTAAAATCAAATCAGGAAGATCGGCCTGTTCATTCAAAAGCCTTGTATAACGGCGGGTAGCAGCCTCGCGCATAGATTGAAAATCATCAATAATTCCGTCAGTTGTTTTCAGGCGGAAGTAACGGTAATTCTTTTTGTCGGGGTTTCCGTTATAAAAACTAATAAGTGAAGCAACAGGGAACTTTCCGCCAATATGCGCAATATCAAAGCCTTCAATTCTAACAGGAAGTGTGTCCAGACCAAGCAGTTCTTTAAGTTCTTCCATTGCAGGTGTATCACCACGGTCTCGCAGACGGCGTATAATATCTTCGTGGGCATTTTCTCTTGCCATGTTCAAAGCTGCAATCCCGTGTTTGTCATCGGCGGCTGGAACGCAAACTCTTGTATTTGTATTCATCTGTTCGCTAAGCCAGCGGTTTATGAATTCTGACTGAGCTTCGGTCTGCACGTAAATTGCAGGAGGAATCTGGGCGGCGTCTTCGTAATAGGCTGCCATAAACTCTGCCAGAAGTTCATCATCTTCATTCAAACTTTCAACCCGATAATTTTCGCGTCCCAAAAGCTTTCCCTGTCGGATTTTAAGAACCGTAAAGCTTACAAGTTCGCCTTCGCTGTAATGTGCAATGTAATCGCGGTCTTCGGAATTAAAGCTTTCTACAATATTCTGATTCTGTAAAACCATAAGGGCCTTTATTCCGTCGCGGAGTCGTGCCGCTTTTTCAAAATCAAGGTCAGCCGCCGCAGTTTTCATTTCGGCAGTCATTTTTTCTATGGCGCTGTCTGCCTGTCCCGACAATAATGAGGTAATTTCTTCTATATAATCATTATATTCTTCCTTATCAATCTTTCCGCAGCAGGGAGCCTTGCACTGTTTCATATGATAATAAAGGCACGGAGTTTCACGTTTGTGAAGTGTGCGGCAGTGTCTTACAGGATACAACTTGTAAATGTTTTCTATAAAGGTGTCCAGTGCGGCAACATTAGGGTAGGGACCAAAATAAAGTGAGCCGTCCTGCAAAATGCGCCTTGTTCTGAAAATCTTAGGAAAATCCTCTTTTGTAACCCGCAGCACAGGGTACGATTTACCGTCCTTAAGACAGATGTTATACCTCGGATTGTGTTTTTTTATAAGATTATTTTCAAGCAGTAGGGCTTCGTATTCGTTTGTGGTTGTAATGTATTCAATAGAAGCCGCACGCGAAACAAGCAGCCTGGTTTTTACAGTTTTTTGTCCCGTGAAATATGAGGTCAGGCGGTTCTTTAAGTTTTTGGCCTTTCCAACATAGATAATCGTTCCGTTGTCGTCGCGCCAAAGATAAACGCCGCTTGATTGAGGAGCTTTGAGTGCTGTTTCGTGCAAAGTGCTTCGCATGAAAAAATTATATCATATTTTTTTCTATTATGCCGATAGTCTAAGCAGGTACCTATATGAAAAAATTATTGAAAAAGACGGCTCTTGCGGCTGTCGGCATGCTTTTTGCAGCGGCAACTTCGGCTGCTTTTGCAGAAGCTAAAC
>JAFZXA010000057.1 GCA_017617115.1 Treponema sp.
ACAGGCGGAACGCTCGCAGCCGCCAAAAACCTTATTGAGCAGGGAGGCGGGGAAGTAACTGATTTCTTCGGCGTAATCGGTCTTCCCTTCTTGAATTACGAGTCGGTGCTCAAACCTTGTAAGGTAACTACATTAATTAACTACGCTGGAGAATAAAAATTATGAAGAAATACACATCAATCCTCAGCACTCGCGAAACCGAGCATGCTATTATTGCAATAAAAGACTTTTTTCAGCTTGCCTTGAGCACTGAATTAAACTTATATCGTGTTACAGCACCTTTATTTGTAGGCGCCGGAACCGGAATTAATGACGACCTTAACGGAGTTGAACGTCCTGTAAGCTTTCCTGTAAAAGCCTTGCACGAAAGCCGCATGGAAATTGTTCAGTCTCTGGCAAAATGGAAGCGCCTTAAGATTACTTCTTTGGGACTTGAACCTGGCTTTGGTATTTACACCGATATGAATGCACTGCGCCCGGACGAAGACCTTGACCCAATCCATTCTATTTACGTAGACCAGTGGGACTGGGAAATGGCAATTGATCCTAAAGACCGCACTGTTTTCTTTTTGCACGAAATTGTAAAAAAGGTTTACCGCTGTATTCAAAGAACCGAGTTCTTTATTTATGACCGCTATCCTGCAATTAAGCCTGTGCTTCCAAAAGAAATCAAGATTTTGTATGCCGACGATTTACAGAAAAAGTATCCAAAGCTCACACCAAAAGAGCGCGAAGATAAGGTTGCAAAAGAATACGGAGCAGTTTTCATTACCGGTATTGGCGGCAAGCTTCCTGACGGAACAATTCACGACGGACGCGCCCCGGACTACGATGACTGGATTACAGAAACCGGAGACGGACATCGTGGCTTGAACGGAGATATTCTTGTATGGAATCCTGTTCTTGACCGTGCCTTTGAACTTTCTTCAATGGGTATTCGTGTAAGCCCGGAAAGCCTTAAGGCACAGCTTGAAGAACGCGGCTGTCCTGAACGTGCAAAGTTCGAATTTCATTCAAAGCTTTTGAAGGGCGAACTCACACAGACTCTTGGCGGCGGAATTGGTCAGTCAAGACTCTGCATGTTCCTTTTGCGAAAGGCCCACATCGGCGAAACACAGGTTAGCGTCTGGACCGACGAAATCAAAGCCGACTGCAAGAAGAAGGGAATTGAGTTACTGTAAGAGACTGTCATCCTGAACTTGTTTCAGGATCTCTTGAAAATAGATTCCGAAACAAGTTCGGAATGACAAAATGGCATGAACAAAGAATATAAATTCACATCTTCCGAACTTGAAGCTCAAATTACGACCCTTACTCAAAAGGGCATCACCGAGTTTTCAATTCACGACAGCGACGTTGCAAAAGACAAGCGTCGGGTGCTAAAGCTCATTAATTTAATTGCGCAGCATGCTCCCGACGTTTTTGTTTCTATATATATAGAAGCACAAACTATTGACCGCGAAATTGCTGCTGCCACCACACAGATTTTCTGTTCTTTTGATATTCCTTTGCAGGTTCAGTCCAAAGGCGGCAAGCTTCTTTTTGATAAAAAGTTTTATTCTAACAAAGCACACTTACTCAACGACTTTGGACTTGTTTTTGGTTTTGATATGACTTATGCACAAGTCGCCGGTGATTCCCTTAAACAGTTTTTAGACCGCCTTGATTTTGCAGTACAGCAGTATCCTAATCACATAGATTTTCCGCAGACAATGAATGCCGAAGAAGAAAAAACAGCATGTGTCACTGGTACTTTTTCTGCCCAGGATATTCGTTATGCACGCGATGTAGCTTTTGCGTGCAGAACCTTTTATAGTTCTGGTCGTGCAGTTCCGTGGTTTTTGTCTGTACTCAAGCCTCTTCGTATTTATGCCTCACGGTTTTTTGCCGATTTTGCAGAATGGCAGCGCTGTAACAACTGCGGTTATAAAAGCGGTTTTGTGCCAGAGGCCGAAAAACATATTGCTTTAGAAAAAATGCAGCTGCTTTTTCTGGAACAAAAGTACGAAGAAAAAAATCAGCACGAGCTTATAACTCTTGTTCACGATATTGTTACCTTAAATGGCGCAATGTCCAGACTTGCCGGTGAGAACGAAGAAAGTATACTTGTAACCTCCTGGAATCCAGATGATTTATTAAGTGAAGAAGCATTAAACCTTACGGCATTCTGCGAAAATGTCTGTATGGAAGAATGCCGAGTCCGCATTTTTGCAGGCGAAGAAGGTCCTGAATTGGAGGTGATTGAATGAAATTTTTTACAGAAAATAACGAAAAAGCATTATTCTTTGGAATGTGCGCAATCTGTCTTATTGTAATTGCCGGTTGTTCCAAAAAAAGCAGTTCTTACAGTTCAAAACAGTCTTATAGCGTTAATCCTTCTGCAAAGGTGGCAACAAGAGCTTCCCAAGCCGCCATGACCGATTCCTTTTATTTTGATGACATGGATTATGAAGTAGCTGAAGAAGCTATGGTAACTGGTAAGGGATATAATGAAAGTGCGCCCATTTATGAAGGTGGAAATGAAGGCCCTGTATATGAATATGAACGCAAACTTATCCGCACAGGAAACGTTTCCCTGGAAGTTCAAACCGTCACCGATGCCGAAGATAAAATAGCCGCGTGGGCTGCATCTCTTGGCGGTTATGTAACAAACGCAAACACCTGGCAGTATGGAGCAGGCTTTACAGTACGGGTTCCTTCTGCACGCTTTGACGAAGCAATGTCTCAAGTTGGAAGTTTTGGACGCATCACAAACCGCAGTGTAAGTTCGCAGGATGTAAGCGACAATTATTATGACATGAAATCCCGCCTTGAAACAAAATACATTCTGCGCGATAAACTCCAAAGCTATTTGAGTGAAGCAAAAGATATAAAAGATTTACTCGAAATTGAACGCCAGCTCAACGAAGTTATAGAAGATATTGAAAGCACCGAAAGCCGCTTTAAAAGACTTTCCGGCCAGATTGATTATTCTACTATTTATATAAACATGAGCTTTGAACACGGTAAAGACGAAAGCGGAATAATTTTACCCGATGTAAAAAATTCCTGGAACGAAATTGTTTCAAATATAATTGGCTTTTTCTGGGGTCTTGTAAAGGTTTTGTTCTATATTGTAATTTTTGGCATTCCGGTTATTGCAATTGTTGCCTTGTTCTACTGGCTGCTTTTTGGAAAGATTGGACTTTTGGTGAAACTGTTTAAGAAGTTGAAGAAGTAGAAAGAAAGGGCATTGTGTAGGAAAAAAAGATTGTCACACGGATTGGAAACGGCTAACGCCGTTTCTGATTTTTTAACTGGGATTTTGCGTAGCAAAATCGAATCCGTGTGACATTTTTTTTATTTTTCGTCTTTGGCACCAAGATATTGGTGAGAAGCAGCAACATCTCCTATAAAGCATAATTTTCCTGCAGAGTTCTTTTCAACTTTTACAGTTTGTGTTGCTGATTTATTATCTGCAGCAATTAATTTGAGTTTTCCTTCTTTTGAAGGATCTCCTTCATAAGAACCAGATGCTATATCTTCAATCTTTGTTGTAGAAGCAACAGGTCTTGTATATATTATCCATGTTTTCTTAGCAACATTAAAACTAATCTGATAATAGCATTCTGTATGTTCACCATATGAGAATCTTGTTGTTGAGGTATAGTAATAATAGTTATATCCAACAGTATCTTCTTTTACGAAGGTATGATTAATAGGGTTGCTGCTGGTTGTTTCAGGAGTATTTGAATCATCAGCACCATTTGCTCCACCTCCAAACAACCCATCACACGAACTCAAGCAAAATAGTGTTCCCATTGCAAGCAGCAATCCGAATAATTTTAAAAGTTTTTTCATTGTTGTCCTCCAGAAATTTCAGGAACTCTCTCTTCTTTTATTATAGCGCATTTTTTGGTAAATGAAACAAAAAAGTTACCACGGGCATTCTGATTTTACTGAAAAAAGTTCACAGGTTAGTTCGCAGGAGTGAAGGTAAATGCGATTTGCCGGTGTGCCGCCGTAAAGGGTGTCGCCTAAAAGTGGAAGGCCAAGGCTGCTTAAGTGAACCCGAATCTGGTGGGTGCGGCCAGTGTAAAGAGTGCATTCTAATAACATACACTGTTTACTTTCAACAGTAATTGTCCTGAGCACCTTAAAATCAGTTTTAGAATATTGGCCATCTTTTGTTTGACCCCATTTTGCAGCCTGCGAGCTTGGAGAGAGGCGTCCCATATTCATTTCAACGGTAAACTGTGTACCTGTTTCAACCTTAGTTCCATTGTTCAACTGGCTTGTGGCAGGTACTACCGCATAATATTTTTTCACAAAAGAATGCGATTGAAAAATTTCAGAAATCTGTTTGTTTACTGCACGAGTTTTTGTAAATAAAATAACTCCGCTTGTTTCGCGGTCAAGGCGATGCATAATGCCAACATAAGGCGGGTTTCTTAGTTCCGGATTTCTGGTCCACAAATATCTTACAACTGCATCGTGAAGGTTATCGCGGTTACCGGTGATTGTCTGTTCAACAGGAAAGAATGCGGGCTTGTTTATAAAAATCAGGTTTTCATCTTCAAATAAAACTGTGTCAGTCGTAACTTCAAATTTAATATCGTCGGGCTGCTTTTCGTAAAAAAGTTTTTCTAAATCAAGTTCAACAACAACTTCCGATTTTCCACGTAGCTCAAAAGAAGGGCGCACTGTATGTCTTTCATTTACACTAACAGCGCCTGCAACAATGAGTCTGCGGATTTTTGAATTGGAAATTTCCTGATTAATTTGAGCCGGAAGTGCCTGCCTTAAAAATTCATCAAGTCGTATTTTTTTATCTGTTGAAAAGTGCAGTTGTTGAGTCATTAGTTAGTGGCCTCTAATTTTTTCAAAAGCTCAGGAAGTTCATAAATCGAAGCAAGTCTGATTGTTTTTCCTTCGCCAAGGCCATTGTTTGCTTTTCGGGCTTCAAGCATAGGGCGGGCGTCTGGAGCAAGAGGTTTTCCGTTTGGGCTTCCAATTAAAACAGAAGTACCTCCAAGTGCTGCCCATCCGTCGGTATATTTTTGCATATCATCTAAGAATAAAGTGTCTTCAACTGTAGCACCAACTTTTTTGAGTGCTGCAAAATAAGCATTAGGGTAGGGTTTGCCGTAAAAGTTTGCATCGCGGATATCGGTAACGCACATAAATAAATCGGCAACACCAAGTTTTTCAAGCACGCGGTCGGAATGTTCATGCGGTGCATTTGTAAGAATCGATTTTGGATAATCAAGCGACAACAAAAAATCCCTGAGTTTTGGCTGCGGTAAAAGTTCGTCGGCTTCGTTATCCGGGTGAACATGACGCAAAAATCCTTCAAAATCAGTCATCCCTTCTGCCCTGAGCCATTCAAGAGTTGTAGAATAATGAACAATCCCTTCTGCCCTGCGAGCCTGCGCCTCTTCAATGCTGCATTTAAAATGCTCCGCCACACATTCCAGCATACGCCTCGTAATCCCCTTATCCATATCAGAACTTGCCGGGTACAGTGTATTATCCATATCAAAAAGAAGGTGTTTGTATTTCATATTCTTAAACAATAATACAATGGTTTGGGATTTTGTAGAAGTAGTATAATAAAATCAATTCTATCTGAACCAATCTGAAAAAAATGGCGGAAGCAGAGTTGCAAACCAAAAACACTCTGAAGTACTGCCGCGTAAGCGGCAACGTATATAATTACAGGGGTACTTCAGCGTGTAGCAGGCGAGCCTGCGGTTTTGGATTTGCAACTCAGCTGGGAGCCATTTTTTTCCACATGATTGCATATTAATTGATTTCAATATATACCAATATTTCTATTGCAAAAATCCGATAATATAGTATTATTAAAGAATAGGGGAAAAAATGAAAAAACTACTTCTTTCTTTAACTGTTTTGGCAGTTGTTCTGGTTGGCTGTAAAAAGGAACTTTCTTACGAAGTTTCTGACAGCAAGATTGATGTGATCAAATCTGGAGTTGCACCTGCAGATATTGATGCTTGGGAAGCAGAAGTTGACGCAGACTTTGCAGCTGTACTTGAAGCACTCGGTTCAGACGGAGATTTAGAAGCTCTTGAAGCTTTTGATGCTAAATATGGTACAGACATGGCAGAAACTGGTGCCCGCTTTGCAGCCGCTCGTTCAGGCAGCAGCAGCTCAGGTTCAAGCAGCTATCCGGCTTTAACAGGAATGCCTTTCAACAAAGACGGTGCTGTTTATGTTTCGGGTGGAACTGATGACCTTGTAGGAACTGTTGTTGACTGGGTTTCTCCAAAAACACTTCCTGGTTCATACTATCACGCAGCTGTTCTTGACCTTGACAAATACGATCCAAATAACGAAAACGTATACTGTCTTGAAACTGCAATCAGCAAGGGTGCAGGTTATGAAACTGCATATCAGTGGCGTACAAAGGTAAATGCTGCTGTTCTTAATCCAAAATATTCTTTGACAAAATCAAAGCTCGATGCTGCTCAGGCTTATATGGATTACTACTGCGACATGAACAACACAAATATGGAATACGGTTTCTTTAAGAACACTGTAAACATCTTTAATGTTGTTACAAAAGCCGATACATATACCTGGTACTGTACAAAAGTAGTTTGGTGGGTTTACAACAAATATGGCTGGGATATTGACTCTAACTCAAGCCAGATTGACTGGACAACTTC
>JAFZXA010000058.1 GCA_017617115.1 Treponema sp.
CACGTAATACAACAATTCCTACAAAGAAGAGCCAGATCTTCTCTACTGCTGCCGACGGACAGACTGCTGTATCAATCCACGTACTTCAGGGTGAACGCGAAATGGCAGAGCAGAACCGTACACTTGGACGCTTTGACCTTGTAGGTATTCCGGCTGCTCCTCGTGGTGTTCCACAGATTGAAGTAACATTCGATATTGATGCAAACGGTATTGTTCACGTATCTGCCAAGGATTTGGGTACTGGTAAGGAACAGCACATTCAGATTACTTCTTCTTCCGGACTTTCTGATGAAGAAATTGAAAAGATGGTTAAGGATGCCGAAGCAAATGCCGCAGCCGATAAAGCTAAACGTGAAGGTGTTGATGCCCGAAACGAAGCAGACAGCTTAATCTACGCTACCGAAAAATCTATTAAGGATTTGGGCGACAAGATTAACGGTGCCGAAAAAGAAAAGGTTGAAGCTGCAATTGCTGCCCTTAAGCAGGCTCTTCAGAGTGATAATACAGAAGAAATCAAAGCTAAGACCGAAGAACTTAAGCAGTCTTCTTACAAGATTGCCGAAGAACTCTACAAGCAGCAGGGTGCCGCAGGAGCACAGCCAGGAGCTGATGGTGCAGCCGGTGCAGACGCTGGAGCTGGTGCCGAAGGTGACGCAGGTGCCGATGCCGAAAAGAAATCTGGCTTTGACAAAGGCTCAGCCGACGACGTTGAATACGAAGTAAAGGATGAAAAATAAGGTTTAGAAAATGGCAAAACGCGACTATTATGAAGTACTAGGTGTTGAAAAATCGGCAGACCAGGAGGCAATTAAAAAGGCTTACCGTAAGCTTGCCGTAAAATACCATCCGGACAGAAACCCGGGCGACAAAGAGGCCGAAGAAAAATTCAAGGAAGCCACAGAAGCCTACGAGATTCTGTCTGATGAAGAAAAACGCCCTATTTATGATCAGTACGGTTTTGCCGGCCTTGAAGGAATGGGAGGCGGTGCAGGCGCTGGCGGTGCCCAGTATTCACATGCCTTCCACGACTTTAGCGACTTGTTTGGAGGAGCCGGTGGTGGTTTCTCTGACATTTTTGACAGCATTTTTGGCGGAGGCTTTGGAGGCGGTGGTGCACGCAGTTCAAGACGCAGTGGACCTGCTGCCGGTTCATCTCTTCGCTACGATTTACATATTCAGTTTAAAGATGCCGTTTACGGTACTTCTGCAGACATTCATTTTAAGCACAACGAAGCCTGTTCTGCCTGTAAAGGAACTGGCGGTGCTGCCGGTTCTTCTAAAAAAACTTGTCCTACCTGTAACGGAATGGGGCAGGTTCGTCAGGGAAACGGTTTCTTTTCTATTCAGCAGACATGTCCAACCTGCCGTGGTAAGGGTGTAACAATAGACAAGCCTTGTCCAAATTGCCGCGGAACCGGTATTGAAGAAAAGAACAAGATGATGTCTCTTAAAATCCCGGCTGGTACAGACAACGGAAGACGAATTGTTATTCCGGGGCAGGGTGATGCAGGCGAAAACGGCGGACCAGCAGGCGACCTTGTAGTAGTTGTACATGTAGATTCACATCCACTTTTTGAGCGCGATGGTCAGGATTTGTACTGTGCAGTTCCAATTTCTATGTCTCAGGCAACGCTGGGCTGTGATATTACAATCAATTCCCTTGACGGTAAGAAAGTTACTATAAAAATTCCATCTGGAACCTCAAACGGAAAGCTTTTACGCATAAAAGGCGAAGGTGTTCCAATGGGTACAGGCGGTCGAAAAGGTGATTTGTATGTAAAACTCATGGTTCAGATTCCGCAGCACCTCTCTGGTAAGCAAAAAGACCTGCTCCAGGAGTTCATGAAGTTGGAAAATCCATCAACAAACCCGGATTTGATGCCACTGAGTAAGCTTGAGTCATAAAAAATATACGATTTTTTCCCAAAATTGCCGATAATGTGATAGAATAGTAGTATCATACATTTGAGGTGATTATGTATAAAACGCGGAAAAAAATCGTAACTATATCAGTTTATACACTCGCAGTTATCTTATTTATTGGCTTTGCTTTATTTCTTATTCCGGAAAAATCGTCAGAAGTACCGTCTTTTTATTCACTGATGATTGTATCAGTTTTCTTTTGTGCGATTGTTTTCCTGTTTGTAAGAGTAAAAACTACTCTTCTTGCCAAAGTAAGGCATGATACGCTCGAAAAGGGCGAAACAATGATTCTTAAAAAATTTATTGATAGTCTTCGTTTTAGTTATACGCTTGAAGATTTTTATGCTGCTATTGGAGACTATCTTGAACGCCGTGGAGACTGCTCTGTTCTTTTGATTGACCGTACAAAAAACTATATTTTGTACAATAGTCCAAACAGAATTACCTCTTCCGATTCTATCCGCGAAAAAATGTGTCAGAATTTTGAAGAAAACTGGAAAGATGGTTTTTACTATTTTGACCGCCATTTTGGTGTAACTTCACGCCTTAAAAAATCCCGCGGTTTCTTCCTTTGTTCCGAAAAACAGCACATGTTTGTATTCTGTACTTATACAAGACTTTTTGATAATTCAATTTATGAGCAGCTTTTTGAAGAATACAAACGCTTTATTACACGTACACGTACAATTTCGCAGCTTTCAGAAATTGCCGCTACAACAAAGGAATGGCAGCAGCTTGCCGAAACTCAGCAGTCATTCTTACCTCAGAAAATCCCTGATATTCATAATCTTAAAATTGCTACATACTTCCGTCCGCTTGTAAACGTATCGGGTGACTACTTTTCAATTCTTCCTATAGATAAGAGTAAAACTCTTTTAATGCTTGGAGACGTTTCTGGTAAAGGTCTTCCTGCTGCTCTTATTATGGGTTTGGTAATGAACACTGTAAAAATTATTGAAGATAAAGAAGACCTTGTTGGTGTAATCAAGGCTATTGATAAGGCTATTAAAGGAATGCACCTTCAGGATAAATATACAGTATTGTTCCTTAGTGTAATCGATACAGAAAAAATGAAAATCCGCTATATTAATGCATCTATGTCTGATCCGATTATTCTTTCACCTTCTCCTGACGGTTACCGAATTAAGCCTCTTACTTCAAATGCTTCGCTTGTTGGTATTCTTGATATGGGTGATGTTACTGTTGCAGAAAAACGCCTGTTCCGAGGGGATACAATCCTTATGGCAACTGACGGTGTTTCAGAAGTTATGGATGACAGTGGTGTTGAACTTGGCGATACTGATCTTTATAAAAAGACACTTATTGCCGGTGCTTCAAAATCACCTCAGGAATTTGTTGATGATATTGTAGATCTTATCTGGAAATATAACGGCGACAAAAAGCTTCATGATGACGTTACAATGATGATCGCAAAGGTAGGTTACTGATATGGTATTTATTCTATTAAATTGTATTTTATTAGCATGCTTTATATATCTTACTTACTATATAGATAAGAAGAGTGTTTTTACCGGAAATACAGGAAGTACTTTACTGGTGCCTTTGTTGTTCGCCTGTGTTGAACTGTTTTTGTATATTCTTGTAATGCTGTTTAAAGATAAATGGCTTGATTCTTTTGTTGTACAGGTTGTCAGGATTATTTTCTGTATAGATGGAATTTTCTTTGTTTCATTTAGTTATGGTCTGGTTGGTGTTTCAACAAGAATCAATAAGTTTTTTCCTAAATTACTACAGTGGCTTTTATATATCTTTGTTGTTTACATTGTTTTCTTCCAGTTTAAAGATATTTCGGTTGATGCCGATTTGAGCATGAATGTTGGTTCTGAGCGCCTTTTCTCTGGTGATGTTCAAAAGTATTTCCCATGGGATTGGGTATTCATTTTTAATGCACTCTATAAATTTATTCTTCCAGGTACTGCCTTCCTGTTCCTGATGGTTTTCCAGGAAAAAAAGGGTAGCCAGCTTCAAAAATATCAGTGTCTTGTTGTTTCAGAAGGTATTGCACTTATGTGGGTGCTTATCTACTTCTTCAAGTATCTTGGTTCAATAAAACCTGCCTTTGTATCGCTGTATATGTATTCTTATGCAGCTATGTATGTGCTTGTTATTATTGGCTTGAGCAAAACTTCAGTACCGTCCGGAAAAGCTTATATTGCTACATTATTTAAAAATCTGATTTCTTATGTTGTACCGGCTGCGGCTATTGGATTTGCAGTAATGTATCTTCAGCCGGAAGGTTCAATTTTTAAATTCAATTTCATATCATTGTTTGTGCTTGCATCAATTCTTATGATATTGTTTGCACTGTTTATGTCAGATCTGCTTTCAAACAATTCAAGACTTTACACCGCAGACTATGGTCCAGCCCTTGAAAAACAGCTTGCAACAATTGATTATGCAGGTGAAATGGATACAATCACCAATAAGATGTATGAAATATTCCGTCGTCATGTAGAATCTTCTTCTGTTAATGTTTACATCATGAACAATAAGAATATGCTTGAAACTGCATATACTTCAAACGGTTTTACTACTACTATTCCGGTAAATAACACAATGTTTGAAACTCTTTTGAATGTTGGCCGTTCTGTTGTATGCTGGTCTCAAATTGGAAACGTTCATGACCTTTCTACTATTGAAGAGCAGCTCACAAAGTTTTTTGAAGAAACTAAGTCTGATGCAATGTTCATTTTGAACGAAGGTCACAATATTCTTGGTTTGATTACTCTTGGTAAAAAGATTTCGGGCGACCATTACAAGGAATATGACTACAATATCTTCCTTAAACTTTATTCATACTTCTTTGTATTCGGTTATTACATGCGAAACATTTCTAATAAGGAAATTATTTCCGTTGTAAACCGCGAAATTAAGATGTCTTCTCAGATTATTACTTCTATTCAGGAAAACATTGACCATGTAAAGAATCCTAAGATTGATACCGGATACTTGATGGTTCCTGCACGAAACATTGGTGGTGAATTTATTGATATGATTCGTCTTACCGATACACGCCATTTGTTTGTAGTAGGAGATATGTCTGGTAAAGGTATTGCAGCTTCCATGAACATGGTCATCTTAAAGTCTATTATCCGAACATACCTTGCCGAAACTCATGATTTTAAGGATCTTGTAATTAAGATTAACAGCTTTATACGAGACTCTTTGAATAAGGGTACAATCTTTGCAGGTTTGTTTGCCTTGATTGATTTTGAAACAGATACAATGTACTACATAAACTGTGGTATTCCGGCCTTAATGCTTTATACTCAGGTTTACAATAACGTAATTGAGATTCAGGGTTCGGGACACATTCTTGGATTCGTAAAAGATATTTCTCCATATATCACAGTTAAGACAACAAAGCTTAATCGTGGTGATATTATTCTTGCCTGTACAGACGGACTTGTTCAGTCTCACTCTCTTCGTGGTGAACAATTTGGTAAGGAACGTATTCAGCAGTGTATTCTTGATAACTCAACTTATCCTGCTCAGCGTATGACCCAGTTTACTTTTGACAGTTTGATTAAGTTCATGTCAAAGGAAATGGAAGACGATGTTTCTATTCTTGTATTGAAGTATGAAACAGCCCGCGAATTTGCCGATGAAAATGAATCACCTGTTGAAGAACCGGTTGCCGAAACAGATGCTGTAGAAGAAGCTTTTGCCGGTGATGTTGCTGCCGAAGGACCTGCAGTAGAAGAAACTGAAGCGCCAGCAGAAGAAACTGTTGCCCCTGAGCCTGTCGAAGAGCCAGAAGAAGTACCAACTGTTGAAGGACCAGCTGCTGAAGAATCAAATATACCTGAAGAACCAGCCCCATCTGTCCCGGATGATGATTTCTTTATCAACGACAACGTTCTTCCAGACGACCCTGATATTCCGGATTTAAGTAATCTGGATGAGATGATTAAGAATGCGGGACTTTAATAGGAGCGAATTATGGAACAAATAACAATTACAGAAAAAGACGGTGCAAACTATCACTTATATGAACTTGAAGGCGCTTTGAATGCCTATACACTTGGTGAATTCCAGGACACATTGTACGATGCTGTTCAAAAAAACAACATCGTACTTGATATGTCGCGATTAATAGAACTTGATGCCTCTGGCATAGGTCTTTTAATGGCAGCCTACAACGACAGTGAAGACGCCGGCCACAAACTGTACTTCATGGCCATGTCCAACGAAGCAGAGAAGGCTATTGCAGCAACGGGGTTTAAGTATGTGTTTAATTTGATTAACTCGGTTACGGAAGTTAAATAAAAGATTGTCACACGGATTGGAAACGACTAACGTCGTTTCTGAAAATAAAAAAGACCCTGAACTTCAAAATGAGTTCGGGGTCTTTTTTTTTAAAGATTTTGCGTTAGCAAAATCGAATCCGTGTGACAATTTTTATTTTACAACGATGTTAACCAATTTATTAGGCACTACAATCGTCTTAACAATTTCATGTCCGTCAGTAAATTTCTTAACGCCATCCAATGTGAACGCTGTTGCCTTCAGTTCTTCCTGGTCGGTGTTTGGCGCAGCCATGAACTTGTCGCGGAGCTTGCCGTTTACCATTACTACAATCTGAACTTCGTCATCTTTTGCAAAGTCGGCATTTACTGTTGGCCAGCTTTCGTAGGCAATTGTCTTGTTGTTGCCAAGCTTTTCCCAAAGTTCTTCACCAAGGTGTGGAGCGTATGGAGACAAAATCTTTACAAAGTCGGCCCACATGTTCTTTGGAACTTCGTTCAGTTTACTTACTTCGTTGATGAAAATCATCATCTGGCTTATCGCTGTGTTGAAGTTTAAAGTTGCAGTGTCGTCTGTTACTTTCTTTACAGTCTGAGCAAAAGTCTTTCGTGCGCTGATCAGAGCTTTGTCTTCGAGTTTGCCTGTAATATCAATGTCGGCCATTGGCTTTTCACTTACAGCCCATACTTTTTCAAGGAAGCGGTGAATACCAACAATTCCCTGTGTTGACCAAGGCTTACTCATTGTAAGAGGGCCCATGAACATTTCGTACATACGAACGCTGTCGGCACCGTAGGCTTTAATTTCGTCATCAGGGTTTACAACGTTTTTGAGCGACTTACTCATCTTTGCAACAATCTGTTCAAGCTGTTCGCCTGTTGCTTTTTCTATAAATGTGCCGTCTTCCTTTTGTTCAACTTCATCAACAGGAACAAGAGTTTTGTTCTTGCGCTGGAAGGCAAAAGAAGTAATCATACCCTGGTTTACAAGGCGCTGGAACGGTTCTTTCGTGCTGACTACTCCAATATCATACAAAACCTTGTGCCAGAAGCGTGCATAAAGCAGGTGAAGAACGGCATGTTCAGCACCACCAATGTACAAGTCTACAGGCATCCAGTATTTTTCGGCACTGCTGCTGCAGAATTCCTTGTCATTGTGAGGATCAAGGTAGCGCAGGTAGTACCAGCAGCTTCCGCCCCACTGAGGCATTGTGTTTGTTTCGCGTTTTGCAGCTCCACCACACTTAGGACACTTGCAGTTGACCCAAGAGTCAATTGCTGCAAGAGGGCTTTCGCCTGTTCCAGTTGGCTGGTAAGTTTTTACTTCAGGTAAGGTGAGAGGAAGTTCTTCTTCCGGTACCGGTACTGTTCCACAGCTAGGACAGTGTACTAAAGGAATTGGTTCACCCCAGTAGCGCTGACGGCTGTAAATCCAGTCGCGGAGTTTATAGTTAATTGCCTTGCGGCCAATTTTCTTTTCTTCAAGGAACTCAAGCATTTTGTTAATAGCATCCTGCTTGTTCAGTCCGTCAAGGAATTCTGAATTTACGTGGATTCCATCTTCTGTCCAGGCCTGCTGCTGTACGTCAACTTCGCTTTTCAAAACTTCGATGATTGGCAGATTGAACTTTTTAGCAAAATCCCAGTCGCGGTCATCGTGGGCAGGAACGGCCATAATTGCACCTGTTCCGTAAGAAATCAAAACATAATCTGCAATCCAGATTGGAATGAGTTTGTTGTTTACAGGGTTTATTGCATAGCTTCCGCTGAATACACCGGTTTTATCTTTTGCAAGGTCTGTTCGTTCAAGATCAGATTTCTTTGCGGCTTCTTCCTGATATTTTTTTACAGCGTCTGCCTGTTCTGGTGTAGTAATCTGCGGGATGATTTTGTGTTCCGGCGAAACTACCATGTATGTAGCGCCAAACAAAGTATCGCAGCGGGTAGTGTAAACGGTGAGTTTGTTGTCGGTTGGCTTTCCATCCTTGTCGGCAACTGTAAAGGTAACTTCGGCACCGGTAGATTTTCCAATCCAGTTGTGCTGCATTGCCTTTACGCTTTCGGGCCAGTCAAGACCTTCAAGATCATTATCAAGACGGTCTGCATATTCTGTAATTTTCAAAATCCACTGGCGGATTGTTTTATGAGTTACAATTGCACCACAGCGTTCACATTTGCCTTCTTTTACTTCCTCGTTGGCAAGACCAGTCAAACAGCTAGGACACCAGTTGATTGGAGTTTCTGCTTCGTAAGCCAAGCCCTTTTTGTAAAGCTGCAGGAAAATCCACTGAGTCCATTTGTAATAGTCTGGCTCGCAGGTAGAAACACAGCGGTCCCAGTCGTAGCTGAAACCAAGCGACTTAATCTGCTGAGTGAATTTTTCTATATTTGCATTAGTTGTTACTTTTGGATGAGTTCCGGTTTTAATAGCGTAGTTTTCTGCAGGAAGTCCAAAGGCATCAAAACCCATTGGATGCAGAACATTGTATCCATTCATTCTTAGGTAGCGGCAGTAAATATCTGTTGCAGTGTAGCCTTCCGGATGTCCTACATGAAGACCTGCTGCACTTGGATAAGGGAACATATCAAGGACATAGCGTCTTTTGTCTTTTGCAAATTTTTCGTCCTCGTAAACCTTGAAGATTTTGTTGTCTTCCCAGTACTTCTGCCATTTTGGCTCGATGTTTTGAAATGGATACTTTGACATTTTGTGCCACCTTAAAAAAAATATGTGCATATTATAGTAAAAATCCCCTTTTTGTGGAAGTAAAATAAAAAATAATACTTCCACATTTTGTTTGACTAATCTTGCACGTAAGAGTTATAATAGAAAGAACTATCTTTATCGTACATCTATGGTAATTTGGGGGTATTTTATGAACTTTTTTACAAAGGTTGTGTCTAAAAAAATATCAAAGGGTTTTGCTTTTGCAGCAGGACTTTTAATGCTTATGACTTTCTGTTTTACTTCGTGCGAAAACTTTCTTCAGGCCGAAGACGTTAAACAGGAAATTGTAAACACAATTGAATACAACAATGCGCCATCTTATGTAATTAAGGTCGAAGTAGACAACGATTCTGGCTCATTAAAGGAACCAGTTGTTGGTCAGGTTACCAAAAAAGTAACAGACGTCTTTACTGTAAAATTTGCTCCAAAAAATAATTATCAGTTTATAAAGTGGGAAGCAGTTTTTACAAACGACCGCATGCAGAATGAAGATATCCGCAATTATATAGAATTTGAAGACGAAACAAGCTTAGAAACAAAAGTAACCTTCAAAAAAGCAAGCGACTCAATCGAAATACGTGCAGTCTGTCCTGAAAAATTCACAGTAGAACTTGAAACTCCGGACCCAAAAAATGCCTCAAATCCAAAAGATACTTCTATTGTATTAAAGTTCAATCACCCGCTTTCTGCAGATTGTCTTACAGGACAATGGCCAACCTTGGGTGCAGATACAACAGCTTCAGAATCCTCACAAAACTCGGATGAAGCTTCACAAGAATCTGACGAAGAAACTGTATACGATGATGACGAAGAAGAAGCTCCTCAAGAACTCAAATGGTCACAAACTGAATGGGCCAAAAAATTCATTTTTTCAATTTCGGGAATTGATGATGAAGAAGTAATGTCTTATTTCCAAAAGCCGGAGCTTACCGTAGATGATGCAACACAAACTTCGCGCCTGATTTTTAAACCAAATCTGGCTGTAAAAAATGGAAAAGTAAA
>JAFZXA010000059.1 GCA_017617115.1 Treponema sp.
ATTTCTTCTTCCATATTTTTATACTAACCCAGGAAAAAACAATTTACAACATAAAATCGTTATTTAATTTTTTACAGTCTTATATTATAATAGAAAAAAACAGTAATAAAACGGATACACCAATGACAGCTAAATCACAAAAATCTAAAAAATCTAATTCCCGCTTTAAGGGCAAAATCAAATTTAATTCAAAACTATTCTTCTTTTACTTTTGCAGAATTTTTCCAGCTTTAATAATGACGCTTCTTTTTCTTTTACCAATGGGCATGCAAAGCATAAGTCTGGGCGATGCAGAAATTACGGCAAATATTATTTATCCATACATGCTGCCTTTTACGCAAACTGCTTCCATTCAGGACACAGCTTTTCATATCATTTATTTTATAATTTACTTTGTTCCGTTCACGGCACTTTTTCTTATAATTTCAGTTTTCATTAGGGGCAAGGTAAACACTGTTTTATATGTAATAACTTACATAAGTCTTACGTTTTATCTTTTCTGTTCGGTTACGTGCCTTGTAATGTTTGCCAACTGCTGGCGATGGTTTTTGAATCTGCCTGTTGGAGCTTATGTTGCATTTGGTCTTGTTTTTGTTTCGCACGCACTCATGTCAATTTTTGGAATTCTGTTTTTGCGCGAAATGAATCCGGAGTTTGCTGAATACAAAAAAATCCAGACTGAATCAAAACAAAAAACAAAGATTTCTATTAAGACAAAGCTTACTCTTACAATTATCGGGGTAATTGCCGTAATAATGGTTTTCTTTACTCTTTTGATTTTACGAAGTTACCAGACTATGTTTACCGAAGCCGTAAGTGATGTTGGACGCTCACAGGCAGAACAGACTTCTACAGTTTATGATTCTGCCGACGGTAAATATGAAAAAATTGCTCCTTACTTTACCCAGCAAAAAGAAGCAAACAGTTATGCCGACTGCCCTTTTGAACGAATTGATATTATTACTGCGAGCACCCCGGGCAATATTATTTACCAGAAGGAAGGCGACAAAGTTACATTTGTTCCGGTAGAAGAAGGCACCGAAGTTAAATTTGAAGATATTGAATGGCCGGACTATGATGTTTTTTCTTACACAACTGCTGTAGGAAAAGTAAAGGATATTCCCGAAACCGAAAAGATGATTACAGCAGACAAGGCACGTGAGTATTTTACAAACTTTATGAACGGAACTTATAAAAAGCAGCCGGTCCTTGATGGTGAATACTGTAAATATATTTATCCTGTTTATTTTACTCGCAAGGCAGGCTTTAAGCTTACAGGATTTTCTATTGTAACTTACAAAACCGAAATTCTTATGCGCTCTTATTTTCATGCAAAGATTTTCGTTTATACAATGGTTGTAATGTTCCTTTATATTTCAATTATCCTTGCACTGCTCATTGCCGATTTTATTACAAACCCGTTGCTTTACCTTAAAACTAATGTACGAAAAACTGCAAATACTTTGGAAGAGATTCTTGATGGAAATTCAAAAATTACTGCAAGCCAGCTGACCTTTATTGATTCCATAAAAACAAATGACGAAACAAAGGACCTTTCTAAAGAAATTAAAAACATGGTTGGTATCATCCGTGGAATTATTCCTTATATTTCGTTTTCTACTTTGCAGGCTGCCGACAAGGATACTAAAAAGGCAACTTCTTCTCGCGAACTGTGTTTCCTGTTTACAGATATCCGCGGCTTTACTTCTTTGTGCGAAGGCAAACAACCAAAGGATATTGTAGAAATTTTGAATCACTATCTTGATATTGAAACAGAAATAATTTTGAACAACGGCGGTGATGTAGATAAATTCGTAGGCGATGAAATGATGGCGTTCTTTTCTGGTCCTAAAAAGGAATACAACGCCTGTAAAGCTGCCATGGAGATTCGTGCTGCAATGCGTGCCCAGCAGGAACTGGCCCTTGCCGATGGTTCTGATTATATTTCTATGGGAATTGGTATTAATACCGGACGCGTTGTATTTGGTTCTGTGGGAGCCCGCAGCCGCATGGACTACACTTCAATTGGCGACACGGTAAATCTTGCAGCACGTCTGGAAGGTGCAAACAAGGCCTACGGTTCAAAGGCAATTATTACCGAAGCAGTTTTTGACAAGCTTAAAGACACCTTTGTTTGCCGCGAGCTTGATTTTATAAAGGTAAAAGGAAAAAACGAGCCTGTACGCATTTACGAAATTTTACAGACAAAGGCAGCCGCAACAGACAAGCTTTTTGAAATTAAAGATTTGTTTGAAAAAGGACTTACCGCTTACCGCAAGCAGTCGTGGGATAAAGCCGAAAGTATGTTCCAGCTTTGTAACGAAAAATATCAGGATATGCCGTCGGTTGTATTCTTAGACAGAATCCAGCACTTTAAAACAAACCCGCCACCAAAAAAATGGGACGGAGTATTCGAAATGAAGGTTAAGTGAAGCCGGCTCGGAGCGAGATTTATCTCGCGACGTACCAACTCTTTTTTATAACTATCTCTTCTTTCCAAACAAATTCAACAGCGACAGGAAGATATTAAGGAAATCCAGATACAACTCTAGCGCCCCGTAAATTGCTGCCTTTTTGAAAACTTCTGAACCATCGGCAAGCTCAGAGGCGCGTACAATTTTATTTGTATCGTAGGCAGTAAGTCCAATAAAAACTACAAGTGTTACAAGCGAAATTATCCACTGAAGAATATTTGATTTTAACAAAAGGTTTACAACTGCAAGAATTACAAGTCCGAATACTGCCATCATTAAATAACGTCCGGCAGAATTAAGATCCTGCTTTGTGTAGCGTCCGTAAAGCGACATTGCAAAAAACATTCCGGCAGAAATAAGGAAAACAATATAAATTGATGTAATTTCAAATACAAGGAAAATTGCAGAAAGAGTCATGCCGTTTACAACTGAATAAAGCACAAATAAAAATCCCGCAAAACCAACAGGCATTTTCTGCAAGGTAGCAGAAAGAATTACAACAAGAAGGATTTCAACTGCAACAAGCACATAAAATCCAATATGGCGGCCGCGCCACAAAAAGTTATAAACAGCAGGTGTAATAGCGGCAAAAAAAGCACTGGCAGCACTCAAAACAAGAGCCACAGCCATCCAGCCATAAACACGGGCAATAAATTTTCTTGCCTCCAGGGCAACCTTTTCTTTTTTAGTTAATGCAGTAGTTGAAACAGGCATTATTACGTCTCCTTTTGCTATAGTATATAAAAAAGTAGATATTTTTCCAAGATTGTATTATAATTGAGGATAGTATGAAAAAGGTTTTGATAATTGACAGTCATCAGCTTTTCCGCGATTTTTTAAAGCAGAAGCTGTCTGTTGACCAGATTGAAGTAACTCTTACACAGGAAAACCGTGATTCTTATCCAAAGATGCTCACACTTTTGCCTAACCTTGTAATTCTTGATATGGGCGAAGACCGAGTTGAAGAGATGGCCTTTCTTGAAAAGAAACTGGGAGATCCTAACACAGCCTCAATTCCTACAATCATCACAGGACCTTCTGCCGAAAAAAGCAGTATTGCTTCACTTGCAAAATATGGCGTAATCAAATACTTTGCAAAACCAATTCAGTTTGACGTTTTCTTTGAAGCAATCGGTAAAGTACTTCATATTCCTCTTTCAATGGATACAACTCCAAGCGTGCTCGACCTTCACCGCAATAACAGCATTATTTTTATTGAACTTGCAGTTGGTCTTAACCGTGAAAAAATAGCACTTTTACAATACAAACTCACCGAAATGATTGAAACCGAAGAGATTGAATCTCCAAAGGTTTTGATTATGCTTACAAACCTTGAGCTGACCTTTGTTGACGGCTACAATCTTGAATTCCTTCTTGATAATGTTTTAGCCTGTCCTAAGGTTCACACAAAGCATGTAAAGATTCTTTCGCTAAGTCCGTTCCTTAAAGACTTCCTTGATGGTCACGAAGCCTACAACGGAATTGAAATGTCAAATAATCTTCCTAAGGTTTTGAATTCTCTCATTGATACAACAATTACTTCGAGTGTTTCTGACCTTATTACAGACCGCATCTTAACATCTTCATATCTTGACGAAGATTCAAGTTCGGTTGAAACACGCTTCTTCTCTGATACAAACTCTGACCCTGAAGCTCTTAAAGCAGCCGACGGAACAGTTCTTAATATTGCAATTATTGATGCAGACCTTAAATCGCTTGCAATGAGCAAAACTGCTTTTGAAGGTTATGGCGCAAATGTTTCGGCTTATAATTCAAGTCAGTCATTCCTTGCCGATTACGAAGCCGAAAAATTTAATCTTGTTGTTCTTGATGTTGTTCTTCCTGATAATTCCGGCTTAAACGTTCTGGGACACCTTAGACGAGAATATAATGCTCCACCTGTAATTGTTTACTCTCCACCGTTGCAGCGTGAATGGGTTGTAAAAATCCTTCAGTCAGGTGCAAAAACCTATATTGTTAAACCTCAGAAGCCGAACGTGCTTGTTCAAAAATCACTTAGTCTTCTTAAGGGCGAATTTTAATTATGATTGAAAAGATAAATCTTCATACTCACTCAACCTTTAGCGATGGAAAAAACACTGCCGAAGAACATATTCTTGCTGCCATTGAAAAAGGCTTTACGGTGATTGGATTTTCTG
This sequence comes from Treponema sp., assembly GCA_017617115.1. Lineage (GTDB taxonomy): Bacteria > Spirochaetota > Spirochaetia > Treponematales > Treponemataceae > Treponema_D. The sequence goes on from JAFZXA010000059.1 coordinate 4,634, forward strand.
AGCATTCACTCCACCCTCTTAATCCTGAATTTTATTCTGCGTTTGATTCTATATGGCATATGCCTGTGACTGATTTTTCTAAGTATGTTGCAGCTATTGCCGAACTTAAGCAAAAGTACGCCGACCGCATAAAGATTCTTTTGGGTTTTGAAGCTGATTATTTTGTACGCGAAGGAATTGGTTCTGCAGTTCCTGATAAAGCGGCCTACGCTCAGTTTAAGCCTGATTATTTAATTGGTTCAATTCATTTTATAAATACGCCGCAAGGATTTTTTACAGTAGACCACAAGGTTGAAGTTGTTGAACAAGCCCTGCGCAGTTTTTATTCCAAGCCCGATGGCACAATTGACGGGAAGCGTGTTGCCTGTGATTATTTTGAAGCAGAACGTGCAATGCTACGGGACGGTAATTTTGAGATTTTGGGTCACCCAGATTTAATTCGCCTTAGAAATGGTCCTCTGAAATTTTTTGATGAAAACGAAAGCTGGTACAAGGAGCAACTTAAACTTACTGCAAAAGCGGCTGCGGCGGCTGGCGTGATTGCCGAAATAAACACCGGTGCAATTGCCCGCGGAATGATGGAAGATGCTTACCCTTCTGACCAGTTTCTGGAATATCTTTTTGAACAGGGAGTTCCTGTATGCATAAACTCTGATGCTCATAAAACAGAGTTTTTGGATGCAGCTTTTGACCTTGCAGCCCTTAAAGCAAAAAGGGCAGGTTATAAAGAACTAACCTACCCTTCCGGTTCTACCTGTTTTTGCGTTCCTCTGCACTAGCACAGTTTACACACATCAATGCCCAAGGTACAGCTTCAAGGCGGCCCTTTGGAATATCCTTACCGCATTTAATGCAGCGGCCGTATTTGTTCTGATAGATTCTGTCTAAACAGTTGTCAATCTGCTGAAGACGCTTTGCATCCTGCGAGCCCAGCGCTGTGAGCAGTGTGCGGTCAATTGCATCTGCTGCAACATCTGCTTCATCACCCGATTCTACTGTTTTTACCAGCTCCTTCATATCATCACTTTGTCCCGCAAGAGACTCAAGAATAGTTTTTCGCTGTTTAAGAAGCTCTTTCTTCATTTTTTCGATAAAAGCTTGATCCATATTGATTTTCTCCCAATTTGCAACACTCTACAGAAAATGCCCCGTGTTGTCAATCTTTTTTATTTTGTATATACTAATATAAATGCAAAACGGCAAAAACACAAACACTTTTTTTGCTTTTTGCACAATTTTTTTATAAAGGGGCTTTTAATAACCGTATGGCAAAAGAAGAAGCAATTGAAGTAGAAGGCGTAGTAAAAGAAGCGCTTCCAAACACAACTTTCCGCGTTGAATTACAGAACGGACACGTAATTCTTGCACATCTTTCTGGCAAAATGCGTAAGCATTATATTCGTATTGTTCCGGGCGACAGTGTAAAAGTAGCCCTCTCTCCTTACGATTTGAACAAGGGACGAATCATCTTCCGTCAGAAGTAGTTCAAATTTCAATTAATCAAAAAACAAAATATCACAACTCTCAGGAGAATATTATGACTTTATTTGAAGATTTAAAATGGCGTGGACTCATTAAGGATGTTGCAGGCGAAGAAGCAGACCTGCAGAAAGTTTTAGACGGCGCACCATTTGCATTTTACTGGGGAACAGACCCAACTGCCGACTCACTTCATATTGGTCATTATTCTTCTTTGTGTATGGCAAAGCGTCTTGCAAATGCAGGTCACCACCCTATTTTGCTTTGTGGTGGTGCTACAGGCCGCATTGGTGACCCACGCCCAACAGCAGAACGCGAAATTATCAGTGAAGAAGCAGTAAACAAAAATATTGAAGGAATCCGAGCCCAGGTTCAGCGCATTGTTCCAACTGCACAACTTGTAGATAACTACGACTGGTGGAAGGGCCGCTCATTCCTTGACACCCTGCGCGACATTGGTAAATACATAAGCTTGAACTACATGCTCGACAAGGATATTATCCGCCGACGACTTGAAACCGGAATTACCTACGCAGAATTTTCATACATGATTTTGCAGGGCTTTGACTTTGTTCACCTTTTCCAGGAACACAAGTGTATTATGCAGGTTGCAGGTTCAGACCAGTGGGGAAACATTACAACCGGTGTAGACCTTATTAAAAAGATGCTCGACGGTCAGGCTTATGCCTTTACAATGCCACTCATTCTTGATTCAACAGGTAAGAAGTTTGGTAAGTCAGAAGGAAACGCTCTTTGGCTCGACAAAGAAAAGACTGCACCTTACGCAATTTACCAGTACCTCATTAACTCTGATGATTCTAAGGTTCTTGAATATCTTAAGGTATTAACCTTCCTTACAAAAGAACAGATTGACGATATTTATGCTCAGCACATGGCAGCCCCAGAAAAGCGCCTTGCTCAGAAAACTCTTGCCTGGGAAATTGTAAAAGATCTTCACGGAAAAGAAGAAGCCGACAATGCTGTTCAGGTTAGTGAAAAACTTTTTGCAGGAGATTTCAAAGGCCTTGCTGTAAAAGATATTCTCACCGGCATGAGAGGAGTTCCAACCTTTAAGTTTGCTGACGACGCTCCGCTTGTTGATGTTCTTGTAAACAACGGCATGGCAAGTTCTAAACGTGAAGCCCGTGAGTTCATAAAGAACAATGCAATTTCTGTAAACGGCGAAGTTGTAAATGACGAAACAAAAGTTATTACAAAAGATATGGCTTTGGAAGGCAAGGTAATTATCTTCCGCCGTGGTAAGAAAAAGTATTATCTGGGTGAGCTTTAATTATTTGAAAGCAGCATGCGAATGGAGCGGAATATACCTTTCACTCCACTCGTTGCAAAAATAATTCCCGGAATAAAACCAAAAATCGGGAACATTATCATAATCAAAAATCCGCCGGCTACTTTTAAAAGATTCTGTGCAAAATAAACAAAAACATTTCGTTTTTTATACTCATAATGATATGTGTAATGGGTATTCCTGTTATATTCTTCATACGGCTGCTGCTCTTCCTGCTTTTGCTGAGCCGAAGCAGTATTTGTAAACCAGCTCCAGAAATCACCATAAGCATTCTGATATGTTCCGGTCCACTGCTGGTATGTACCCGACTGATTTTCCTGACCATAAGCCTGCTCAAAAGGATTAAATCCGCCATTATCATACTGGCGTCGTTTTTCTTCATCACCTAAAACATCGTATGCGGCAGTTATCTTCTTAAATTTCTCTTCTGCAACCTTGTCCCCCGGATTCTGATCCGGATGATATTTGAATGCGAGTTTACGATAAGCCTTTTTAATCTCTTCTGCCGAAGCATTTTTCGAAACGCCTAAGTCAGCATAATAATCAGTCATATTTTTAAAATAATACTTTTTTTGCAAAAAGGGAAGTTAAAAAAATGTTATTTACATGAGAAAACTCTTATAGTAAAATATCCTCACGAGGTATTTTATGAAGAAATTATTTTTAATGCTTGCATCCCTTGTGGTGCTTTCAACCACTGCTTTTGCCGCTGATCCTGCGGTAGGACTTTGGAAAAGTATTGATGACAAAACCGGCAAAGTAACTGCTATCTGGCGTGTTTATGAACAGGGCGGAAAGCTTTTTGGTACAATTGCTGCAACAACCGATTCTCCACAGGACATTATTGCAAGTGCCTGCAAGGAATCGTACAAGGATTTCCCTGTAGCAGGTGCCGTAAACAAAATGAAGACTGTTGGAACTCCATGGATTTTTAATATGGAAAAAGAATCTGAAGGAAACTGGAAGAACGGCAACATCATTGATCCAAGCAACGGAAAAATGTACGGCTGCGTAATCAAATATCTTAAAGCCGGCGAAAAGAATAAGAAATATACTGCAACAGGCCCTACTCTTGCAATGGCAGGAACTGTTGGTCCAATTCAGGTTTTCCAGTACTGGATTCCTGCTACCGAAGCCGACATCAAAGAAGCCCAGGCAAAAAATCCAGCTAAAAACTAATACTTCTGGAGCTAAGTCAGATGGACATGGGAGACATCCTTGCACAATGGGATGATTTGAAAAAAAAGGAAAAGACCGCTGCAAATCCCATGGAAATCTGGCTTAGAAAATACGGCACAATCGATAAAGATAAAATTGCCGAAGAACACACAGAGCGCACAAAACAGCAGGACCGTGAATATGTTTTGAACCTGCGCCCCGAAGCATACCTTGACCTGCACGGCTTACATCAGGACGAAGCACGCATTCGTCTTGATTCCTTTATTACCGACTGCAAAAAACGCGGTCTTAGAAAAGTTCAGATAATTCACGGCAAAGGCATTCACACTCAAGGAACCGACCCCGTTCTTGGAGAACTTGTCCGCCGCTTTATAGAATCAGACCCACGCTGCGGTACTTCAGGTCACCCAAAAAATAAAGCAGATGGTGGAACAGGGGCAACGTGGATTATTTTGAAATAAGAGCAATATCTTCTTTTTTACACCAGCCTTCGGTTTCGCCGAATCTTAACAAATACCAGTTTTCGGTTTGAGAAATTATCTGGACTCTGTTGCCTGCAGGAAGTTCGGAAGTAACGGCGGCATTTGATTCTGGAATTGAATAAACTTTACTGCCTGTAGAAATGCCATAACGTTTACCGGCACATACACCACAATAAATTGCAGCAACTAGAACAAGCACCAGCACTACCCCGCACAATAAATCAATTCCGTGCTTTTTTTTGCGGATAAAGATAACTAACAAAATAACAGCAGCCACAAGAAACACAAGGCAGACATAAAGCCACATAACCTTAAACTCTTTCTGGCTGTACGGCAGATTATATTCACGTTCAAGGACAATACGCAGCTTTCGGGCTTTACCAAAAACTGAATGACGCTCTTTTCCTCTAAGCTCTGCAATAAGAAGGGCTGCCTGTGGAGTTACTTCGGCTGTATTGTTTCCTTCGTCTAAAACTTCGTCTGTATTAAAAGCGGCTTCAAAATAACTTGTGCCTTCTGTTACGCCCTTTTGCTTGCCTTCCAGAACCTTTACAGTTATTTGCGGCATGCGTACTGTAACCTTGTCGCCGTTATAGGCAATTGCCTGAATTGTAAAACGAGGAAAACTTACAGTGCCAGGAACAAGCGGGGTCCACTCAAAATCGCTTATTGGAATGAGCTCGTCTGTAACAACCTTTTCACGCTGCTTGATTTCTGTAAACTCATGAGTTCTTATCTGTTCAAAAAGAGAATCCTTTGGTATTTCCCAGTTGAACTGTGTTAGCTGTACGGCATATTGCAGATACACACCAAACTTAAGTGTTTCACCTGCCCTTACCGTAAGATTTTTATTGTTGCCCTGCGGGGTTACAATTATACAAAGCGGCTGCTGTTCCTTAGGATTAATTCCGATTTTTACAGAATCAAATTGAATCTGACGCCGGCTGTTTTTTATTTTTACAACAAGCGGTGACGGTATATAGGTTCCTGTTTTGTCAAATGAAAACCAGATTTCTATTTTTGTTCCGCCATCCCATTCAACCTTGCGTAAAGTTTTAAAGCTCATATGTTCAGTTTCTTCAGGCATAGAAATATCAATCTGCGATGGAAGCGTAAAAGGAATGACTGTTTCAAATTTTATATCTGTATTAACCCAAAACTGCTGATTTTCTACAGGTGAAATGCGCAGGCTTCTGAGCATTGCATTTGTGAGTGTTTGTGAAAAACCTTGAAATGTTGTAAGCAGAAAAAATACGATTAATAATCGTCTGCCAGTGAGTCGCTTTGACTTGCTTCGCTGTTTTTCCATTGCTTCTGGTCATTCTCCTTTATTCGTTCAAATACTGCTTTTTCCATATCCTGATTTATTGAATTATCTTCGGTCGTTGGAACTGCCTGACTTTGATTATGCTGAACATTTACTTCGACACTTTGAATTGAAAGTTCAAGATTTATTTTTGCATCTACACGAGTGCTGTCTACTTCGAGAGCCTTTTTAAAATATTCTACTGCGTGCTCGTAATCTTCATTTTTATGAGCAAGAACTCCCGCATTGTAATAAGCACCATACTGAACAGAAACCGGGGCATCGGCAGAAATCTGCGAAAACTTTTCCATGGCTGCTTCATCTTCGCCAAGCAGTGAATAGGCGGTTCCCAAATCGTACAGTGTATATGAAAGCTTTTGAACTTCCCCTGTTTTTTCTGCGTTTTCCTGTGCCGAATGAAAATACGAAACTGCTTTTGAATATTGTTTTTTGGCAAATGCAAATGTTCCTTTTAAAATATCAGTTGTTGAATTGGAACAGCCGGTTAGTGTGGACACAATTAAAACACAAAGAACTGCGGAGCCTCTCTTAATCTTACTAAAATCAAACTCGGTAAAAATATAACTGAAGCTGTAGAACAAAACAGCAAGCAAAAGAAACAGTTTAAAACGAGGCACCGGTTTTGCTTCATAAGAAATAAGCTGACCAGAACCATCCTTAAGCTGATTCAAAAGCTTTACCGCAGAACCTTTTTCGGACGCCTTTATATAAAATATTTCTGCCTGATTTTTATAAACACCAAGACTCTTTTTTGCATCTTCAATTGCAACATTTACCTTGTCGGAACGAAGCGCTGTAGAAACAATTGTTTTTCCGTCTCCTGCCATAATCTGACTTTCGCGTTCTTCTCCAAATCCAATTATTGAAACAGAAATGCCTGATTTTAAACATTCGCTTAATGCAGTTTTAAGATAACTGTCTGTTTCTTCACCGTCTGTAAAAACCCAGATTCTTCCAACATTTGAATAATTTGAAGGAAAAGTTTCTTTTGCTTTAAGAATACCTTTTCCAATGCTTGAACCCGGTACTGTCATAAGGCGCGGCGACATTACTTCAAGCAGTGACTCAATCATAACATAATCATCAGTCAGTGGAATTGCAGCAACACCGTCTCCTTTTGCAAGAACAACAGAAGCGCTCACGCCGTTCATTTTTGAAAGCAGCCCCTTTGAATATTCGCAGGCAGCACGCAGCCTTGTAAGACCTTCTTCGCAGTCAGGTGCAAGCATACTGTTTGAAATATCATAAACAAGACTAACCGAAGCACCGCTTTTTTGAACAGGTACAAGATACGTTCCCCAGTGAATGTCTGCATATGCAATAAGCATCATTATAAAACTGATTGCAATGAACACAGAACGAACCAGAAGGATTTTTGCATAACGGAAGCTCAGCATTTCGCGCAGAATGATTGTCTTTATAAACCAGCCCGCACACAAAAGTATAATTGCCCACAAAAGAATTTTCTTAAAACAACTTTGCGAAACTGTTCTGAAGGTATAATTCTGAACAACGCTTTCGGTCTTAACAACAGTTTCAAAGGTGTGCAAAAATTCCTGGGCTGTTGTTACTTCAAAATAACGACCGCCTGTAATTGTAGTAATTCGTCTGAGCGAAGTTGAACTAAAATTAGAATCAAGGTAGCCGGAGTAAACTTTACCTGTAAGCGGGTCTACATATTCAATAGGAACTGTTCCTTTTGTTCCAATTCCTATTACATAAACCGGTATGTCGTTTTCGGCTGCAAGTGCAGCAGCAGTTTCGGGGTGAATTTGTCCTGCGTTGTTTTCACCATCGGTAAGCAAAATTATTGTGCGCTTTTGTGCCGACGAAGAAACAAGATGGCATACCGCAGTGCTAAGGCCATCGCCAATTGCAGAACCGTTTCCAAGAATGCCAACCTTTACATCATCAAGACGACCCGTAAACAAATTAAGGTCGGCAGTTGGAGGAACAAAAACCGAAGCTTCGTTTCCAAGCACAACCATTCCAAAACGGCAGCCGTCATATTCGGCGGCAACACTGCGGATTGTATTTTTTGCAGAATCCAGTCGTGTAATTCCTCCAACATCTTTTGCGGCCATTGAAGGAGAAGTATCTATTACAAAAACAATGTCTGTTCCAAGCGAAGTATAAACCTTTTCCTGCCTTGTAATTACAGGATCTGCAAGCGCTGCAATTGTTCCTGCAAAACCTGCAAAAATAATTACCTTTGCTAAAACCGAAAGAAGTCTCCTGAACTTTCCATTCCATACAAAAGCTTTTCCATTCCAGTCTGAAAGAACGGCCTTAAAGGTTACCTGCCTGAAGATTTTTAAAAAGCGTAAAAGAAATAAAAGCGGAACCAGGAGAAAAAGGAAAAATGCCGCAGGGTTCTGGAACTCAAGCATCTGTTTTTCCTCCTTCTTCTATTATGTTTATGCTTTCAATAAGCGTGTTTACAATGGCTGAAAGTTCGTTGGCCTTAAAAGCGGCATCTGCGGCACTGGAAAATCTAATGTAATCTGTGCGCACAAAAATTGAAATTATGCTTTCAAAAGCATCCTGTCTTTTTTCGTCTGCAAATCCACAGGTTGCTTTTTCAAATGCAAGACTCATTTCGGAAGTCAAAGTTTTTGTAAACGGATATTCAAGCCTGAGCTCAAGATATTCGCGCATAAGCTTTTGAAGTTTTGTACAAATAACTGCCGGTGATTCTTCTTTTGCACAAAGTGCCTTAAGAGCACGCACAGTGTATCGTTTACTTCTTGCGTACCGTCTTTTAAGTTTTGCATTTTTAAACCAAAGCACAACCGAACGCCATTTTACAATAAGCCTTATTAAAACAATGAGCAGAATTACAAAAACTGCAATGCCGCCGTAAATTTTATAGGCAGTTCCCGGAAGCAAAAGCGGAGAACTGAAGGTCCTGATATCTGTTGCGCCCTGCTGTTCAACAAGCGACTTTATCTGAACGCCTTCAAAATGAACCGCACCTGCACCTTCAAGCTCAAAATCGGGAAAAGAAATAAGACCCGTTCGCCACGGTGTAAAATTGATTACAAGGGTATAATAATCTGTTCCCGATTTTTGAAGCGAAATATCATTTATGTCATACAAAGATAAATCAAGCTCTTCTAAAAATCCTTGTGTAGAAAGCGTGCCTGCAGCCAGAGCATTACCCGTACTAAAGGAGCAGCGAAGCTCGGCCTTGTCGCCAATATAAATTGCTTTTGGAAAAGTAGACTGCTGGCTTTGAATATAAATCATTTTTTTGCCTCAAACAAATCTACTAAAACCTGCAGCGGGTCGTCACTAACATTAACAAGACTTGGAATGATTCCGTGCTTAATACAGGTTTCCTGCCACCGCCATTGCATAGCTTCGTTACGATTTTTCCATTCTTCCTTGAGCTTCTGCGAAGATGTTGGCAGCGTCATTTTAAGATCGCTTTCGGCATCTTTAAAAACAACTGTTCCCAGTGACGGAAGCATTCTATCAAAATCGTCTGTTATGCGCATGGCAACAACATCATTTTTTTGTGCAAGCTTAATTAAAGGAGTTTCCCAGCCTGCACTTCTAAAATCAGAAATTACAAATATGAGTGATTTTTTACGTAAGATTTTGTCTGCACCAATAAGTGCATTTGCAAGAACCGAACCGTTTGTTTTATTTGCGGGCAACTTATCTAAATGTGTGAGCAAAAGCATTGTCTGTTCGCGGCCACTCATAGGCTTACACGAAAAATGAATGCTTCCGTCAAAAAAAACTGCTCCAACCGGGCATCCGTTCATTTCGGCAGCAAGCGTTATAAGAGCGGCAAGATTTGCACCACAGGAATATTTCAAAGGCTGACCGTTTGCACAATCAATAAACATAGAAGCAGAGCTGTCTATTACAATAAAAATCTGAAGCTCGCGTTCTTCTTCAAAAATCTTTACATAAGGGCGGCCCATTCTGGCAGTTACGTTCCAGTCTATTGAGCGGATATCGTCACCACGAATGTAATCTCGAACCCCTGAAAATTCAATTCCCTGCCCGCGGTAAAGCGAACGGAAATTTCCTGTCTTCATGCTGTCGGCAATAGAGCGTGCCTGTAGTCGCAGGAATGAGGCTTTTTTTACTAGGGATTCACTGTCAATGTAGCCCATGAAGTTTACGGTACCGGAATAAAGTCTAATATTCGGGTGATGATTTCGTCGGCGGTAATGTTGTCGGCAGCAGCTTCATACGAAAGAACAAGTCTGTGACGCAGAACATTCAGTGCAACAGCCTTAACATCTTCCGGCAAAACAAAATCGCGGCCTGCAAAAAGTGCGTGAACTTTTGCACACTGAAGCATTGCAATTCCTGCACGAGGAGATGCACCAAAGTTTATGTATTTTTCCAAGGTTCCAGTTCCACCTGATGGTCTTGTTACAGCAAGAATATTTACAATGTAATCTATAATTTTTTCATCGCAGGTAATTTTTTCGGCAGCCTGACGCATTGCAGTAATTTCACTTGCACCAACAATAGTGTTTACAGGAACAACCGGTGCCTTACCGGCAGTTTTTACAATAAGTTTTTCATTTTCGGCAGTAGGATAATTTACAACAAGCTTCATCAAAAATCGGTCAAGCTCTGCTTCTGGCAGATTGTAGGTTCCTTCCTGTTCAACAGGGTTTTGAGTTGCAAGTACAAAAAAAGGCGACGGAAGCTTATAGGTTTCTTCACCAATTGTTACCTGCCGCTCTTCCATTGCTTCAAGCATTGCAGACTGAACCTTGGCAGGAGCACGGTTAATTTCATCGGCAAGAATAACGTTTGCAAAAACAGGACCTTTGCGTACGCTAAAGCTTCCCTTGTTCTGTTCGTAAATTAAAGTTCCTGTAACATCGGCAGGCAAAAGATCTGGAGTAAACTGAATGCGCTTAAACTCAAGACCAAGTATTTCGGCTACAGTTTTTATTGCAAGAGTTTTTGCAAGCCCCGGAACACCTTCAAGAAGTACGTGCCCGTCGGCAACAAAGGCAGTAAGAATATCGGTAACAAGAGAGTCCTGCCCAACAAGACGCTTGGCACACTCGGCTTTACATTTGTTTATTAAATCGACGTATTTATTTTCCATGGTTTGAGTATAGCATATTGCTATTAGTTATCAAACACCTTTTTTCGCCATTCTGCTTCGTATTCAGAAATAGAAACTTTTTCGTCGGTGGTAATGGCGGCATTCAGATACGGCTCTACTACAACTGACTTATAGGAATCCCAGCGGGCAGGAAGCTTTTGTGGAACTTTAAGAAGATGTGCAGGAGGAAGATTTGTCAAAAGTTGATTATAGTAAATAGGAAGAATATGCTCTGTAACATCGCGCATGGCAGAAAAACCATCGGCAATACCAAACATTTCATTATTCAAGTTCATTTCAATTTTGCGCTCAAGAATATCCTTTTGATTTTCGGAATCAAAGAACCAGGTTAAAAATTCTGTTGCACCCTGTTCGTTCTGGGCCTTTGCATAAATACCTGTCATAAGGAATGAATCTTCAATTGGTATAAATCCATCTCCAATAATCCAGCGGTAATCAATATTCAATTCCTGACTCTTCATGTAGCCGAACATCTTATCGCTTGTTGTGTAAGCAAGAAGTGTTCTTCCAGAAGTAACCTGGCGGTAGTCCGGCATAAAAAGATATTTATAAGCAAAATCCTGTTCTTCCTGAGCAGAGCCGTTTGTATTATTAATCCAGTCGCGGTCATAAGAAACTGCATTACGCAGGCGTAAATCGCTCCAGATAATCTGACCTTTTTCTTCGCGGAAATCTACTCCGTAAAGCTTTGTTGTAAGATACAAAAAGTCATCATTTGCCGAAGGTAAAAAACCTATGCGGCTGAACGAACCCTTTTTATTTTTTTCGTTGTAACTAAGACCAGCTGCTTTTATCTGATCAAGGGTCAGCGTGTAATTTTCTGTAATAAAATCGCTGTTTGAATCGGCAAAAATAACGGCAGGAAGATTAAAGCTTACAGGCAAGAGGTACTGAGTTTTTCGAACCTTACCGGCCTCTAAAAGCTGGTCGTAAAACATTGAAGAAGAAATTGTCTGGCGGTCAAAAAGATAATCAAGTGACTTAAACTGCTTCTGGGTTTTGTCGGTACGCAGCCACGAGCCAATTACAATATCTGGCGGAAGCTCGTCTTTTGCAGGTGGAAGCTCCTGGGCAGGATTTTCTTTATATACAATTATTGCGTTGCTTCCCGGATGTGTGTTATTAAAAAGCTCTGTGTATTGAGCAAATTCGGCACACGATGTCCAGATTACAATGCGGGTCTGTGGTTCTTCGCGGCATGAGAAAAAGAAAAGTGAACAGGCAGCAAGAAGTCCTGCAAGACGAAAATGTTTTACCAAATTACATAGCCTCAGCTACATTATATATGGCAGAATAAACTTCTTCAATCTTATCTTCATCAATACTTGAAAATGCTACGCGCAAAGTGTGGGCGTCAATCTGAATAATTCCAATTCCCTTTTCGGCAAGCAGCTTTTTGCGCAAGTCTTCGGCATTTCCGGTTTTTACATTAAAGCTCATAAAGTAGCCTGAATTAAATGGAAGAGGTTCAAGAACTGATGATTTATGTGTGTTTACAAAATTTCGTACTGCATCGTAGCGGCGTTTGAGCATAACGCGAAGCTCTGCTTTTTCTTTATTGTGTGCTTCGTCTTTTAAGGCATGAAGAACAAGCGACTGAGAAGGTGTAGAAGAACAGGAAACAGAAGAACGGATTGCAGACATAAACTTAACCTGAAGTGCTGTAATCTGCTCATCGGTAAGAGCCTTTGATGCAAATGTAACAAAGCCGGTACGGAAGCCCCAGGCAAAATCTTCTTTTGTAGGACCGTCTGCTTTTATTGCAAGAATGTTTTCGTGCATATCGGCAAAGTAAGCAAACAAAGACTGAGGTTCAATATCTTCTTCGTAGTTTAATCCAAAATATGCATCGTCGCTAAGAACAAGCACCTTTGCACCGCTTTCTGCAATTTCTTTTACAATGCGGCAGATTTCTTTGGCTTCTGATTTTGTAGGGCTGTAGCCGCTTGGATTTTGAGGGAAGTTCAAAAGAACTCGTACAGAACCATATTTTGCAGCGTCGGCTTTCATTGCAGCTTCGAGGGCCTTAAGATTAAAACCGTTTCCGTCAAAGCATTTGAACTGATGGAATTCTGCACCACGGCGGGCAGCACAAATGAGCTCGTAGTTATCCCAGCAAGGATCTGCAGCAAGAAGAGGCTTTGTTTCGTCAACAAAAAGGTCTGCAACATAAGAAAGAACTGCGGTAAGTCCAGGCACCAGAATTGGCAGCGAGATTTTTTTACCGGCCAGCGACGGATTTTTTTCTATGATTTTTTCTTTCCATACAGCGCGAAGGTCAGGATTTCCTGCAGTTTTTGCATAAGCAACAGTTTCGCGCGGAGTAAAGCTTGGCATTGATTTTTTATAAGAATCAAGCTCAATTGGAGTACCGCCTGCAACAGCCATACCAATTGTTCCGTTTGCAAGGTAGGCGTCTTTTGCAGCTTCTGCACCCTGAGAAATGATTCCATTCGGGAAATAAAGACGTTTTCCCATATCAGAAAGGAGGGAATCTACTACAGATCCCTTAAGAGTTTCGTTTAATTCAATTGCCAGTTTGTTCATAATGGTTGATATTATGGTAAAATTGCGAGGAATTGTCAATAAAAGATGAATATTTATTCAGAAAAAGTGTATATTTATGCAAGCAGCGAGAATAAATCTCCAGCCATTGGTTGAGCACCGTTTAACATATATGGGATCTGCATGGCTTGCTGGAGCTGTTTCTGGTAGTTTTGGATAAGGGCATCTGCCTGATCTGGGGAAATATCCTTTACAGACTGTGCCGGTTCATTCTTAATTGCAGAAACACGTTCTATAAGTGAGTTCAAAATGCGTAATTTACTGATAGAAACACCGTTCTGACCATTGCTGGCTGCAACTCCGGAAACGTGATCAAAATGAGAATAAAGAAGAGCTGACTTATTTACAGGAACATACATTTTTCCCGCAGCTGCAGCAATTGTAGAGCTGCCATAAGAGAAATTATATAATCCAGGTATAATAGAATTCATCTTTCCTTACCTCTACCCTATTTATCGGTAAAGCCATTGTAAAGATAAGCAAAAATCATTATATTTATAATTGGTATATTTTGGGTCTTTTTTTGGGTAACTGGAAAAAGGCTAACATATATAAGGAGTATTTAATGACTGTATCTGACATCAAGCATGCCGGCATTAAGGCATGGGTAGAAGAATGTGTTAAGATGTGCGAACCAGACAATGTTGTAGTTGTTGACGGATCCACAGCTGAATATGACCGCCTTATGAAAAAGTGTGTAGACGCTGGACTTGCTACACCTCTTAAGGCTAAAGAGAACTGCTTCTTGTTCCGTTCTCTTCCAAGTGATGTTGCACGTGTTGAATCACGAACCTTCATCTCTTCTAAAAAAGAAGAAGATGCTGGTCCAACAAACCACTGGATTGATCCTGTAGAACTTAAAGCTACAATGAAGGGACTTTACACAGGCTGTATGCACGGTCGTACAATGTATGTAATTCCATTCTGCATGGGTCCACTTGGTTCACCAATTGCAAAATACGGTATTGAGCTTACAGACTCTGAATACGTAGTTTTGAACATGGACATCATGACACGTGCCGGCGAAAAGGTATGGCAGTATGTTGGAACAGACGGTGACTGGGTACCATGTCTTCACTCTGTTGGTAAGCCACTCAACAATGGCGAAACAGACGGCGGAATCTGGCCTTGTGCTGATGTTGAACACAAATATATTTCACAGTTCCCTGAAGAACACCTCATCTGGTCTTACGGTTCTGGATACGGTGGAAACGCTCTTCTTGGAAAGAAGTGTTTTGCTCTTCGTATTGCAACTGTTATCGCTCGTGAAGAGGGATGGCTTGCAGAACACATGCTTATCCTTAAGCTTACAAATCCTAAGGGCGAAGTTAAATACGTTACAGGTGCTTTCCCAAGTGCCTGCGGTAAAACAAACCTTGCTATGCTTATTCCTACAATCCCTGGATGGAAGGTAGAAACAGTAGGTGATGATATTGCATGGATGAAGTTCGGAAAAGACGGACGTCTCTACGCTATCAACCCGGAAGCAGGTTTCTTCG
>JAFZXA010000005.1 GCA_017617115.1 Treponema sp.
AGATGCCCGCACAGCTCTTAAAGCTAACGGATACCTTACACGCGACTCTCGTATGGTTGAGCGTAAGAAGTACGGACAGAAGGGTGCTCGTCGCCGCTTCCAGTTCTCAAAGCGTTAGTCAATGTCATCTTCGGGCGCGACCCGGAGATCTACAAAGCTCGGTCTTGTGGCCGGGCTTTTTTTATTGTAAGATTACCGTGTCAAGCACGGTAATGACAGGAGGGGAAATGACAATAAAATCAATTGCAGAAACAAGTTACTCTGGAATGTTCCGCGTGGAGCCTATGGAAGGTTCTGCTTTTTTTATTCGTAAGGAATATCTTTCTGCAGTTGATTTTGAAAGCGTTGTGCCGGGAACTGAGTTTGAAGGTGAGGCGCAGGATGAACTTCTGGATGCCGGTCTGATTTCTGCGGTGGAGCTTAAGGCAGTTGGATATTTAGCACGGGCAGAGCAGAGCAGGTTTGGACTAACAAATAAACTTATTAATAAAAAATACGACAAAAAAAATATTGATGCCGCATTGACATATCTGGAGGGACGCGGTTATTTAAGCGATGCGCGGTTTGCAGAATGCTGGCTTCATGACAGAAAGATAAATCATTTTGAAGGACGAAGTAAGTTGGCGTCGGAGCTGGCAGCACGTGGAATTGGGCGAGAAGTTGCAGCGGTGGCGCTAGATGCTTTTTTTGAAGAAAATGATGAAACAGTGATTTGTGCAAAAGCATACAAGAAGTTTGTAAAGCAGGGTAAGGAAGGAGATAAATTGACGGCTGCTTTAATGAAGGCAGGGTTTTCGTATAAAATAATAAAGGCCATTGTTCAGGAATAAAAAAGTGTCACACGGATTGGAGATTCCTACGGAATCTCTGGAAAAAATAGATTGCCACGCCTTTGGCTCGCAATGACGAAAGACGACTGTCGTTGCGAGCGGAGCGAAGCAATCCATTCTTTAAAGAAACGACGTTAGTCGTTTCGAATCCGTGTGACAATTAATTATTGAAAGGCACTATCCTTCAATATAAATCAACTGTGCCTGATAATCTCCCCAGTCGCGGCGGATTGGGATTCCTGCGTTCATAATTGTGGCACCTGTAAGTTTGAGCGGCGGGAACTTTTGCTGGTCCTCATCCGGCCAGCTGACGGTGTAAGTGCGGTCTGCATCGAGTCCCGGAATCTTTACCATTCTAGTTTTATTATTCGGATGATTTTGAATTTGCACAAAAGTTACGAGCGCACGGCTCTTATCCCGGCTTATGCTTGCCCAGGCATCGTATTCGTGATTTTCTGAAGCGGCGGCAATTTTATAATAATCGCCTTCGCGAACAAGCGGACTGAACTTTTTGTACAAGGCAATCTGGCGTGGAATCATCTGGCGGTCTTCTTCGCTCAGCTTTGTAATATCAAGCTCGTAGCCAAAGGTTCCGCTTAAAGCAACATAACCGCGGGTTTTGAAAGGAGTTGTTCTTCCGCAGGCGTGGTTAGGACAAACACTTACATGTGCACCCATTGTACTAAGCGGGTAAACAAGTGCAGTACCTTCCTGAATAGCAAGACGCTCGTAGGCATCTGTATCGTCGCTGCACCAGATCTGCGGACTGTAGTAGAACATTCCAGGGTCAAAGCGGGCACCGCCACCAGAACAGTTTTCAAGCAGCAGGTTAGGGAAATCTGTAATAAGCTGTTCCTGCATGCTGTAAAGTGCAAGTACATAGCGGTGATAAAATTCTCCAAGCTGAACACCAGAAAGTTCAGTACTTCCAATATCGCTTAACTGGCGGTTCATATCCCATTTTACATATTCAATATTTGCAGAACGAAGAACTGTTTCAACCATGTTCATTATGTGGTCGCGAACTTCTTTACGGGTAATGTCTAAAATATATTGGCAGCGTGCCATTCCAGGTTCACGGCCTTTAATTTGAATTGCCCAGTCAGGGTGTGCGCGGAAAAGTTCAGAGTCCGGTGAAATCATTTCGGGTTCAAACCAGATTCCAAATTTCATTCCAAGTTTATTAACTTCATCAACAAGATGCTTTAAGCCGCCCTGAATTTTTTCTTCATTTACAATCCAGTCGCCAAGACTTGAATCATCAAAGGAGCGGTGACCAAACCAGCCGTCGTCCATTACAAGCATTTCAATTCCGTCTTTTGAAGCTTCGCGTGCAATGTCCAAAAGCTTTTGTGTGTCAAAATTAAAATATGTTGCTTCCCAATTGTTTATAAGAATAGGGCGCATCTGATTTTTATAAGGTGAGCGTATAAGGTGATTGCGGTACAAATCGTGGAAGGCATGACTCATTCCGTTAAGTCCGTTGTTAGAAAAAACTAACACAGCCTGTGGTGTTTCAAAGCTTGCACCACTTTCAAGTGTCCAGCAAAAGTTTTCTGGATTAATTCCAATGCAGGTGCGAAGTGAATCAAACTGATTTCGCTGAATCTGGGCAACAAAACTTCCTGAATAAATGAGGTTTATGCCGTATACGTTTCCGCTGTTCCAGTCTGCGTTGTGGTCAAGAATTGCTGTAAAAGGATGTTCCTGATGACTTGTAACTCCGCGTGTACTGCAGGCTTTTTGAATGCCCATGTGAATCGGGTGGCGGTCAATGTGTCGTTCGCGTGCCCAAGAGCCGTTTAAGGTGATAGTGTCGTAGTTGTCGTTATCCATGTCGAACGAAGCAGAAAGTGCCTTTTTAATGTAAACAGGCTTTGCTGCATTCGAAGTGATTTTTACAGAACGAACTATTGCATCGGTGTCGTCAAAAATTGTGTAAAAATGGTCTACGGTTAGTTTTAAGATTTCGTCAACTGTTGTGATTTTTAATGTCTGAGCGTTGCTGCCAAAAACACAAGGCATTCCGTTCAGTTTGTTTGTGCCGTTTATAATTTCGTAAGCTTTGTATTTAAGTTCAACGGCATTGTTTCCGTTTGAATCTGTAATTGCAAGAGCCGATTCTCTGTAGTCGCCAAGTCCGTCTGTAGGAAGTTCAAAAGGAAGAAAATCAAGCAGACAGAGCTTTTCGCGGAAAACAGGAGAATCAGAAAATCCATATTCCATTTGACGAGTTAGATATCCAACATCATCCTTCCCGATTTTTGGTCCGTAGTAAGCATGGGCAAGGTAGCCTTTTTCGGAAATTAAAATGCAGTAGGTGGAATTTGTTGTGTCCAAACGGAATGTGTTAGTGTTTTCGTTGTAAGAAATCATGGATTCTCCTGTGAGATTCCCGGGTCAAGCCCGGGAATGACATGTCATTGTCGGGCTTGACCCGACAATCTATCTTTAGAACCTTCCTTCGTCCTTATCCCAGTGCTGAAGCTCGTTATGGTCCTTTATGTATTTGATTGTTTCATCAACTGTGGTAAAACACAAGCCAACAACAGTGTCTGCACAACCATAGTAAATTGCAATGCGACCAGTTGCCTGGTCAGTCAGCGCTGCAACAGGGAAGCATACATTTGGAACAAAACCAGTTGTTTCGTAAAGCTCCTCTGGTGTAAGCATATAGTCGCCGCAACGATATTTTACAATGGAAGGATTATCTCTGTCTAGAATTGCAGCAGAGAAGGAGTAAACATAGCCTGAACAAGTCTGGCAAACACCGTGATAGAACATGAGCCAGCCTTCGTCTGTTTCAATTGGAGCCGGACCACAGCCAATTTTAAGTCCCTGCCACCAGCCGTCGCCGCCTTTTTGCATAACAAGGCGATGTTCGCCCCAGTATTTCATATCAGGAGACTGAGAAAGCAGAATATCGCCGAATGGAGTATGACCAGAATCACTTGGGCGCGAAAGCATAACATATTTATTGTTGATTTTGCGCGGGAACAAAACTGCATTGCGGTTGAAAGGAAGGAAAGGATTTTCTAAGCGTGTAAAATCTTTGAAGTCTTTTGTAGAAGCAACACCAATTGCAGCGCCGTCAAAATCACCGCACCACATAATATAGTAAGTACCATCTATGAGCACACAGCGAGGGTCGTAAGCGTAGAATGGATCATGAGGCTTACCGTCAGGGTCGTGCATGTGGATTTTTTCTGTCTGGAATTCCCAGTGAATACCATCGTCAGAATCGCCAAGATAAAGGAATGGGCGTGCATGTGCATCTTCTGAACGGAAAACTCCTTTGAATTTGCCGTTAAAAGGAACTACAGCACTGTTAAAAATGCGTCCCATACCAGGGAATGGATTACGACCAATTACAGGATTTTCGCTGTAACGCCAGATTGGCAGCCACCAGTCTTTTGGTTTGTCCTGCCACGGAATGTTAGGGAGATTTCCCCCACTGATGATTTTGCTCATAATGTCTCCTTGTGCGGTCCCTGCGGTTCCTGAGCTTGTCGAAGGAGTCGAAGGGACTTAAAAATTGATATAATTAACTTAAAAAATAAACTAAAATTAAGTAAATGTCAAGAAAAAAATACCCGGAATTCAAACTGAACTCCGGGCTAAACTCAAACCGAACTTTTTGTAATTATTTCATAAGTGAAATTGTCTGTAAGATAAAAATCAACAAAAGCACCAGAAATATGATTAACTTTTTTACTTCCATAACTTTTTGCATTAATTCTACAAGAGACAGAGCACGCAATCAGCACAAAAAAAATTTGAAAAAAGCACACAATCAGCACAAAAAATTAAAATATCAGCACAAAATCAGCACATTTGAAAAATGTATGGTATAATTAAGAAAAGGATTGCTTCGCCTTCGGCTCGCAATGACGGAGTTTTATGTTTAAAAGAATTATTGCAAAATATAAAGAACGCTATGTTATAGACAAGCTGGATCTTGCCGATTCCGGCGAAACAAACAGATTGAATCTTCTGGTTATTGGGCCTGCTCTTTTTTTATTTGGAATTATTGACCTTATACTTGTTTTTGCATTTAACTTTAATACTCTTAAAGAGCACGTTCTTTCTTTAATTTACTTTGGAATTTATACTGTTTCTGGCGCTTATGTTTATATTTATTCAAAATGGGTAAAGGTTATTCCGCGGCAAAAAGCCTATATCTGGAAGACAATCCCTGTTTACAATACTGTAAATATCACTCTATGGGCGGGCGTTTACAATTTTTATAAACTTAATCAGCCGTTTAATGGGGTAATTGTATATTGCCTTGTAGGGCTTATTGCTATTTGTATATTTTCTTTTTCGCCGCTGTACTTTTTGCTTGGACTTTCCCTTGCCATGAGCGCTATGATTCCGGGAATCTACAGAACATTTGGATTTACAGCACTGTTAGATTGTATTCTTCTTACAATAATGATGTTTGTTCTTGCGCTTTATAAAAGGCGTGTTGAAAAAAAATACATAATGCTGCTTAAAAAGCAGAAGCAGAGCCTTGAAGCAAAAACCTTTGGCAATCTTACGCTCATTTACAATGGTAAGGTAATTACTTTTTCCCGTTCAAAATCGCTTGAGCTTATGGGCTACCTTATTTACAAACGCGGTACTTCTGTTCAGACAAAAGAACTGATTTCTGTTTTGTGGGGCGACCATGCCGATTCTGCGCGTTATGGAAGCAGCTTTAGAAATCTTATTGTTGATATAAGACATACAATGACCGAGCTTGGAATTCAAAATTTCTTTATTACAGAATACAATAACTTTCGAATTAATCCCGAAAGCATAAAATGCGATTACTATGATTTTCTTGAAGGCGATTCTGCTGCAGTTAAAAGCTTTGCCGGTGAATTTATGAGCCAGTTTAGCTGGGCCGAAGAAGTTGCAGGATTTTTGGAGCAGAAGGCATTAAAAAACTAACTCTTTTGTGCTGATTCCGTGCTAATTTTTTTTCTCTTGTGTGCTGATTTTGTGCTATTCGTCTTGTATTATTTCTATATACACTAAAATTTCTATAAAATACGGGAGTTTTTTATGAAAAAAGCGTTCTATTTTGTTTTGTCTTTATTAATTCTTTTACTGGTTTCCTGCAAAAATTTTTTGAATGCAGGCGATGTTCAAAAAGAAATTGAAGATGCCATTAAGGAAGCAAACGCCAAAAGCTATAAGCTTGTAATTTCGCAGGATACAACTATGGGGTCGTTCCTTTCCAGTGGCGAAAAAGAGTGCAAGCTTGGCTATTCAATTCAGGTTCAGTTTAATGTAAAAAAAGACGCCTATATTTTCAAAGGCCTAAAAGCTGTAAGCACCGGCAACGAAGAAGAAAGCCGCAACGATTTTGTAGAATTTGCCCTTGTAGAACGCGACGACGAAAAAGGCATTTATAAAGTTTCAATTAAGCTTTTGCAAGAAGCCTCTGATATTCTGATTCTGCCGGATTGTACTTTAGTTCCGGGAGTTGTGAAAGAGGAGTGTCTGCCTGTATATTCTGATGCAGGTTGTGAACAGGATTCAACAATTGTTATTGCTTTTAATAAGACAGTTAGTGCAACAGAAAACTTCACTCTTTCAATTACCGATTCTTCCGGCAATTCTTTGTCTGATTATTTTAATGACCCATATTTTTCTTCAGATGGAACAGTTCTTTATATTCCAACAAACAAAGAAGTAAATCTCCTTGATGTAAACGGCCACTCAAACAACAAAGATATTTTTATAAAACTTGACCTTACAAATATTGTCGATGAAGAAGGAAACACCGGTAAGAATACATTCCAATATAAATATCGTGTTAACAAACAGAAAGATAGTGTAAAACCTGTACTTAATAATGTTAGACTTTACTCTACAAATGATACAAGCTCAAAATATTACAAAGAAATTCTAAGCAAAAACAGTACTCAATGGACAGCTGCAGATTACAGTGCATATCATGTTGGACGAACAATTTATATTGAACTCGAAGGAACTGACATTGGAGCTGGCATTGGAAATGTACTGGTAAAGGAAAAACTTCTTTCTCATGCAAATGGAACATCTGTTTCCGAAACTAATTCAGCAGTTAAATATCATGCACCTTGTCAAACAAATTTAGAAACTGGAATTCATTATTGTACTTACAAGTTTAATACTTCTTTTGATGGAATACTGGAATTAGAAATTTATGCAGAAGATTATTCTCAAAACTCAAGTACAGAGAAGAAAACTTTCTGGATTTTAAAAGATACAATTATTGATAGTAGCAATATCAAATTTGAAGAAGAAGTCGTTCCCCTTGGAATGAATGTAGATCCGGCTATAATTGCTGCCTGGGAAAATGCACTTATAACAAAAATCCCATCTATAGACGGATCTTTTCAAGATGTTGAGTTGACTTTGGATGAAAGTGAAGAAAATGGTAAAAAGGTTGCACAAGATTACTTTTATGATAATTATTATACATCTTATGATATATCAATTTACTGGGGAGAAACAGAAAATAATATTGTAAATCCAATTCCAAAAATCAATAATAAATATTCTTTTACCAGAACAGATTTAAAAAAATTTGCATTTATAAAGATAGTCTGCAAGGATGCAGTCGGTAATGAAAAAGAAATTATTAAATTAATGGCACCTCAGCCAGAAATGATTTCTGGTGAGACTCCACAACAATATAGTATTTCAAACCTACCAACACAAATTCTTCAAGGTGGACTTTCTTTACCTGATGGTCAGATTTCGGCTTCTGATTACAGTTATGTTGTTTTTGATTTTGTAGCTGACGATGATCCTGAAACAAATAGTTTCTGTGTTGCACGAACACAATCTTCTAATATCCTTTTTAAATTTATAGAAATCATTGGCGAAAAATTTGGCGACAATACTGCTAACTACCCAAAAGGACATCTTAAGGCATCTGTTTTCACTAGTTATGCAAATTTCCCATCTGTCTTAAGCAGCAATTGTATGGAGGGAACAATAACAGAATGGGGAGATATAGAAGATGAAAACGGAACTCTAATGACCGGACCTATTTTCGCTGAAGACGATCCTTTAAAAATATCAACAGAATCAACTTTTGAAATTGAACATACAGTTAATGGGTATGGACCAGCGAATCAAGCAGACTACATAAGCCGCAACCCTCTTACCTTAAAAATATCTCCTGTCACAAATTCGGGTTGTTATAAAGTTAAAATTGAAAATTATGCTACTCAAGCAGGAAAAGATGCAAAAATTAATTACTCCATCTATGTTCTTGCATATACTAGAAAGAATCCAGACTCAACGGATTTATCATATTATCCTCCAAACTCTTTCTTAACCAGATCTCCAGAATTTTTCCTTCAGTCTATGGTGGGATATAGGTTTTACATAGAAGCATATGATCCAGTAACAAAGACACAGTATTGCCCAATACAGTACAGCCAATTTATAAGCACAGGAGCGCAAAACCACGGGGAGACACCGATTATTCCAGACAATCTTCAAAGCTTTAGTTTTAATATTATAAATATAGACGAAAAGACTTTAACAGAAACTCCAATAACAGAAACTCCAACTCAAACATTCCTTATGAAAGAAGATGTTATGCCACCGAAAGTTTTTCCTTATGCTGTTTCAAATATTGAGTATGAATTAGGTTCTCCAGGAGGCTTCGGGATTGTGATTAACGATACCGTCTACGATCCGTTCCTGACAGATAATGAAAGGAATAATCTGGACAGTAATAGCCACCTTCCTAAAGATGAAAATGGGTACTATGAATTAACTTATTATATTATCCCTAATCCAAGTAATATTATAACCTTTACTCCAACTTATAGTGCAAATGAATTAAAAAATGAATATGCACTCTTTGCAAAAAAACTTATATGCCCTGATATTTCTAATAACACTTATGTAAATATCCCGTATGGAAACCTTGAAGGTGGATTCTACACCATTTCTTTTGTTCCTGAAGATATTTATGGAAATTCAGAAGTATATACATACACATTCTTTAATACTGTATTTGGCAACTTAGAACATGAATTTGGTAGACCAGAATTCCGAGAAGAAAACAATATCAGAATCGACTATGTTCCTTTTTTTGTAAATAAAGATATGGTTTCTGCTTTTGAATTTGTAATAGATCCTGTAACTAACCAGCGTATAACAAATCCAAAAATAACAATTAGATTTGATACTTTGCGAGAATATAATACTTATATGCCTGAAAATGCCTGTTGGAATGGTTATTCAAATGAAAATGATCGGTATGAATTCATAACTAAAATGAATCAGTATACTGGCGAAGAAGAAA
Source organism: Treponema sp. (assembly GCA_017617115.1). Lineage (GTDB taxonomy): Bacteria > Spirochaetota > Spirochaetia > Treponematales > Treponemataceae > Treponema_D. The sequence goes on from JAFZXA010000005.1 coordinate 9,133, forward strand.
CATACGCTGAACTTGAATGCACTGAGCAATGGCCTTGGCGTAGATTACGAGCCTATCAAGGATACGGCATAGACGATAATAATATCGATGGAAAAGGTTCGTACTATTATGACTATGTCTTCTTGGGAAAAGATCCTAATTGTCTTATAAAGAACTGTATAGACGGTTTAAATGGTATGCAGATATGGACTGATAATTCATTCTTTGTTCATACTATGTATTCAACAGAAAAACTAACCAACTCAACCAAAACAAAAGATGCTTGTGCAATTTGGGAAACAAAGGGTGTGGAAACAGGCCTGGAAGCTTATGATTATGTAATAGACTTTAACGATATTGCAAATTCTGAACATTGGCATGATGTTATCTTAAACAAAACCTATAAATGGAAAAACCTTGACGAAATTCCAATAGGTTGCTACTACACAACAATTGTTCACTTTGCCGACGGTACTGTAACAATGACCGACATTAAACAGAAGGAGTAGTATACTTCTTGCGGATTTCTGATTTTTCTTGTAAGTTGTATTTATGAAACAGTTTACGATTAATCAGATAAATTATAAAAGGATTTTGGGGCGCAATGCTTTTTTGACTGAACAGGGGGCTCAGAAACAGGAGCTGGCTTTGTTCTGGGGTGGTGCTGCCCTTGAAGTAAATATTAAGGCTCGCGAAATATGGGCTTGTATTTCTACTACTTATGATAATCTGGAGCAGTGGCTTGCTGTTGAAGTTAATGGTGCGCCGCTTAGTCGTTTTATGCTTAATAAGGAAAAGACCTGGTATTGTCTTGCGCGCAATATGAATCCGGGCAAAGAAAATTTGATTTCTATTATAAAAGATACTCAAGCATTGAATGAAGATCCTACACATTCTCTTGTGATTCATGCTCTTGGGCTTGATGAAAAAGGCGAGTTTGTGCCACTTGTTACACGCAAGTATTCTATTGAATTTATTGGCGACAGCATTACAGCAGGCGAGGGAACTGTTGGAGCTCCTGACGAAATGGACTGGATCTGCCAGTGGATGAGTGCAAGTAAAACTTATGCAATTCAGACGGCAAAACTGATGAACGCTGACTGGAATACAATGGGCAAAAGCGGCTGGGGAATCTGCTGGGCCTGGGACGGCAATAGGGATTGTAAAATTCCGCCTCATTATGAACAGGTTTGTTCTGTTTTGAAAGATGAAAATAGTGTGGGACTGGGGTCGCTTCAAAAATGGGATTTTAATGGTGGCCGTGGGTCTGATTTTGTTGTGATTAATCTTGGTACTAATGATGAAAGTGGGATGAATTCTGAAGCGGCCCTTCGACAGGCTCAGGGACCGGAAGATTGCACCACGGTCCCTGAGC
>JAFZXA010000060.1 GCA_017617115.1 Treponema sp.
ACTTTATACAATTGTAAAAGATTACTACGCCGTACGTTATTTCTACAGCTCTTCTAAGAAAAAGAAGGCAATTAATGATTATATGGCTACTGCAAAAGCAAACATTGTTCTTGCAGAAGAAATTATGCTTTCTCCATACTTCACAAAAGTATTCGAAAAGATTCGGGAGAACTAATGTATAAACTGTCCGATGCAACCGCAAAGGGCAGAACAAATACCGCAGGTTGCACAAAACTTGCGGTATTTTTTTTAGTCTGTCTTTTTGTATTTAGCGGCTGTCCTGCAAATGCTTCAGATTCTAATGATACTCAGTTTCCTTTTGTAAAGGATGGAAAGCTTTATTCTTTTTGTCCGCAGGCTCAAGTTTCTGCTTCAGTAAAATCCTATGAAGTGTTTGGCGCGGGCGAAGGATATACACAAAAGGCAGTAAGTGCATCTAAGAAAAACGGTTTTATTCTTGCCTGGAATCAGAAAACTCAATATTTGTACCATATAGGTACTACCGGGCAAACAAGTTCAAAGGTCAAGTTGAATGGTTCAATAGCTTATGTGGGCGTTAATTATGTTCTTGTGCAGACAAGCAGCTTTGACCAGAACAAGGGCTTTGCTTTTACGCTTTATTCCATTAAATATTCAAGAAGCAACAAAAAAATCAGTTTGAAAAAGCTTTGGAACGGTAATATTGACTGCTTTGTTTCTGATTGCTTTTTTACAACAGACGGAATTTGTATAAGCGGCGGAACACAGGATAATTCAAAAAACAACGCTTTTTATATAACTTCAAATGGTATTCACAAATGCTTTTCTGTTGCCAAAAACTCTGATTTTTTAAGGCTTTTGAATTGTGGTAACACTGTATACGGTTTTATGAGTCAACGTGAAAAAACAGCTGTAGAACCGATTATTTATAAGTTTACGCTTGATAGTTATATAGAAGGAACTGATTCTCAAAGCAAAATCAGCCTTAAAAATGATGCAAACCTGCCGCAAGCTTACGAATGCTTCTTTGGCTACGGGTTTTCGGTATCCGCGGTCCCTGAGCCTGTCGAAGGGCCGCATTATAATATCATCCTTCCTTCCAGCATAAACGGCCTGATTTCTTTTATAGTCTACGACCCTGCGAAAGGTAAAATTTCCACCGTTGCCGCCGATGCTGTTGGCTGTAATGTCCCTCTTGGTCAGACTCCGGATGGCTTTTATTACATAGCACGCGACCCTACAATTGAAAATTCCTGGTACGGAATTGCCCTTTTTGACGGAAATTCCTGCAAAAAAATCAAAAAAATCCAATAAATTTTGTTGACGAATTCCTCTCATAATTATTATTTTTAAAGATAAGAATAATTTTTTACTTTGTGAGAAGTGTAATGTCAGACAAAGAAAACGAAAACTTAGAAGAAGAGAAGGTTCAGGATGGTGCTGAGCAGGTAGAAAAGGACACTGGAACTGAAAGTGGCCCTTCGACAGGCTCAGTGACCGCAGATGGTGCTACTGAGACCGCAGATGGTGCTGCTGAGACCGCGGATGGTGCAGATGCTGCCGCTGAAAAAGAACTTTCTCCGGAAGAAAAAATTGCTGCCCTTGAAAAGGAAATTGCTGATCTTAAAAATCAGGCACTTTACAAGGCTGCAGAAAATGACAACTGGCGCAAAAGAATGATGCAGCAAAAGGAAGAAGCTGTTGCTTATGCCAATGCATCGCTTTTGGGAGACCTTCTTGACAGTCTTGATAACTTTGACCGCACTCTTGATGCTGCCAAAGACGCAAAAGATGCTAAATCAATTGCAGACGGAATCAAGATGATAAACAAATCGCTTGTAAAGCTGCTCGAAGACAAATATGGTCTTGTAAGCTACGGAAAAGAAGGCGACGAGTTTAATCCGGAAGAACACGAAGCAATTGGACGCCAGGAGGACGAAAAAGCCAAAAAAGAAACTCTGGCACAGGTTTATCTTAAAGGCTACAAGCTCAAAGATAAGGTAATCAGGCACGCCAAAGTAATGGTTAAAGTGCCAAAAAACTAGTAAATAATTAAGCGAGGTAAATAAAATGGGTAAGATTATTGGTATTGACTTAGGAACAACAAACTCTTGTGTCGCCGTAATGGAAAACGGCGAACCAGTTGTAATTCAGAATGCAGAAGGCGGAAGAACAACACCTTCTATTGTAGGTTTTACTTCTAAAGGAGACCGCATTGTTGGTGCTCCTGCTAAAAACCAGATGGTAACAAACCCAAAGAACACTGTATATTCTGTAAAACGTCTTATCGGTCACAGATTCAGTGAACTTCAGGGAGAAGCAACAAAGCTTCCATATAAAGTAGTAGATAACGGTTCAGACTGCCGTGTAGAAATAGAAGAGGGTGGAACTTCAAAACAGTATTCACCTCAGGAAATTTCTGCTTTCATTCTTCAGAAAATGAAGAAAACTGCAGAAGACTATCTTGGTCAGGAAGTTACAGAAGCTGTTATTACAGTTCCTGCTTACTTCAACGACTCACAGCGTCAGGCAAC
>JAFZXA010000061.1 GCA_017617115.1 Treponema sp.
CTGAACCTGAGTAGCAGCTGACTGGATTGTAATACCGCGTTCGCGTTCCAGTTCCATGTTATCCATTACAGCACCAACACCGTCCTTACCACGAACTTCGTGAATTGCGTGAATCTTGTTACAGTAGAACAAGATACGTTCAGAAGTTGTTGTCTTTCCAGAGTCAATGTGGGCACTGATACCGATATTTCTTACTTTTGAAATATCCCAAGCCATATTAATACCTCTTTTTAAAAAATTATTTCCAATATAAAATTAGGGTCTTTCTATTTTAATGAAAAATTGTCTTCTATTCAACTATTTTACAAATAATTCATTTTCCTTAAAGGTTGCGAATTTTGTATAACCAAGTTTTTCAAGCATGTCGTACTGTGGCCCTGGTTTCTTTGCTTTTTTAAGAATTGTTACGGTGTAGTCGGAGCGTAATTTTTGGGCGGCGGTCAGGACGCAGGTGAAGTCTACGCTGTCGTCGTACAACAATGCACATTTTTCTTTTGCACCCGGAATGGCAAAACCAATATCCTGTAATATGGAACAAATGCGTTCAAAGCCTATTGAAAAGCCAACGGCCGGGACCTGCTGGCCTAAGAATTTTCCTACAAGGTTATCGTAACGGCCACCGCCGCCTACAGCACCGGAAAAGCCAGGGCTTGCAATTTCAAAAACAATGCCTGTGTAGTAGCCCTGACCGCGCACAAGGTTAGGGCAGTATTTAATTTTATATTTGCCATTGCTAACTTTTTGTACAGTTTCAATAACGTATTTTAAATCATCAGCAATAGAAGGATCTGCACATTTACTAACAACATCATCAATGCTAAAACCATCAGCCGCTCCTGCACAAAAATCAACAAGCGCTTTAATTGCACCAGAAGGCAGCTGCTTTTCTGTAAGTTCTGCTTCAATGCCCTGTACGCCAATTTTATCAAGCTTGTCAAAGGTGATACATACACTGTCTAAAGTATCATCTGCAAAGCCCATGGCACCAAGCATATTTCGCAAAATGCGTCGGTCATTAATGTTGATTGTAAAATTACTGAAGCGCTCATCAGTACAGCCAATGTTCATAAGGGCACGTGCTGTTACATCAATAAGTTCAACTTCGGCATTAGGAGAACTGTCACCAAAAATATCAATATCACATTGAACAAACTCGCGGCTTCGGCCTTTCTGCGGACGTTCTGCACGGAACACGCGGTCTGTCTGAATTACCTTAAACGGAAACTGAAGTTCATTTTTATTTGCGGCAAAAAATCGGGTTAGAGGCAAAGTAAGGTCATAGCGAAGTCCCATATCAGAAAGAGCTTTTTCTTCTACAGGATGAGCACTAAGGGCAGCTTCGAGCTTTTCGCCGCGTTTTAATACTTTAAAAATCAAGTTCAGGTTATCGCCGCCGTCTGATTTATCAAGATTTTCGGCATCTTCGAGCATTGGAGTAGAAATGCGTTCAAAACCGCTTGCTCTGTAAGTTTCAAGGATTTTTGACTGAACATAATCACGAAGCTTTTGTTCTGCAGGGAGAATATCTTTCATGCCTTTAAGTGCGTTAATTTTCATTTTGTGCCTCTATTTAATAAATAAAAAAAATGGTGGTCCGTACCAAATATCTGGTACCGCAACCACCACTGTATAAGGGTTCAGTTTATATTAGAACCAGAATCGGAAACCAAGAGCTACTGGGAAGCAAGACCATGAGAATCCTGTCCCTGCGCTTGTAATAGCTAATGTTGGCTGCCATGCTCCCTGTGCATACAGTTCAAGGAAATTATTGATTAAGAAAACATTTGTTCCTAAAACTGCGCGAGGGCCAATTGCAAATCCACCATAATTGTTGTCAACAATTGTTATACCTGCGCCAACACCAACTCCATAGTAGTAGTGCCAGGTTCCTTCAATTACAGGGTTGGCAATCCACCAGTCAGCTGTAAGACCTGCGTTCATAGCTCCGTTATTTGCAGAAAAATCAGCAGCAAATACACATGGAACCTTGTTCAATTTAAAAGTTACAGATGCACCTGGCAAGAAATTTCCACCAGAAATGTTTCCATTGAATTGAACACCAAGACCTGTTTTTGCGAATACACTAGTTGTTCCAAGTACAAAAAGAACAGCCAATACAGAAAAAAGTTTTTTCATAAGAAAACCTCTTAAAATAAAAATGTTCATAAACTCTCAAAAACACATTTTTTATTATCTATATTTTATCAAAAAGGTTAGAATATTTCAACAAAACTTTTTTTTCTTGGAGCGGTACATTGTCTTGACACATTATCTTAAAATCAATAAACTAGTAGAACATTCGTTTGAATGGATGGGCTACTAGCTCAGTAGGTAGAGCAACGCCCTTTTAAGGCGTGGGTCACTGGTTCGAATCCAGTGTAGCTCAGTACTACGCGGGGGTGGTGGAATTGGTAGACACGCAAGCTTGAGGTGCTTGTGGCGTAAGTCGTGGCCGTTCAAGTCGGCTCCTCCGCATCAACAGGGAATTGCAAAAAGCAGTTCCCTTTTTTTTTGAGGTAAAAAAATGTTAGCAGTATTTGTAAATTGCGGGGCCGTTATTCTTGGCTCGTTAATTGGTCTTTTGTTTTCTAAAAAATTCACTGATGAACTTTCAGATATGATTCAGACTGCCTGTGGTATTATTACTCTTGTAATAGGACTTCAGATGGCCTTTAAGTATAACAGCATTGTTTACATGGCGCTGTCTCTTATAATTGGTGCAATTATTGGTTATGCGCTTGATATTGATGGAGCAATACTTCGCTTTGGCGGATGGCTTCAGAAAATTACAAGTCCAAAGAAAAAGACTGCGGTTGAAGGTGACCTTCTTGGTTCTGATATCGCATTGGAAGAACAGAAAAAACACAACTTTGCTTACGCCTTTTTAAATGCCAGCGTTTTGTTCTGTGTTGGTGCAATGTCAATTGTAGGTTCTTTTAAAGCAGGTGTTGAGCACGATTACACAATCATTTTTACAAAGTCCATTCTTGACGGCTTTATGGCAATTTCGTTTGCCGCTGCCATGGGAATTGGAACAATGTTTTCCATTATTTTTATTCTGATTTACCAGGGCGGACTTACGCTCCTTTCGGGTGTGCTGCAGCCTTATGTTTCGGAGCTTCTTATTACAGAAGTTTCTGCCGTAGGTGGTGCCATGATTATTATGATTGGTGTAAACCTTCTGGGGCTTAAAAAAATCAAAACTGCAAATTATCTTCCGGCACTTATGATTGAAATTTTGTTTGTTGTATTGGTTCCGCTGGTGAAAGGAATGTTTGTGTAGCGCCAGAAACCGGGTGTCTGAACTCCAGTTCACACGCATGCAACATCAACCTCTCCCCTGGTTCACAGTGTCCGTATAAAGTGTCTCCAATAATTGGAATACCAAAACCATGCGGGTCACTTGCAGCAAGTCGCAATTGGTGTGTGCGCCCCGTGTGTGGTGTAAAAAGGATTTTTGTTACACGACGCTTTGAACCGTCCGGGGCAGTGTAAAGTTCTGTTCCTTCTTTTTTCCATTCTGTAATTCCAAGTTTGCCGTTTACTTCGTCATAAATCTGGTGAGGCCGGTTGGCCACATCAAGGCGGAATTTTAACCGCAGTTCCCCCTGATATTCATTATGGTCAAAAACTCCATCGATGAGTGCGACATATTTTTTGTGTACCGTGCCCGCTTCAAACTGCATACTCAAATTGCGGTGCGCTTGTTTTGTGAGTGCATAAACCATAACGCCGCTTGTTTCCATGTCGAGCCGGTGAACACTTGGCTGCTCAATACAATGCGGGAAAAGTTTTTTCAATCGTGAAACTACACAGTCCTGATTTTCTGGTGTGCGACCCGGAACGCTCAAAAGTCCGCTTGGTTTGTTTATTACAACTATCTGTGAGTCGCGGTAAAGAATCTCTAGTCCCAGGATGCTTGGCAGAATATAACCGCATCGTTCGTCACAGGGTGCGTATGAAACTCCGTTTGTTTTATTTTTTGTGTTGCCGCCTTTGTAGCTGTAAAAAACTTCGTCCATACTGATTGGTTGCAGCTTGTGTTCAAATGCATAGGAAAGGAGCTTTGGTGCGCAGCAGTCACCGGTGCCTGTTGGTGGAAGTCGGCCGCCATGCTCTTTTATAATTTGATTCAGCGTGATTTTTTTGCCGTCAAAGCGGGTGAAGGTGTAAAGGCTGAAGACGTTGAGGAGCGATTCGGTGGTAAGTTGGGTGCGCCGGTTACGTAATGCATCTTTTGAGGGCCCTTCGAGAGCCTCAGGGACCCCAATGTTATCAGTCAACTCATGAATTTCTTTGTCATTTTTTGAAAGAGCTTTTTTTATTTGTTCAGGTGTAGCGAGTGGCGGTACAATGACCCGCGGTCCCTGAGGCTCTCGAAGGGCCTCTCTAAAAGACACCTCATATGCAATGCCGCTCACTGCATATAAAACAACTCGCTCACCTGCCGCATTCACACACACCAGTGCTCCCACCATAAACCCGTGCCCCTGGCGGTCTTCACTTTTGCGGGAAACCTGCTTTAAAATAACAGACCCGTCCTCAATGCCCGAAATAAATTCCAGGCAGTAGTGACGGGCCAGCTCCTGATCAAATGGTGGAAACATTAATGCCAGTTCCTGATTTCTACCTTATCGTCTGGTGTAGCAACAAAAACAATCGGTTTGTTTTTTGAAAATAATCCGTTTTCTACAACGCCAACAATGCCATTAATTTTGTCTTCCATCTGGGCAACATCAATAGGCTGTTCCCAGGTGCAGTCAAGAATCTGGTTGCCGTTATCGGTAATTACAGGTCCTGCTTTACGAACACCTTCGCGAAGCACGCATTTTGCTCCAAGTTTGTTCAAGGCATTTGTAACAGGAACCCGAGCGCTTTCAATAATTTCAACCGGTACCGCAAACTTTGTTCCAATAGTTGCTACCGCCTTGCTGGAATCGGCAACTACAACAAAAATATCAGAATTATACTCAACAATCTTTTCGCGAACATGTGCAGCACCGCCACCCTTAATGCAAAAGCAGTCTGGAGTAACTTCATCGGCGCCGTCAATTGAAAGATTAAGGTGTCCGCCAATTGCAGGGTCATTCATAGAATAAACAGGAATATCAAGCTCCTGACAGGCATTCTGTGTCTGAAAGCTTGTAACAACAGCCTTAATATCTTTAAGTTCGCCGCTTTTAATATGCTCGGCAAGGCGGTAAACGGCAGGCATTGCAGTAGAACCGGTGCCAAGTCCAATTTTCATGCCGCTGAAAATCTTTCCTTTTTCAATTAATGTTTCAATTGCAGTATTTGCAACAAGTGTTTTCTGTTCGCTTTGTGTCATAATTACCATCCTAATTACGTCATGCTGAACTTGTTTCAGCATCTATATATCTAATTCCGTATCTTTTTCAAAGTCCACACCGGTAAAAAGCTTGAACTGGGCGTAGGCCTGGTACTCAAGCATTTTATAACCGTTGCTAACACGGCAGCCTGCTAAAGAAGCGCGTTTCATAACCGGAGTAATTGCGGGGCGATACAAAATATCAAAAAGAATTTCGTTGCCACGGAAGTTATAAAAATAAATAGGGTCGTTAGGTTCCTGCAGCTGCTGGCTTCCTGGTTTTACTTCTTTAGTAGCTCCTACCGAAGTTGTCTGAATAATGAGGTTTGAATATTCATCGAGTATTGGAGCACATTCCGGTTCAAGCTGGCAGTATTCAAAGCCATAGCGTTCTGCAAGCTGTTTTGCATGACTTATAGTGCGGTTAAAAATGCAGACGCGTGCGCCCATCTGTTTAAGAACAAAGGCAACTGCTTTTGCTGTTCCTCCGGCTCCAATGAGTGCAACCTTTTTTCGCTTAATGCGGATTGGTCCTAAAAATTCTTCAAGTGCACGACGGAAGCCGTAAGCATTTGTATTGTAGCCAATCCATTTTTTGTTTTTATAAATAGCTGTGTTGCATGCTCCAATCTGCACAACTTCTGGAGACTGGTCATTCAAATAGTACATTATTGATTCTTTATGAGGGTTAGTAACTGCCAGTCCCTGCATGCCAATCTGTTCTGCAAAAACAAGTGCTTCAGAAGCAAGCTGCGAACGAACAGGAATAAAAACCGCATCTATACCGGCCCGCTTAAATCCTGAATTGTGAATTTCCTGACCAGCAACCTTATATAAAGGCCAGCCTGTTAAACCAAAAAGTTTTGTTTCTTGTGTAATTCCCCTGAAGTTATAAAGAGAATTAAGCGTAACAGGATCTATGTGTCCAATGCCGCTTGTATTTGCCATGAGCTCTTCCGGGGAGCAGTAGGTTAAATATGAGTTTGTGTAAGAAGAAAGAATCCTCGAAGGCAGACCTTCTGGACCAAGTGCGCAAAGAATATGCTCGTAATCGGTCATCTGGCTTCCTTCGCGGAACAGGTTGGCAACATCACTAAGCTTTTTTGGTCTGAAAGCAATTTTTGGAATTTCATAACCGGTTTTGCGCATTTCATCGCAGCGGGCTTTAAGGTTGTAAATTGGTTCGTCCATGCTGTGTACGCTACGAATTATTTTTACACCAAAGGCCATTGCCGCATCCTGAATGCTTGGAATATGAAAATCTTCTTCAAAATCTACGTATGCAAAGTTTTTTGCTTTATCCTGATTTGCAAAAGCAAGGGCACGACTGAACAGACAGGTTCGCGAAAATTCTCCGCCATTAAAAAGTCCGCCGTCTACATCGCGCCTTATTGTAAGCACACACGGAACATGAACCATTGCGGGGAATCGTCTTGCATAAAGCTGATCTTCTTCATTAAGGTGGTCAACGCGCAACTCTACAATATCAATGAGCTTGGAATATTTGTTTACAAGCTGTCTGTTTTCTTCCAGAGTTTTTCCTGTTAATGTAAGGCAAATTAACGGCGCGTTCATTATAGGCTCGTATCCTTATTCAACAAGCTTTTTTGCTTCTACCTTGTCGGCAACACTAAGAACTAATGTTGTACCTCGTGGAACTTCATAAGGAATTGTTAAATTTCCACCCGGATGATTAAAGCTTACTATTGTATATGAAGTTCCTTCGGCAGGGTAAGCTTCAAGCTTCATAGGAACAGGGTACGGATAATCTGGCAGCTTTTCCTGGAAGATTCCGTAGGCATTGTCATTATTTGAATTTTCCGGCATTGCCATTTCTACAGTAACTCGTGTATAGTTTGGAACATATTCATCGGTAATTGTTTCCTGGTCAACAACGGTTCCCGGTTTTTCGCCTTCGGTTGCAGTGTGGCTTGTAATATCAAATACAATTTTTGTTCTGGCAATTGTCTGCAAAAGGTCGTTTATGCTCTGGCCAATTACATAAGGTCGTCGTGTATTTTCATAGTTAGGTCCACGGCTTACAACAAGATTTACAACAACAGGTTCTGATATTTTTGAACCCTCAGGCGGATCCTGTTCAAGAATTGTTCCAGCATCACTTGCGTCTGGAATATAAGTTGGATTTGCAAGAGTAATAAGCGGCTTTGTTTGACCTGCAAAAAGAGTCTGCAGAGACATCTGAACTTCTGAAAGATTTTTTCCTACATAGTCGCCAACGGCATCAATTACAACACCACGGCTGATTACAAGATTTACTCTGCTGTAACCTTTTACAATAGCTCCAGGGGCCGGATTCTGTTCAAGTACAAGTCCTTCATCACCCGGAACATTTGAATAACGCATATTAATTTTTGGATAAAGTTCCTTTACCTGCATTTCAATTAATGCTTCGTCCCATTTTTTCCCAACAACATTTGGAACAAGAACTTTTTCTGCACCTTTTACATTTGTAAAGAAAACTGCGCAGCATACAACAATCATGAGTATGCCGGCGGCAATACAAGTTATTATGAGGGCTGGAAGATTTGACTGAAGCTTGTCAAAGCCTTCGCTAAAACTAAAACGAAGTTTCTTAGGGTTGAAAGTCTTACGTACTCGGGGTCCCTGAGGCTCTCGAAGGGCCCCTTCTGATTCAGTTTCTTTAATTTCTTCGTCGCTCATAATTATCCTCATTCTATTTTAATACGGTACCAATAAAATCTTTGGCGCCGTTCATAAAGTCTTTGTAATGCATCATGTTTTTGCCCTGACGCTGCAGTCTTGTAATTCCAAGAATGCCGTTGCCGGTTTTTACATAAATGCCGTTTGTTGTTTTATTATATGCCAAAACTGTTCCGTTCGCAAATGCCTCATATTCATCCTGTGGAATAACAACTTCTGTTGCCGCAGCAATTTTAAGCGGTGAGTCGTTTGCTTCAAGGCACCAGCAGCATGGGTCCGGGTAGTATGCCCTGATCATACGGCTGATTGTTTGTGCGCTTCCGTTCCAGTTTATTTTTGCCATATCTTTTGTGATTGTGTAAGTGTAAGTTGCACCTTCTTTATTCTGAGGCTTACCTTTTATAAGTGTGCCTTGTTCAGCGCTTTCCTTGATTATCTGGCAGATTAATTCTGCACCGCGTTTTGCACTGTAATTTAAAAGGCTTTCTGTTGTGTCGCTTTCTTTTATGTTTACAAAATCCTGTTTTAGAATGTCACCGGCATCCATTTTGAGCGAAAGTGTCTGGATACTGATTCCAAGATATTCTTCGCCGTCTAAAAGTGCCTGCTGAACAGGAGTGCAGCCCCTGTATTTTGGAAGGAAGGACGGATGAAGATTTATTCCGCCCATTGGAAAAAGCGCCAGGAACTTTGGGCCGAATATGTGACCGTAGGCAAAGCAAACTAAAAGGTCTGCACCAAGAGGGGCAATCTGTTCGCGGGCAGCGGCGTCTAAATGTTCGGGAGTAAAAACCGGGAGTCCTTTTTCCAAGGCGTATGCAGCCACAGGAGTTGGGGTAGGGGTTTTGTGTCTTCCCTTTGCTGTTGGCGGGTTTGAAAGTACACCTGCAATTTCAAAACCAAACTGCTGCTGGTTTTCTACGAGAAATTCCAAAGTGATTTTTGCCGCATCGGGGCTTCCTGCAAAAATAATTTTCATTTATTTTTTTTTGCTTCCTTTGCAGCGATTTTTGCCGCAATTTTAGCCGCTTTTGCAGCCTTTGCTTTTTCTTTTTCTTTGGCGCGTTCGGCACGGCGTTTAAACTGTTGTTCTGTTTTTTCTGCAAATGCTTTGTCGCCGCGGTCTATATATAAAATGCCGTCAAGATGGTCGTATTCATGCTGAATTATGCGGGCAAGCAGTCCGTCGGCATCAAGAGTAAACGGGCGGCCCTTTTCGTTCAGAGCCTGCACCGTTACTTTTACAGGGCGCGAAATTGTTTCGTAAACCTGGGGAATACTCAAACAGCCTTCATCGTAATCGCTCACTTCTTCTGAAGTTTTGATTATCTGAGGATTTATAAATACTCGGCGAACATCATCATCGGCAATAAGTACAAACATTCGGATATTTTTGCCAATCTGAGGAGCGGCAAGTCCAACGCCTTCGTATTCAATCATTGTTTCAAACATATCCTCGGCAAGCTGGCGGATTTCGTCATTTACTTCGTCTACCGGAACCGATTTTTGTCTGAGACTTTCTTCTCCAAGTTTTACAACATCAAGCACCATATTATTTTCCTATTCTAAGACGTGCTGCACGTGCGTGTCCTGCCAGACCTTCTGCGTCTCCAAGGTATCCGGCAGCGGCACCGCTTTTTACAGTACCAACTTTCTTTTCCTGAACGCGCAGTGTTGTAACAGTTTTAAGGAACATTCTTACGCTAAGACCGCCTGTGAAACGAGCGCTTCCAGAAGTTGGAAGTGTGTGATTCAAACCTGCTGCGTAGTCTCCGTAAACTTCGGCTGCATAGTGACCAATAAAGAGGGAACCGTAATTGAATACACTCTTTTCTATTTTATCGCGCAATTTTCCGTCTTTCATTGCAAGTTCAAGGTGTTCCGGAGCTTTGCGGTTTGCAACTTCTATTGCATCTTCAAGCTTTTCTACAAGGATTATTTTTCCGCAGTTGTCTATACTCTGGCGTGCAGTTGCTTTTGTTGTAAGTGTTTCAAGCTGGCTTTCAATTTCGGCACTAACCTTATGAGCAAAATCTTCGTTGTCTGTAACAAGAATTGGCTGTGCAACTACGTCGTGTTCTGCCTGTGCAAGTAAGTCTGCTGCAACCCAGGCAGGATTTGCAGTTTCGTCTGCAATTACCATTACTTCTGTAGGGCCTGCAATAAAGTCAATTCCAACCTGTCCGTAAAGTGATTTTTTTGCAATCTGAACAAACTTGTTTCCAGGTCCTGCAATTACATCAACGCGAGGAATTGAATCTGTTCCGTAAGCCATTGCGCCGATTGCCTGTGAACCGCCTACTGCATACAAGTGATTTACACCGCAGATATATGCTGCTGCCATAATTCCTTCGTCGGCATAAGGTTTACCGCCAACAAAAGCTTTTCCCGGAACTCCTGAACCGTTTTTACCAGCTGCAATTTTATCGTCAGGGTGTACGCGAGGTGGTGTACACATAATTACATTTTTTACACCGGCTGCAACGGCAGGAGTTACTGTCATTATTACAGTTGAAACAAGCGGGAATCGTCCGGCTGGTACATAACAGCCTGCAGTTTCTACAGGAATTGTTTTCTGGCCTGTGATAATTCCAGGTTCAAGTTCTTCTTCGAAATCCTTAAAAGATTTTCGCTGAAGCTTTGCAAACTTAAGTGCAAGGTCGTGTGAATAAACAATTGCATCGTAAATGTCGCGTTTTTCCATGCGGAGTTTTTCTGCTGCGGCTTTGAGTTCTTCCTGTGGAACTTCAAACTGTGCAGGTACTGCAACGTCAAATTTGTTTCCGTAAAGACGGAGTGCTGCGTCGCCGCGTTTCTGTACTTCTTCCAGAACAGATTTTACAGTTTTGTCTTCACCATCAAAAGGTCGGCCCTTGAAAAAGTCGGCTTCTACTTCGTTATATTTTTGTATTGTTATCATTTATTTCTCCTTGTGTCTGCGATCCAGCTCGTCATAAACGTCCTTCCAGGTAACGCCTTCTTTGTACATAAGAACGTTTACAAAATAGAGCAGGTCTGCCGCTTCCCAGATTACTTCATCGCGGGTGTCGGCTTCGCACAATTCTTCTGCTTCTTCTTCTACCTTTTCGCGTACACGCTTAGCATCTAAAGTTGCAGTGTAGCTTCCAGGTTTTGGATTCGCAAATCGATCGGCAATTATGTTATAGAGACGGCCCATGCTCGATTTTTCGCCAGGGTCTGTTCCATAACAGGTCCAGGAGCCGGTATGACAGGCAGGACCAGTTGGTAAAACAGTGGCAAGAATACTGTCGCGGTCGCAGTCTGCTCTAAGGCGTACTACGTCTAAAAAGTTTCCGCTTGTTTCACCCTTAGTCCAAAGCTCGTTTCGTGAGCGGCTCCAGAAGGTCAATCTTCCACATTCAAAGGTTTTTCTTACTGCATCCTTGTTTGCAAAGCCCTGCATTAAAACTTCGCCGTTTACGCTCTGTGCAATTACAGGAATAAGCGGGGTCTTTTCAAAATCAAGACATTCAACAAAGGCATCGGTAAGATTTACCTTGTTTGTATAAAGTGCCATTCCAAGCTGAACATCGCAATGTAAGTGCTCGAGCGCAGCAATTTCTTCTACACTCGAAACGCCTCCTGCTACAACAACGCGGCATTTTACAGCCTTGCGAAGCTGTTTTGCATAGTCCATGTTTGTTCCCTGCATACAGCCTTCTTTTTCTACACAGGTAAAAAGCAGCTCTGAGCAAAACTTTTCGGCCTGTTTAGCCCCTTCAATAAGAGGAATATCTACAGTCTCTGTCCAGCCTTTTACGGCTATTTTTCCATTTATAGCATCTACCGAAATGATGATTCTGTCTTTTCCAATGGCAGCGGCAAGTTCGTTCAAAAAATCCTCGTTGAGAACTGATTCACCGGCCACAGGTGCACTTTTCCATGCAGCAGAACCAATAATAACTTTTTCGGCTCCAAGTGAAATAAGCTCGCGGGCTCTTTTTACTGTACGGATTCCACCACCGGTACGCACGTTTCCATGATGCAGAAGCGACTTAAGAAGGGGAGTATTAACTGTGTTTCCCTTTGCGTCAACGTTTCCAAGGGCTGCGTCTAAATCAATAACCGCAACCTCGCCATACATATCAAACTGGCGGATAAGTGAGTCTGCATCATCGCGTTCAAGCATAAGGTCTTTGCCGTTTTTAAGCTGAACTACGTGTCCGTTTTTCAAATCAATAGATGAAATTACCATAGTAGGGTATTGTACCAAATTTTAAGAGTTAATACAAATGAAAGAGGTTGCGAGAACTTAAAAGTTATACTATACTAAATGTAGGGTTGGGATATTATGTCCCAGGGGAATAAAAATGGCTGATAATAAAAAAACTCCAGGAAAATCTTCTTTGGCTGCAAGGGCAGAAGCTCTTGTTGCAAAATCTAACGCAAGTAAAACATCCGCAAAACCTGCTGCAAAAGCACCGGCAAAGGCTGTGGCAAAAGCTCCTGTAAAGGCGGCACCAGCAAAAAAAGTGGCTGCACCTGCTAAAGCTGCTGCTGCCGCACCTGCTAAAGCCGCTCCAGCAAAAAAGCCTGCACCTTCAAAAGGTCCTGCAGTTTACGACGAAAGCAGTATTCAGCACCTTGAAGGTCTTGAGCATATCCGTTTGCGCCCTGGTATGTATATTGGTTCCCTTGGCGACGGTTCAAACGAAAATGATGGTATTTATATCCTATTAAAGGAAGGAATTGATAACGCTGTAGACGAATTCTCTCAGGGTTTTGGTAAACGCATAGATATTGCAATAGATAACGGTCGTGTAAAAATCCGAGACTATGGACGAGGAATCCCGCTTGGTAAACTCGAAGATTGTGTTTCAAACGTAAATACCGGTGCAAAGTACAATAATTCAGTTTTCAAACAGGCAATCGGTATGAATGGTGTCGGCATCAAAGCTACAAACGCACTTTCTTCATATTTCCGTGCTGCTTCAATCCGCGACGGCAAAATGGCTGTTGTTGAATATAAAAAAGGCGATAAAACCGGCGGAAAAACAGGTAAAGCAAAAGAAGGCACCCCAAACGGAACTTATCTTGAGTTTGAACCTGATGTTGAGATTTTTGGTAAATATGCTTTTAATATGGAATACGTTGAAAAGCGTCTTTGGAATTATGCTTACTTAAACCCGGGACTGCTTCTTAAATGCAACGGCAAGGATTATTTAAGTAAAAACGGTATTCAGGATTTGCTTGTAAACGAAATGGGTAAATCAACAAAGCCGCTTTATAATATGTTCAACTATCAGGGCGAAAATCTTCAGTTTGTTTTGACCCATACTCCATCGCTCGATAAATATGTTTATTCTTTTGTAAACGGTCAGAGCACAGAAGATGGCGGAACCCATGTTACTTCGTTCCTTGATGGATTTACAAAAGGTGTAAACAGCTTCTTTAAAAAGGAATATGACGAAAAAGATGTAACAGCAGGACTTTTGTGTGCACTTAAAATTGGTCTTGATAACCCTATGTTCACTTCTCAGACAAAAAACAAGCTTGGAAACGTAGAAATCAGAGCGCCGATTATTAAAGAAGTTCAGACTGCTGTTGATGACTGGCTGCGTCATAATCCTGATATTGCAGGCCAGCTTGAAGATAAAATCATTAAAAACCAGAAAGCCCGTGCTGAAATTAACAGCGTAACAGACAAGCAGGTTCGCGAAGCTGCAAAATCTATTATGCTCAAGATTCCAAAACTCAAGGATTGCCGCTACCACCTGCAGGATGGTCCAAAGGGTGCAAACAGCATGATTTTTATTACCGAGGGTGATTCTGCGACAGGTTCTATGGTAGGAAGTCGTAACGTTGAATATCAGGCAATTTTCAGTTTGAGAGGAAAGCCTGAAAACATGTACGGCTGTAAAAAATCGGCTTTGTTTGAAAATGAAGAATTAAAAAATCTGACATTCAGCCTTGGTGTTCAGCAGGATATTGAAGGGCTCCGCTTTGATAAAATCATCATTGCAACCGATGCCGATAACGACGGTTACCATATCAGAAATCTTGTTATGACATACCTGCTCCTTTATTTTGAAGAGCTTGTACTTTCGGGACATGTTTATATTCTTGAAACTCCGCTTTTCCGTGTGCGCAACAAGAGTAAAACAGTTTACTGCTACTCAGAAGAAAGCCGCGACAAAGAACTTGCAAAAATGGGCGCTTCTGCAGAGGTTACACGCTTTAAGGGACTTGGAGAAATTAACCCTAACGAGTTTGGTCAATTTATCTTCCCTCGCAAAGAAGGCGAAAGCGAAGACAAAGGAATGCACCTTACTCCGGTAACAATCCAGAGCCTTAAGAATGTGCCTGAAGTTCTGCAGTTCTACATGGGAAAGAACACACCAAAACGCTACGATTATATTGTACATCATCTTGCTAAAGAGATTGATGCCTAGACTCGCGGTCCCTGAGCCTGTCGAAGGGTAGTCTAAAATCCTCTTTTTTACTATAATAATGCTTTCACTAAACATTTTGTGAGGCTTTTTATGGATTTAAAAGGACGCAATTTTTTAACTCTCAAAGATTTTTCGCCGGAAGAAATTTTAGGCTTACTCGACCTTGCCGAAGACCTTAAGGCAAAGAAAAAGCGCGGTATTCCTGTTGATATTCACCGCGGAAAAAACATTGCCCTTATTTTTGAAAAAACAAGTACCCGTACACGCTGTGCCTTTGAAGTTGCCGCACATGATCTTGGAATATGCACAACTTATCTTGCCGAAGGAAGTCAGATTGGTAAAAAAGAAAGCATTGCCGACACAGCCCGTGTTCTTGGCCGCATGTTTGACGGAATTGAATACCGCGGTTATGAGCAGACAATTGTAGAAGACCTTGCAAAATATTCTGGTGTTGTTGTATGGAACGGTCTTACAAATGAATATCATCCGACCCAGATGCTTGCCGATATGCTTACAATCCGCGAACATTATGGAAAATTAAAGGGACTCAAGCTTGTTTATTTTGGTGATGCCCGCTACAACATTGGAAACTCACTTTGCATTGTTTGTTCTAAACTTGGGCTTGATCTTGTTCTTTGTGCGCCGCAAAAATATTTTCCAAATGCCGACCTTGTAAAGGAGTGCGAGGCCTGGTGTAAGCAGAGTGGTGGTTCAATTACTTTGGAAAGCAGCGTAGACAAAGCCGCAGCCGGTGCAGATATTATTTACACTGATGTTTGGGTTAGCATGGGCGAACCTGATGAAATCTGGGCAGAACGCATTGCAGACCTTAAAGCATATCAGGTAAATGCAGATGTTATGAAAAAGGCAAAGCCAACTGCAATTTTTATGCACGACCTTCCGTCTTTCCACGACTGCAAAACAAAAATTGGTGAAGAGATTCACAAAAAGTTTGGTCTGACCGCCATGGAAGTAACCGACGAGGTTTTTGAAAGCAAGCAGTCAGTAGTTTTTGACGAAGCCGAAAACCGAATGCATACAATTAAGGCAGTTATCGCCGCAACATTAGGAAACAACTTCTAGATGTGTAAGGCCGCTGGCGGCCGGTGTTAAATAGAAGACCGTTAAAAAAATTGCGAAAGCAATTTTTAGGTCAACCATATTGGAGGAATATACATGAATGCTATTATCACAGTAGTAGGAAGCGATAAAGTAGGAATCATTGCAAAGGTCTCTGCATTTTTGTCAGAGCATTCAATTAATATTGCAGATATCACACAGACAATTTTGTCAGGCAACTTTGTTATGATGATGATGGTAGATATGACCAAAGCCGACATTGACATTGACAGCCTGCGCCAGTCCTTGAACAAAATCTCCGAAGAAATGGGCGTAGAAATTAATATTATGGCAGAAAAAGTTTTCTCTGCTATGCATCGTGTCTAGAACGAAATCACCTCATTATAAACTTCTATTGCAAATTGGTCCGTCATTCCAGAAATATATTCAATCACACACTTCTGGTACGACTCGTTATCATAAACATCGAAAACCTGCGGCGTGTTGTAGCGGAGTGCCTGCTTTTTATCTACAAAACAATGGCGTTCTGTAATAAACGGCCTGTAGTTAGCATGCTTAATGAGCCAGTCTTCGTAGGTGGCACATAATTTCGGGCAATAACGCAAGGCCTGAGCAGCACGACCATTTTCAACATAAGGCTTTATGCGCTGCAAGGTTGTATAAATTGTTTTGATTATGTTTTCTGAATAAGTTGCAAACTCACCAAGTCGCCAGTGATTGTAAATATTTGCAAAGTTAAACTTTTTGAGCTCCAGAATAAAACGGAAATATTCGTCAGAAAAACAAAGGCCTTTTTCTGGACTGCTCTGTTCGCAAAGGTCAACAATAAGGTCGTTGATTAAAACTGTTGTGTTTACAGCTTTTCCACTGCGCAGGGCTTTTGCACCTTTTCCTTCAAATCCAAGTGTTGAACCTACAATTTCGCGCAGCTGACGGTACGAAGCCATGTCTATAATGTGGTAAGCACGGGCATCTTCAATATCGCGGCCAAGGTATGCAATTTTATCTGCAATTTTTACAACGCAGCCTTCCCAGGTAAACGGCTGAATGAAACCCGGGCGCTTCATGGAATAAAGGTCTATTGCTTCGTTGCGTGGCTTAATTCCCTGCTGGTCAATTTCTCCGCAATGGCAGATAAGTCCGTCGCGCACTGCATAAGTTAAATTAAGCGGCTGCTGAACTTCGTTAGGATCCTGCAAGGTTTCAATATAATCTGCAAAAAACAAACTGTTTCGTTCATGCCAGAATTTTTTTGGAGCATTGTGGCCTTCTTTTTGTTCAAGCAGCCCGTTTAAACAGTCTTCACCATGATGACCAAAAGGTGCGTGCCCAATATCGTGACCCATTGCAATTGCGCTGGCAAGCTGTTCATTGAGCCCAAGGTACTTTGCAATTGTAGAAGCAACAGACGCAACATGCATAACATGTTCCATGCGGGTACAAATGTGGTCGTTGTGCGGTGCATAAAAAACCTGAGTCTTATGCTTAAGGCGTCGGAATGCTTCACTGTGGAGCAGTCGTGTATAGTCGCGCTCAAACTCCGAACGAATATCATTATTGCGGGCATAAATAGGAACCTCGCGGTTTATTGCCTGTTCCCATTTTGGATTTTTTTCATCACATCTTTGGTCTTTGAATGAATTTTGCATAGGTATAGAATAAACTGTTTTATAGAAAAAAGAAACTGTTAAAAAATTAATTACAACATTTTTCTTTACAATCTGTTTTTTCTACCATACAATTACTATATATAGAAATAATATTGCAGAGGTTGAATATGAAACACTGTCGTCTTTCCAGAATGTTGAGGGGGGGGGTATTCATTTGTATAGCACTCCTGTGCTTTTCTTGTAACAATTTCATGAATGCCGGTAAAGTCAAAACCGAAATTGAAGAGGCCATAGAAATTGCAAATTCAAGCGCTATCACCTATTATGTTACTGCCCCTAAAGATAGCGGAAAAGTAAATCCTGTTTATGTAAATCTTAAGAAAAAAGAATCAACACTCATAATGTTTGAACCTGCCGACGAATGGAAGTTTATCTGCTGGGAAGCAATAGATAGGGATTCAGGTGAAGTCATAAACGATGTTGTAAAATTTGAAGATCCTTTTAAATTGGAGACAAAAGCTACAATTCTGCAGCCACGAGAAAACGTTGCTATTAATGCTAAAAGTATACAGTTGCCTATGATTGTGTCTGTATCTCCAAGTTACAGCGAACGACCTTATGCAAGTACTCCAATTTATATAACTTTTAATATTCCAATGGAAAATGAGGAAAACCCCGCTGCCTCTACAACTTTTATTTATGGACCACAAAATATTTCGATTTCAAGTAACGGTAACGATATGACCGGTTTTTTTGATGCACCAGTATTTGTAGACAGCGACAAAAAGATTCTTGCCCTTTTACCGCATGGAGAAGAGCTTTCAAAAGAAATAGAAGAAAAAAATCTTACAAGTTTTACAATTTCGTTTGGATCGGAAATTGAATATAAAAATGGCGGAGAAACTTTTCCTTTGGTGCAAAATGAAAATTCATCTTTTGTTGTGCGTTATATCAAAAATCTGGACGAAGAACCACCTGTTCCTGTACAAGGTCAGTTTTTTGTAACTAGGAAACATATTACTCTTGAAGATGCCGTAAACCTGCCTGTTGAAGACAGATTTTCACAGGGTTCCTCTGATAATGAAATTATAAAAAACCGAACAAATGGAACTATATATATTTATGGAAATTTTTATGATGCAGACAGCGGAGTAAGACTTGTTACCGTAAAAGAAAAACTTGTTGATTCACCAACAATAAGCAATAATATACAGCAAGAAACATATACGCATTATTATACAGATTTCTCTGAGAATGTAGAGTTTAAAAGAACGACAAAAAATAATCTGAGCTTTTGTATAAAAACTAATCTGCAATCTGGCGATGGAATGGTTGTATTGGAAATTACAGTTGAAGATACAGCCGGAAAAAAATATATACAAAGCTTTGACGTACCAAAGAAAAGCAAGCTTTCTTTAGATGATGAAAGTATAATTCTTAGAAACGGCTTAAATCTGACTAATGGAAATATTATTGATTCAACTTATAAAGAAGAATTAAAAAAATTGAATCTCGGTTTTGGGTATGGAGATTCAATAGCCATGTGGTATATTTATCCTGTGCATTTACCAAGTAAAGACATTATCAAAGAATACACAATAAAATGTACATATTCAGGAAAAACTGACGAGTTTAAATATACTGATAATGAAGCAGAGTATGGATATTTGTTCGATCGTGCTAATTCAGGATGGAATCTTACACTTGATGTAGACACTGTTTCCGGCTTACCTTTTACAATAGAAATTTGGGATGATATGGGAAACTACGCTAAAAAAGATTTTGTTTTTCCTGAATCTTCATCTGTTTGTGCATATTGCAATGACAATAAAGCCTATTTTGTTTCGGGACAAAATAAATCAACTATAACAAAAGGCTTTTATATGGCTACAAATTCTTCAGATCCTTCAGATAAGAGTTCAGGCAGTTTTGAAGATTGTAATTATTTTTCAATGCAGAATAATTATAACTATCAGATTGTTCCATGTATAAAAGATTTAGAGTCAAATGAGTACTATGTAGAAATGCCGGAAAATCTTATTGTTAATACAACAAGTTCTGGAAATACAGTTTCGGATGTTGTTTTACTTAAAAATATTGTTGATACAGAGCATCCCTACAAAATTGAAAAAATAGTTCGTAATGATGCTAACAGTAACAATGGTGGTTTCCTTTTAATTACAGTTTCTATTGATGAATCTAACTGGCAGAACTTCGACAGTATTTATCTTGAACACGAGGAAAATAAATTCTTTTCTTTTGATTATGGAACTACTCAAGCATCTTTTATAGAAGAAACAGCAGTTTTTTATAACTATGGTAACGGTGGAGATTATATTATAAACGTTTATGGAATAAAAAATGATTTAAAGTCGACTCCCACTCCATGTACAATTACTGATCCTTTGAAGAATCCTGATTATGATAATCTTAAACCTTATGCCGCAACAATCCACCCAGGTGGAGATCATACATTTGCTCCATATGATTGGGATAAAATGCTGCTTGCTGTTGTAGATTTTCAATCAGGAGCTGCAGAAAGTTATTTTACAGTAAAAGGACTAAATAAAACATTTACAGCAACTGCAGTTGATAATAGCTTTTTTCCTTCTTGGCTTGTAGAACAATATAATAAACATACAATTAACCATCCAACTTCTTATTATAATTCTGTAAGTGAGTATTTTATAAGGCATAACATTGGTACCGATATATACTTTGTGACAATTCCAATAATTACAACAAAGTATGAAAAATCAAAGTACTCTTATAGTGGCACATATAACGATAAAGCCGGTAATTCCAGTTATGTGAATGATTTGACACTTCATGATGGAACATGGTATTCGACTAAGAATGTTAAAGTAATAGGAATTGAAAAAGTACCAGATAGTTCAAATGAATATCAAATGAAGCTCAGTTTACCTGCCCAACACGGTCTTGGAGGATTTGTAAAAGTAGACAAATTAACAAAAAATCAAAAAAAATGGGGCTGGATAGAAGATTCCAAAAAAACTTTTTATAAAAAAAATGCTAGTTATAGTGGAGGCAAGCTAGATTATGCATATACTATAGAGGGTGACAATGTCAAAGGTTTTACCTACACTATAAAAAAAGAAGAAACTTCTTTCTCTCTTCCAACAGACTCATTTGTTCGTGTTATTCTGCATGACGATGATTATTCTAGTCGAACGGAACCTTGTTATTACTACACAGGAACTCCAAGCACTCCAAATGCCTCGTTTATAGAGCCTCGTTCAAATACATCTATTATTGTAAATTCTGACCAGCCTGTTTTTGTACATACGCTTGCAACAAATTACTCTTACGAAGAATGTAAAGACTGGCCTATTGACGAATGGGAATTCTTTAAGTATGAGGTTGGTGTTGAGCAACTGGATATAAGCAGTGCTTGCCAAAGAATGATTTACAATATTCCTGTTAATGAGATAGATTCCGGCAACTGTTATGTTGCAGTTGTCCATTTTGCCGATGGAACCACAGAAAAAAGCGATGTGTTTGTTAGATAGTTTTATTGTGAGACTTTTGAGTAAACCAATTGTCAACCTGCAGTTCACTCACTTCCCGAATTGCTTCAAAATGCTTTGTATTGCGCGTGACTAAAACCATATGATTTGCAAGGGCAATGGAGGCGATGAGGCTGTCGGCAAAAGGGGCTGGCTTTCCTATTTTTTCTGTTTTGGCACGAATTTCTGCGTGAATCTCTGCTGATCGTTTTGTATAAGTCAGAACCTTAAAGTTTTCCATAATGTCATCAATAAGGAATTTCTCAAGAGATTTTTTATTCATGCCTTCAGGCATTCTATACATGCCAAACAAGAGTTCTTGCCAGGAAGGTGAACAAATTGCACAGTCAGAAGAGTGTTCAACAAGTTTTTTTATTACATTAAAATCTGGCAGAGGTTTTATTATTTCTGAAACGATATTCGAATCAAGCAGATAATGTGGATCTTCAATATTATATTCATTTTCCATCAATCAAACACTCCTTTGTAAATATCTTCTTCCCAGCTGGTTCCTTGAGTTGATTCATCCCGGTTATTAAAAATCTTGTCAATTTCTTCGTCAGTAAGCGTGTCATCAACTTTTTTGCGGAATTCAGCAGCAGCTTCTAAAATGGTACGTTTGGGCTTGGCAAGCAGCAGTTTGTTGTATTCATCAATAGAAAGAATAACCCCAACAGTTTTATTCCTGCGCGAAATAAAAACGGGTCCTTCAGTTTCTGCCTTGTGCATAAAAAGCGGAAGTTTATTTTTTGCCTCAAACATTGGAACTGGTGTTGTGTCCATAGGAGCCTCCTGAGTAAGGCCGCTGGCGGCCGGTGATTAATAGCAAACCGTTAAAAAAATTGCGAAAGCAATTTTTAGGTTTACAATTTAATATATTATATTATTATATGCCACATAGCTATCTATATCAAGCATAATAGCTATTTACAAAAAAAACGGAGGCAGTTCTCTCATATTTTAGAAATAAAAGATGAGTGAATAAATAAAGCCGCCTTAGTCCTTTCACACACTTTGGCGGCTTTGTTTTACTATTATGTGGAGACGACCCAACGAATCGGGCATTTCCTTTCTTTAACTATAGCACAGAATTACTTATTCGTCAAATTTTAGATTAACCTTGCTCCACAGCCTTTGCCAGCTGGTCGGCGCAGCTTGTACTTTTGTGGCCGCACAGGTTTCCTTTGAGCTTGGCAATTATTTCTTCTGCTTTCATGCCGTTGCAAAGTTTAGAAATTGCTTTAAGGTTTCCGTCGCAGCCGCCTTCAAAACTGATATTTGTAATTGTGCCGTCATCATTTTTGGTAAATGTTATGGAACGCGCACAGGTTCCTTTTGTTTTATATGTTACTTCCATACCTATAATATAATTGTATTAAAAGCTTTTTTCTACTATAATATTCTGATAGTTTTATACTTTTATACAACAGAGGTTTTTTATATGTCAGATGAAGTAAGAGTTCGTTATGCTCCATCTCCAACAGGAATGCAGCACATTGGTGGTGTTCGCACTGCGCTTTTTAATTATCTTTTTGCACGTTCTAAGAATGGAAAATTTATTTTGCGTCTGGAAGATACAGACCGCACACGTTACGATGAAAAATATGTTCAGAACCTTTATGACACAATGGCCTGGCTTGGAATTGACTGGGACGAAGGCGGTTCTAAAGGTGGTGAATACGGACCTTATGTTCAGAGCGAACGTTTTGAACTTTACAAAAAATATGCTTACGAACTCGTAGAAAAGGGCGAGGCTTATTACTGCTTTTGTGATGCAGAACGCCTTGACCGTATCCGAAAAATTCAGACAGAAAATAAAATGGCTCC
>JAFZXA010000006.1 GCA_017617115.1 Treponema sp.
AAAAAGCCATCCGCCAAGTGCGCCAACAAAAAGAATGAGACCTAAAAGCAGAACAAGCTGGGTTGCCTGAATTTTTGTAAAATGAAATATTGCCGGTAATAAATTCGCTAATGGGTCGTCCATAATTTCACCTGATATAAAAAATTATAATTCGTCTATTGTAGCAGATTTTCGACAGTTTGTGCAAACGCTGTGCTGTCTGATGTGTGTTCGTTTTCGTACAGATATTCATACATGATTGTTGCACTAACAAGCTTTCGTCCATATTCGCGGGTTTCGGAAACAGGGATTGTTTCAAGGAATAAATCCATATCAAGATTTCCGGCTTTTCCAAAGTCCATCATGGAACTGTTGAGCCAGGTTGTAACTTTTCTGAAGCCTGCATTATATGAAAAGAACGCTCGTAATAAAGAACCATCGCCGCGTCGTATAAGTTCACTAAGATAATAGGTGCCGAACATAATGTTAGTTTCGGGGTCTGTAAGTGAGTATTCTTTGATTCTGAGTTTTTGTGCAATTTCGCCAGCAGTTGGGCTCATGAGTTGTGTAAGACCTACGGCACCTGCAGAACTTACAACTTCTTTATCAAAAAAACTTTCACTTCGAATCAAGGCATAAATAACTGATGTACTGACTTCGTATTTTTTTGCATAAGTTTCTACCAGCTTTGAATAATTTTGCGGATAAACTTCTTTAAGCTGATCTTTTGTAAGCGGCTGTTCTGCCATATTTGCGGCTCTGGCTGCAATTCTAAGGGCTTGTGTATAATAGGTGTCGTCTTCGGCGGCGCATTTGTTTAAGAAGTTTGCAAGATAAAGGCCAGTTTGGGCACTTGCACCGTTTTTATAAAGCTCCAGCCATTTTGGGTAGATTTTTTCGGAGTAACCGAAAGTTGCATAACCGCAAAGAAGGTTGTCTACAGGTGTAGAGGTATTGTCCTGTTGTTTAGTCTGCGGTCCCTGAGCCTGTCGAAGGGCCGTATTCATTTCAGGTGTTAAACCAAGTCTGTATGTGGCAAGTAAGTTGTAATATGCAGAAGTGCCGCTGTCTAAAGCTTTTGTGAATGCAGTACGTGCAGCCTGTTCCCGCTCTTCTTCTGGCAGGTCAATGTAACCGCACTCAATAAATCGTCCGTATAAATAGTAAAGCTGGGCCATTGTTTCTTTACTTGCGTAGCCGTCAAGCTTATCAATTAAATCTTTAAAGGTTTCCCATTTGCCGTTTACTATTAAAGACGGAATGAGCGAGTCAAAAATATCATCAAAATATTCCGGGTCGCTCCAACTATGAGCATATTCATCAATTGTGTTCAAAGTTTTGTCCAGAGAAATTTTAAACTTGGTTTTAATAAGATACCACAAGGCGTTGTCTTTTTTTGAAGGATCATCTGTTGAAGAAATTGCATTTTCATAGCATTTAGATGCCTGTGTATTGTAAAGGTTCCCACCATCGTAAAGCCGGGCTGCATAAAACCAGAAGTAAAATTCGGCCTGAGTTCCTTTGAACTGTTCTGCTTTTTTGTAAAGAAAACCTGCGTCCTTTATAATCTGATCAGAACCATAAAGATAAGACTTTCCAATATCGGATGCAAGCATTGAAACTGGTTCAAGTTCACCGTTTTCAAAATAAGAAAAAATTTGTTCTGCATTTTCGTAGCCCAAAAGATAATTTCGTTTGTAAAGTGTAATACGGAATTGAACTGCGTCTGCTTTTGGGGTAAGGTTTTCTGCCTGTGAATCACCTGCTTCATCAGTTTCTTCGGGAATGCAAAGTGGTGCATATACATCTCTAAAATACTGATATTGTTCCTGACTTATAGTACGGCTTGTAAACCAAAGATACGCTTCATCTTCAAATTTCTGCTGCTGATTAAGCTGTAATAAGGTCTGGAGTCTGAGCTTTACAAGAGAATCATCTGCGGTTGCAAAATCAATTCCGTTTGTAATTTCTATAAGCTTTCGAAGCTCATTTGAAGCGTGATACTGCTGTGCAAGAATCAAAAGAGAATCTGGGTCTGGAAAGTTTGCATACAGAAATTCTGCTGCAGTATTATTTTCCTGAAGGTTTCCAAGCTTTGTTAATTGAATTGCACTTTCTTTAGCACAGTAGTAAGTTCCCTTTTTTATGCAGCTATTGAATTTTTGTTTTGCCTCTTTTATGTTACCTTCTTCAAGCTTTTGAAGTCCAATAAAATAGTCGGCATCATAACCGTACTGCTCATTCGAAGGACACGAAACAAACAGTACTGTGGCTATAAAAAGAGAAGCTGTATAAATGAGAAAGTTTTTTTTACCCACCACAGAAAATCCTATTCTGCAGGAATTATAATTATTGTTCCCGAAATAATATGATCAGGATTTTTTATGCCGTTATAATTTGCGATCTTTTTGTAGCGCCAAGGATTTTTGTAGTAAGTGTCGGCAATGTCCCAAAGAGTGTCGCCCCACTTGATTTTGTATGTAACATTTTTGCTCTTTGTTTCTGAAGCAGCTGGTGGAGGAACAGGCTTAACATCTTCGGCTTTTTCAATAACTACTACTTCATCTTCTTTTGCCTGTGGAACAGGATCCGGCTTTTTTTCTTCAACCGGAGCAGGGGAAGCAGTTGTTGTTTCTGCCTGCTTTTCTACTGCTGTCTGAGCTTTTTTGTCTGCATGCTTTTGACGCAGGTTGAATTTTCCCGGGAGCACGAGCAGAACAAGCAGTGTTGCAATAATACAGATTATTGCACAGACAATACAAATAATTACAGGTGCACGGGTCTTTTTCTTAATGTCATCTTCTTCGTGTGCAGAAGAATCGCCCATTTCGGTTTCTTTGTCGTAAAGTCCTGTAAAGTTGAGTCCTTCAGAAGGAGAAGGTGTTGGCTCTGGATCATTAAAGAAATCATCTGTATCTTCTTCTGTATTTTCTGTAAGCTCTGAAGGAGCTGCAAAGGTTTCATCTTCAGGAATGTCAAAGGAATCGTCTTCTGTCTGTGTAGTGTCATCCGGCAAGTCAAAGCCTTCGTCTGTTATTGTGGCATCTTCGTCAACAGGTTCTGCTGATTCTTCAGGCATATCAAAATCCATGTCTGGAAGTGCATCATCGGATATTGTTTCATCTGCACCAGAATCATCGGCAGTTAATTCATCGGCAATTGTTTCTTCTGATGGAGTGTCATCAAGAGAAAAAGCTTCAAGCCCGGCATCGTCAGAAATTGTTTCATCGGCAGGTGTGTCTGTTGTTGGTGCGTCTTCAAATGTAAAATCATCAAGACCAGCTTCACCAGTTACATCTTCAATATCATCATCTGTCAACGAAACTTCTTCAGAAGGAATCTCGTTGTCATTATCTTTATTTTTATTTGCAGCCATAATTCCTGCAGCAGCAAGAAGTCCGGCTCCTGCTACAACACCAGCAGCAACAGCAGCGCCGTTTCCAGAATCGGAATCTTCTTCAGCAGGTTCATCAACAGAAGTTTCTTCCTCTGCAGGAGCATCTTCAACAACAGGTTCATCTACAGCAAAATCATCGGTGACAAGGCGTTCTTCTGCAGTGCGCGAAACAAGAGTTAATTGAGAATTGCTTGTTGCACCTGTTTCCGGGTCTGCAATAGAAGCCGAAAGCTCACCGTTTTCATCAAGACCAACATCAAAAGAAATGCTTGGTTCACCGTTCTGGTGCGCATTGAGGTTTTCAATTTTGAGAGTGTCAATGTATTCTGCATCTTCCATTGAACAGGTTTTTGAACGATACAAATCTACCATTACGCAGGTCTGATTATCGTTTGCAGTAGTGAGTTCAAGTTTTTTAGTCTGGGCTGAACCTTCTTCCATAATAGGGTAGAACGATCCGTCCGCAAGTTTAATACCAACAGTTCTCATAGATAAACCTCAATTTTTTTAATTTACTAACTGATAATTAATTACTGATAAACAAACTCTGACATAGCAATGAGTTCATTTACAGTTGTTCCAAATTTCTGTGCAATGTTATATTCAGAAACGCGGGAAACATTTCCACCGGCATCATATTTTACAATAAGGCGGTTTGTTACCTGCTTTGAATTATCGTAAGTAGTTATTTCTGAAAGGGCTCCGTTTGCTGAATAGCGGAAAACCTTTTTGTCTGTCTGTTCTGTATATGTGTCATAAACAGTAAGGCTTTCGATTTTTCCATCGTCTGCATAAGAATAGGTTTCCTGAATATCAAGGTCGCCGTCTGCATTGTATTCAAAAATATCCTGAACTTTACCAGCAGCATTGTATTTGTAAACAATCTTCC
This sequence comes from Treponema sp., assembly GCA_017617115.1. Taxonomy (GTDB): domain Bacteria; phylum Spirochaetota; class Spirochaetia; order Treponematales; family Treponemataceae; genus Treponema_D. The sequence continues at coordinate 4,266 of JAFZXA010000006.1, forward strand.
AGATAAGAGCACCATCACTGTCATACCCTGTTTCATCGGCGAGCTTTCCGTCTGTGTACTGATAGATTGTCTTTGCACGCAAAAGGCCGTTTTTGTCATATTCAGAAGCATCTGTTTTCTGACCGTTTGAATAAGTGATGATAGTTTTCCACATCAATTTTGAATCTGCATCGTAAGTATTTGTTTCAGTAAGATTTCCGTAAACATCATACTTGTTTGCAGTTTTTGTAAGAATTGCATCGCGTGGAGAAAGCTCTGTTACTTCAGTTGCTCTTCCTGCGTTGTCCAGAGCAGTTACTGTTTTAAGCACTGGAGTTCTGGTAAGGTTTCCGAATTTTGAACCAATATCATAATCTGTCTGTGTATAGTTTTTTACATTTCCGTTTATCTGAACATAATTAAAAATATCCAGAGCAAAGAGTGAAAGGCTCATTGCAGCAGCGGCAACAAAAGCAATTATTTTTTTCATATTTCCTCCGTATCTATATGAAAGATTTATTGTCAAACATTATAAGATATTCTATTATAACACATAATAAAAAAAAATGGGAGATATTTTTGAACAACAATCAGTGGAAAGTTTTTTGTGATTTTCGCAGCAGCTTTAAGCAGCAGGTTCAGCAATGGTCTGAGCAGGTGCCTTCGCTGAGTGATTTACAGAAAAAAGCCGCTGTTGCCGCAGGTACTCCTGAATATCCTTTTGAAAATGCTGTAGTTTATAATACCGACCTTGATAAAATAACCCAAGCCGACGACATAAAACTCATTGTAATTGGCGATAACCCCGGAAAAGATGAACAGCTTAATAAAAACCAGCGCTATTTGTGCGGACAGGCAGGAAAGCTTGCCGACGGATTTTTTAAAAAGCATCCCGAGCTTGGAATTGATTTTCGCCGCAATGTAATAATATTAAATAAAACCCCGGTTCACAGCGCAAAAACCGCACAGTTAAAAACAATGATAAAAGAGGGTGGGGCACAGGTAGAAGAACTGATTTTAACTTCGCAAAAATGGATGGCAGAACAGACCGCACTTTTGCACCAGAAGCTTGCTGATGTTGATTTATGGCTTGTCGGCTATTCAGAACTTAAGGAAGGTCACTTTTTCTGCCCATACCGCGATGCTCTCAAACAGGCTTATTCTGAGAACCCAGCCGCCTGGAACCGAGTCTTTGTTTACCAGCACTTTTCCATGAATAGATTTTCAATAGACTTGAAGGAATTTTCCACCCAAAACCCCTCTGGTACTCTGATGGACGAACTTACCACCTTAGGCCTCCGGCACAAAAACGAAATCTTTATTTGTTAGCAGTAATTTCGTTGAAGTTTGCTTCTTCTTGAGACGGAAGTTCTCTACCATCCATAGCTGCAATTTCTTCTGCCAGCTTCTTGCGGTTGATTGCTCTGTTGGTGTAGTGAATGACGCTGAAGAAAATTACCATAAAGATAAATCCTTCAAGCAGCATTGCAGTTCCCTTAAGCTTGCCTATAAAGAACGAAAGAATAACCATTGTACAAAGTAGAGTCTGAATGAATACAATGAGTCTTAAAGCCTGACGTTTTGTGTAGCCTATATTCAAAAGCTTGTGATGCAGATGTGAACGGTCCGGAGACATAATAGGCCTTTTGTCACGCAGACGTCGCCAGATTGCAGCAATTGTATCAAATACAGGGAATGCTGTAAGAATAAGCATAATAAGGAATTTGTTATATTCAAAAATATCACTCGAAGAGTAGAGCGGAATTGTTGCAACCATAAAGCCTAAGAACTGACTTCCATCATCGCCCATAAAGAGCTTGGCAGGAGGCCAGTTAAAGCAAAGAAATCCAAAAATCGCTCCGGCAAGAATAAAACAAAGTCCTGCTTCCATATTGCTCGAAAGTGAATAAAGAACTCCAAGTGTAATAACTGCCGAAATTGAAAGTGAACCGCACAAGCCGTCGAGTCCGTCTATAAGGTTGTAGGCATTTATAACACCAACAATCCATCCAAAGGTAAGAATATAACTGATTGGAAGTGGAAGAATCCATCCAAAAATCTGTGTAAAGCGGTAGCCGTTAAAAGTAACTAACCCTGCGGCGGCAAGCTGAACAATTAATTTTAAGATTGCAGGAAGGGTCAGAATATCGTCAAGAAGTCCGAACAAAAAGATTATGAAACACGCAATCAAAAGAGGAAGACTTTTTGTAACGCTAAGCTGGGTTGAAAAAATAAGATAAAGTGCTGCAGAAACTATAAAGGAAAATACAATTCCCACTCCACCAAGTCGCGAAATGTTTCCGCTGTGAATCTTTCGTGCATCCTGATAGTCGTAAAGATTGTGTTTGTTACAAAAATGAATTATCGTTGGCATTGAAATTAAAGAGAGGATAATAGAAAGAACGATAAATAAACTCATTTTTAACATCTTTATAAATATAACAGTTTCTTTACATTATAACAAGAGATTTTTTTTGCAGGATTCTCCGGATTTTTTACCGGGATGACTTTTTTAAAAATAATCTGTATATTTCTTTTGATGAGTAAAAAAATAAGCGCATTGTTTGACACTTCAAAAATTCCTCTTGATGCAGTTAAAGTAATAGAAGATTTTGATAAGCTTGTGCAGCAAATCAGGCCTTTAAACAGCAGACAGCTTCAGCAACTGCCGCAGAATATCCGTTCTCTTTCGCATCAGATGACCGATAACAGAGCAGAGCGTCGGCTTGGTTATATGAACGAAAATGCTCAGCTCAGTTCTTATGTGCGTTATTTTACCTGGTGGAATCTTATCCGCCTTACAAGACTTTTTTCTAATTTGCCAGAGTCGGCTTTTCCAAAAGAGGATTCTGTCTGCCTTGACCTTGGAAGCGGTCCGCTGACTGTTGTTACTGCACTTTTTCTTGCCCGTCCGGAACTTAGAAAACTAAAACTCACCTGGTATTGTCTTGATGTTTCTGCAGCCGGCATGGCTTTTGGTGAAGATATTTACTTGTCTGTTTGTGCAAAATTAAATGCCACTCCCTGGCAGATTATTCGCGTAAAGGGCAGCTTTGGTGAAGCACTAAAACAAAAGGCCGCTTTTATAACCTGTGCAAATATGTTTAACGAACTGGATCAGGCAACAGACATGCCGCCGGAATTCAAGGTAAAAAAATATTATGAGCAGCTTATACGGTATTCTAACAAGGATGCACGCTTTTTATTGATAGAACCGGGAATTCCAAAAGCATCGCGCACTCTAACACTGCTTCGTGAACGATTTATAAAAGACGGCTATGATATTGCTGCTCCGTGTCCTCATTCCGGTGAATGTCCTATGAGCGGTTTTAAGGCATATACCGGAAGTAAAAATAAATGGTGTAATTTTGCCTTTAGTACCCAAGAGGAGGGTTCTGGAATTCCAGAACGACTTGCAAAGCTTTCAAAAGCCGCAAAGCTTCCAAAGGACAGGGCTACACTTTCATTTATATGTGCTGTGCCTGTTCGCCCCCTTCGACAGGCTCAGGGACCGCTGGGACCACAGGAAGATATCCGCATAACTTCAGACGAGCTGCGGCTTCCAAATTACATGAGCGGTTTTTATGCCTGCACAGAACACGGACTTGCCCTTGTAGAGCTTCCAAGCCAGAATAACACAAGGCTTCCAAAGCCGCCATTCCGTCCACAGTCAGGCGACTTAATTGAAGTTAAAAAAATAACGCCGGAATCCCAGCCTAAAGACCAGAAATCCGGCGCAATAATAATCAGATTGTGATTATTTATTTGTAATAGCTCCAATCAAGCCAACAATCCATCCGGCAAAAATCAAATATAGACCAATTGCCATATACTTCAGGTTGAACTTACCAAGTGCTCTTGTAACACCATTGTCGTTATATTTGATAAAGAAAATCAATCCACCGGCAATACTTACAATTATACAAATAAGTCGTAAAAGACTTGTCGATTTTCCAGCACTAACAAAACAGAAAACAATTCCCAAAACTGCACCAACAAAAATCATAAGGGCAGCAAGTGAACTCCAGCCGAAATTCTTGTCAAAGTGAATGAATTTGAAGCCGTTAGCTGTTACTTTCAACAATTTTCCGCTGAACAATGGGCAGCAGAAACCAATGGCAATCAAAGCCACTCCAATTAAATAAATAAGAGGTAAAGAACTCTTTTTTCCCATAATAATACTCCTTGTTAATATTATTTTGTAATTTAATTATACCACAACCTGTAAGAAAAAGGTAGAAAAAAAATAAATGTCATTGTATTATAAAAACATGACTAAACAAGAAATTGCTTCATATATTGACCACACTCTTTTAGCGCCGGAAGCAGGGGTAAAACAGATTCAGCAGCTTTGTACCGAAGCTGTTAATTATAAGTTTGCTTCTGTTTGTATTAATCCATGTTATGTTCCTTTTGCCGCAAATACACTTGCAGGGACCGGTGTTAAAGTTTGTACAGTAATTGGTTTTCCTTTTGGAACTTCAAGTTCGGAAGTTAAAGCTTTTGAAGCTGTTGACGCAATTAAAAACGGTGCAGACGAAATTGATATGGTAATAAATGTAGGTGCTGCAATAGACGGTCGCGTTTCTTTAGTCGGAAGTGATATTGCAATTGTTGTAAAAGCTGTTCGCGAAGAAGAAGCAAAGCTTGGAAAAAAAATCATAATAAAAGTAATTATGGAAACCTGTTTTCTTGATGAAGAAACTTTGCAGATTTGCTGCCTTTGTGCAAAAAAAGCAGGGGCTGATTTTGTAAAGACTTCTACCGGTTTTGCAAATCCAAAAGGTCTTGAAGGTCAGCAGCTTCCAAACGGTGCAAATGCTTTTCATGTAAAAATTATGCGCCAGGCAGTAGGTCCAGATATGGGTGTAAAGGCTTCGGGTGGAATACGAAATGCTAAAACTGTTATAGAAATGCTTGAGGCAGGTGCAAACAGAATAGGAACTTCAAGCGGGGTTCGTATTGTAGAAAACTGGGACGAAAACGAAGTTATACGCTTTCCCAAATAACAACATTTTCAACGACCTTCATCTTAATCATTTTCTTTTCTCTTAAAGACGAAAGGTGCGAACGTATTGTTGCACTAACAAGATTGTACTGCCCAAGCCCCATTGAAATATTATGCTGGCGTGCAACTTCCTGAATAAGCTTTTCTGTAGAAAGAGGACCCTTTTTAAGTGCATTCAAAATTGACTGTCTTGTAGAATAAATTGCAATTGTACAAAGCTCGGCTGTTTCGTTCAAATCATCCTTTATGAATTTTCCGTGCGAAGGAATGCACCAGCAAAGGTTTTCTATGTGGCAGATTTTTACAAGAGTTTCGGCGCACTTGTCGGGCTGGACCATGAATTGAATCCAGTATTTGCCAAGCTCTGCACGGTTCGAAATTGCGTCTCCTGCAAAAAGAATTTTCTGTCCGTTACTGGCTGTAATCAAAACTCCTGTGTCTCCAAAATAATGGCCCGGAAGCTCCATAAAACTCATTTTGTAAGTGCTGCCGTCTGGCGCTGAAATTTTTATGGTCTTAGAAAAATCAATGAGCTTTGTGTGTTGTACAAGCGCCGGCATATAAAGACTGTTATGAAATTCCTTTGGAGAAAAGCCTCCCCACAAAATGCTGCTCTGTAAATAAGGATTTTCAAGAATACCGCGTTCTGCTGCCGAAAGATATATTTCACAGCCGGTTTTTTTCTGAATGAGCGCGTCGGCACCGGTATGGTCTGCATGCGCGTGAGTGTTTATAATTGCTTTGATTTTGTATTCAGGAAAATGCTTTTGTAAAACAGAAAACATCTGCTCGCCCTGTTCCGTGGTGCGGCCGGTATCTATGAGATAAATTTCTGATTTTTTGGAATCTGTAATAACACCGACATTAGTTACTCCGGGAATAACGAATACTCCCGGAATAAGCTCTGTCATATTTTTTGATTCTGGCATTTACCTTAGATTTTTGCCTTCTGAATATCTTTTACAATGTAAACATATTCATGCTCGTTGATTTCGAATCTAACTTCTTCGCCAACCTTCTTGTCCATAATGGCGTTTCCGAACGGAGACATGTAAGAAATGATGTTGTTGTCCGGATCAGACTCCCATGGTCCAAGAATTGTATAAACTTCGTCTGCATTTGTTTCTTTGTTTGTAAGTGTAACAACTGTAGCAAATGAAACAACTGCTGTTGTACTTGTTGTTGGGTCGAATACAGTTGCACGGTTGAGCTCTTCCTGAAGCTTTGAAAGAGAAAGGTTGAGCATGTGCTGCTTTTCCTTTGCCGATTTGTATTCTGCGTTTTCCTTCAAGTCTCCCTTTTCGCGGGCTTCGGCAATATCCTTTGCGTTCTGAGGAATTTCCACATTCATCAAGCGATCTGCTTCTGCTTTTTTTGCTTCGAGCATCTTTGCAGTAACAATCATGCCCTTTGGCTGAGCAACCTTTTCTTCAGATACACGGAACTTAAAGTCAGGATATTTTTCAAGAATCTTACTTCGTGTCTGTGCCTTATAGTTAGGGTCAATATCAGGAATATCATCAATGAGGGTGTAAAGCTTTTTAACTGTATCCTCATCGTTTTCTGCAAGATATTTGAACAAAGAAGAATCATCAAACAAAAGTGCCGAAGCATTCTTGTTGATTTTCTTGTTTTCTGTTGTGTTTACATGGTTATTAATTTCGCGGAATGTAAGTTCAATGATGTTTATAAGTGTAATAAGCTGCTTTTCGTAAGAAACACCTGCTTCTTTGTACCAGTCTTTTTCCTGACAGTTCTTAAAGAAGTAGAGTACAGTTTCGCGGTAATCCTTGAACTGTTCGAATGCAGTGCGTACAAGCTTTTGAACATCGCCCGAAAGTCCCTTTGAAACAAGCTTTTTAAGAAGCTTTTCATCAAGAACAGTAGGGAAGAGTCTGATATACTGAACATTCCAGTCTGGAAGCATTTCTATACACTCAAGGAAGTCATCTTTTAATGCTGTGTTCTTAGAATCTTTAAGTTCTTCGTATGCTTTTCTTGGATCTTCAAGTTTATTGTAAATATCGGCGAAGGTTTCTTTTACAGGGAAAAGGAACTGTCTGTCAATTCCGCTGATTTTTCTTACAACTAAATATGAAGCAAGGACCTGTTCAGAAACTTTCGTAATATTCTTAAGGTAACCTGTAAAGTATGAATACATTTCAGAGAACAAATCGCTTGAATTATCTGTAATATCGCTGTTAAAGAACTTCATCAAGATTTCAATACGTGCAAAGAACTGTTTCTGAGCCTTGAATTCGTTAGAAAGCTTTTCTTCTGCACTGATTTCGTGTTCGCGTACAATAAACTGGTTGATGTCGTTAGGATTTACACCAAATTCTGCATCTGAATCAAGAATCTTTTTAGCGGCTGTATTCCATGAAGTCCATTCTCCTGTTGTAAGAATTGCAGGAACAAGCTCTGCCTTAATTCTCTTAAAGTCGCAGCTGTTGTTAAAGCTCTGAATAATTGTCTTAAGAGCCCATTTTTTGTCGTCCTTAACCTTTTTGGCAAGTTCTTCTTTTTTCATTGTTGCCTTAAGAACCCAGATGTGTTCTTTTGAAAGCGGCTTAAGAGCAGAAACTGCCATTTTAAGCGACATTTCGTGAATACCGCCTGTTTTTCCAAAGTTGATTGTAAGCATGTCTTTTTCGAGCTTGCGGATAATACCAACTCCCCAGTTGCGGTGGAATACAAAGCTTCCCTTGTCAAAGGCAATATGTTTTTCAAAGTCGTTGATTGCTTCGAATACGTTTCGGTAACTCTGTGTAAGGTTAGATGATTTAATATAGTCTTCAAGATGGGTGTGAGATTTATATTTACCTCTGTAGCAGTCTGTAATTTCCTTACGTGCCCAGGTGTCTTTTGGTTCAACATCAAGATTCTGTTTAAGGATTTGAATTGCAGTGTCCCAGTAAGCAGCATTTGAAGAAGCGTTTTCCTTATACCAGTTATAAAGTTCCTGCATAAGTGTTGTTGTCTTTAATTCACCAAACTGTTTAGAAATTTTTCTGCGTAAAAGCTGGAAGAATTCAATTTCATGAGGGATTTTTGAAACAAGAATTGACCATACTTCCTTGCAGGCGTTGTAGTTTCCAATGTTTATATAGCGAAGGATTGCCTTTTTGTAGTATTCAAGGGAAAGTTTTTCGTCAGAATCGGCAAAATGTTCGGCAAGGAGCTTGGCAATGTCTGCTTCCTGAAAGTCAATCTTAACAATTTGAGTATACAAATCCCAGGCTTTGTCGTTGCCCTCTGCCATATATGTGTCGGCAAGAGTGTGAAGTGCAAACTTGTTGTTCGGATCGTCATCAAGAATGCTTTCGCAAAGGCTTGTTACAATAGCTTCCTTGTGGTTTTTCTGGAAAATGTCTACAAGAGTTTCGAGCGAGTTATTATCAATAATCCGTTTCTGGAGTGAGAAAATTCCCGAAAGATAAAGAGCGATAATACTGTCTTTTGAATGTGATAGATGTTCTTCACAAAGGTCCAGAATTTCATCTACACAGTTTTCGTTTCTTGCCTTTTCAACAATGTCTGCAAGTTCTTTTAAGTTGCTCTGGGTGTAATTACTGATAGTCGCTCTTGTCCATGTTTCTTCTTTGAGCATATCCTGTACGCTCTGAATTAAATTTTCTGCCATATTCTAACTCCTGAACCCTCAAAAGGGCAATTTTCTATTTGATATAGGCCTCGTATATAGACGAATCCAATATTTTTATTTTAAGCAGTACCTCATTGACCTGTGCAGTGTTTTCGTGCTTCATAACATAGTGGTCAATCAGCCAGAAATAATCATTCAAAAGCTGGGGAACAAGCATATCTGTGTTGCAGGACGGGTCTTTAAACTCGTTTTCCTTTGCATAGATCTCCTGTTTTAATCTTCCAACTTCCTGTGCTGTAAGCTCTCGTTTTATATTAAAAATGCCGCACAAAACACCGTAAACAGGTATCCACTGTTTAAAGGAACGTCCGATGTGGCCTTTTTGTACTGTTTTTTCAATCAGACATTTAATCAGCTCAGAATCTAGAAAATCAATGTCTACAATGTCTGCATTCAGGAAAAAAGCTTCTCTGAAAAACAGTTTACCGTATCTGTCTTCGCCGCAAAGTGAATAGCAGTCGGCAAGTTCTGCAAGAATTGATGCGTTTTTAGGGCAAAGATTGTTTGCTTCTGACAGGCATGTTCTTGCATTTTCAAAATCACCAAGCTTTTTATAGCAGATTCCCGCATTTTTGTAGAATTCTGCACGATGGAGAGGGTCTTTTTCATCCATCTGCTTAATGTAAAATTCAAGTGCCGAAGAAAAATATCCTTTTTGAACGGAAAGTCTTGCAGGTTCGTATACGAATTTTTCTCTTGAAAGGAATTCCGTAAGCGATTTCCATTCTGCAAGCAGCCTCTGGCCTTTTTCATATGGATTTGAGATCATTTTGAGCCTTTCAATACTTTCGCTCCAGAAAGCACGGCAACGGTCTGTGTACCCCATCTCTTCGCAGCCAAGCTCCTGATCATACAGTTTGCTTAATCGCAACTGTGCATTTGCAAGATCTGCTTTTTCAAGGTAGAGAAGTACTTCTTTTAAACCATTCTCTGTCTCAATTTCCATAGCACTTTGTTTAAATATATATGAGTTTGGATTTTTAATCAATAAAGATTATGCGAATTTAGAAAAAATGAAACAAAATATATACACCTAAAAAAACAATATGTCAAGCATTATTTTTTCTGCATTTTTTTATATTGTAAATTCGCTCAAATACTACTATAATATTTACAATGAAAACTCCAATTTTAGCGCCATCATTGCTTTCTGCGGATTTTGCAAATCTTCAGGCAGCAATTAAACAAATAGAAGAAAATAAAGGCTCTGCAGTTCATATCGATGTTATGGACGGTCAGTTTGTACCAGAAATTACTTACGGAGAGCCTGTTGTACGTTCAATCCGCAAATTAACTAAACTTCCTTTTGATGTTCATCTTATGACAGAGCATCCGGAACGCCAGATTGAGCTTTTTGCAGCTGCCGGTGCCGACTGGATTACATTTCACCTTGAGGCAACCCCTCATTCACACAGATTAATCCAGCTTATTCATGAACAGGGAAAAAAAGCAGGGGTTGCAATTTGTCCTGCAACTCCAATAGAGGCATTGTCGGAAATTCTTGATTGTGCCGATATTATATTAGTGATGACTGTTAATCCAGGCTGGGGCGGACAGAAAATCATTCCTTCATGTGTTTCTAAAATTGCGGAACTCAAGAAGGTTAGGGAAGAAAAACAATTCAAATATCTTATTTCCTGCGATGGAGGAATAAACCAGGACACCGTTAATGATGTTCTTGAAGCTGGAGTAGATATTGTTGTATCGGGTTCAAGCTTTTTTACAGGAAAACTCAACTGGAAGTACTAGATAGGGTTTGACCGAATAAAGAGAGGTATGATTTTGAAAAAAATACTTGGTCTTATATTTGCAGCATGTCTTTTTTGCGGGGCATCGGGTTTTGTTTTTGCCGGTGATGCTTCTTCTGCTGCATATCTTGAAGCCTGCAAGGCTTTTTCACGCGGCGAATGGGAGTCTGCAGAACTGCTTTTGCGCAAGGCTGTAGCTTATCCGCAGAACAACAATGCCGACACAAACTACATGCTTATTACTGCCGAAATTTATGCAGAAGATAACAGCCGTGCCTTAAAAGACACCGAAGCTTTTTTGCATAACTATCCGGGTTCAATTTATACACCACGCGTTCAGTATATGCGCGGAAAGCTTTTGTACTCCCTTGGTGACTACGAAAAAGCAATTATTGTTTTAAGCGATTTTTGCCATCAGAATGAATCAAGCGAACTGTATCCTTCGGCACTTTTTTATATTGCAGAATCGCTTTATGCCGGCTACAAATATGACGAAGCAGAAACTCTTTATGAAAGAATTATTACACAGTATCCCGACAGCGATAAGGTTTCGGCTTCGCAGTTCAGAATGGAAAGCATAGCACAACGTTCACGCGAAGAAAAACTGCTTTATCTTTTGAAACAGACTGGTGAAGAATATCTTGCTGCAAAAGAAGATTACGAAAAACAGCTAAGGCTTTACAATTCCGAAGCAATTAATACAACACGCGAAAAACTTCTTGATTCTCAGGCTAAAAATCAGGAGCTTGAAGAGCAGATCCGCGACCTTGAAAATCAGATTGCAGAACTTAAGGCAGAGCAGCAGGAAAGATCTGACAAGGAACAGGCAATTATTGTTGCAGCCGAAAAAGAAAACGTATTTACAGAAACAAGTTCAACAGATGAAGATTTGAAGCTTCTTAAACAGAAAGCACGCCTTGTTCAGTGGCTTATAGATGGAGAAAAACAGAATGATGCGAAATAGAATAATTAAAGGCCTTGCTGCCGTTGCAATTTTTAGTTTGTTCTTTGGTTGTGCTTCTACAGATGATGGTGTTAAGGAAGTTGTTTTTGATTCTGGAGATACAAAAGTTGCAGAATCTGATGAGCCTGTGGAAGAACAGCAGATAAATGAAGCAGATGCACTGCTTGTAACTACAAGTGAAGAATCTTCCTATAAGATTGAAAGCGATGTTCCGCTCACTGCAAAAGAAAGTAAGAAAAATTATACAGGCTGGGTTTCTTCATCAATTCGTCCTGTTACAAGTACAATTGGAAATATTAAAATTGATGTTCGTCCTAAGAAAGGCACCTTCTCTATTGCTGTATTAAATGCAAATGGAAAAGCAATCCCGGTACTTTCAACTGCAAACGAATATACAACTACTTCCTTGTATCTTAAGGCAGGCAAGAAAATACTTAAGCTTTGTGATGATTCAAATGTAGTTTCTGCTGCTAAAAAGACCGCAAATGGTATTTCTATTCGTTATACAATAGACAAAACTGCTATGGTTCAGCTTGATTTTGAGTGTCTTGCTTCTGTAGAAGGCGAAAACGAAGATACTGTTAAGATAGTTGCAACTGTTCAGAGTCTTGCAAAAAAGAAACAGGATTATGCACTAAAACTGCTGCTTGATACTGTACTTGGCGAAACAGACAGACATCATTTTTACACTTCAGAAGATTCTCCTGTAAAGGGCGAAGTTCTTTATCATTCTATGAAAGATGAAAAATGGGTAGTTTCAAAAAATGCAAAAGCAACTATGCAGCTTATTTTTGAAGGAGCAGATATTACTCCAATAGAATCTGTTGCGCTTGCAAATTTTACAACTCTTGATACAAAGAAGTGGGAAGCAGATATGACTACTTTCCGTTCTTTTGATACAGTACTTTCATATAATAACTCTGCTGTTGCTGTTTACTGGCCTAAGGATTCACTTGAACCGGAGCAGGAGCAGTCTCAGATTTTCTACATTTCTCTTGCTGCCGGTGAAAATATTCCGGGAGGAGCTGCATATATAAATGGACAGACTGTTCCACAAAGCGATGAACAGTCGGCACAGGAAAAAGAAAAAGAATCAGAAAAAGGAAAGAAGGGTACACAAGAAGATACTTCTGTTCAAAACATTCAGGCTGTAAAAGAAGAAGAACCTGTAAAAACAGAGTCTAAGAAGACAGAAACAAAACAACCAGAATCAGAAGCAAAAACTGAACAGCAGGAAACAAAGCCACAGAATGTTACAGCAGTAGAAGATAAATCTTCTGCAAAAACTTCTACAAATACTTCAGGAATTACGGAAGACAAGCTTTCTCTTGATTATATTCAGAAGCTGCTTGACAGAATTGAAAGTCTTGAAGAAGGTGATCCTAGCGTAAACAAAGAAGAAATAAATGCCTTGAATGCAGAGCTTGATGCTATTCTTACAATTTTGAATGCACGGTAACCGGGGTGTAAGAGGGGAACAGGATTTTAAATGACACAGGATGTATTAACAGTAGCATGGAAGCTCATGCGAAGAAGAAAATTTGCAACTGCAATAAAGCTTCTCGAAGCACGTGAAGAAATATATGAAGGAAATTTTGAATACTACATTCTGCTTGGAACTGCCTGTCTTTATGTAGGAGACATTGGTTCTGCCGTTACATATTTTGGTGATGCCCGTAAAATTAAAATATCTGATGTAAGACTTCTTTTGGGTCAGGCTGCAATTTTCCTGCGTCGTGGAGACACAGACCGTGCGCTTCAATATTACATGGAAATAAAGGATATTGATCCTGCTAATAAAATTTCTGCAAATGCAGTTGAGTTTATTCGAACCCGCGGTGACTATGATACAATCTGCCGCTGGGTAGATACAGGCCGCATTGAACAGTTTTATCCGCCGCTTGGTGTGAATCCCGAAAAGGTTGCTTCAATTGTTGTACCTGCCGTTTGTTTTATTGCAGGAGTTGTTCTTGTGCTTGCCTTGTTCCCTCACAAAAATTATTACAAGGGTGAACGCCGTGACCTTACCGAGCTTACGCTTACAGCAGAAGAAAAAAGCAATGCTCAGGAAAAGGATTTGTCTGGTCAGACCTACGGCTTTATTCTAAACGACAAGCAGATTTCTAAAGCATATCTTGATGCAATGGATTATTTTCAGTCGCACAGAGATAATGCTGCACAGGTAGAAATTAACAGGATTTTGAATTCAAATGCGTCTGTTTCTATTAAGCAAAAAGCACGTGTTCTTATGAGTTATCTTGAAGAACCAACCTTTGATACTTTAACAGACAATCCTTCTTATTCTGCGGTTGAAGCAGAACTTTCGCTTTATTTAGATGCCTGGGTAAGCTGGGGCGGAAAAATTACAAATGCATATCTTAATGAAAACGGAACATATTCATGCCAGCTGCTTGTTGGTTATGAATCGGGCGAAGTCGTAGAAGGAATTGTAAATGTGAGGTTTGCAGCAGCGCCTAACATCATGCCGGACCAGCCGGTAAAGATTCTTGGTAAGATTTGCAGCGAAGATAAGAAAATCTATCTTGAAGGAAAAGCAATCTACCAGAGCATAAAAGATGGGTTAAAATAGCCCGAAAATAGCATATTTTTAAAAAAATTTGATTTTTTTTAAAGAATTTTTCAAAATTTTTGTAAGAAGTCGATTTTTTTGTCCATATATATATGTGGGAGGAAGGTGGCAAAAATGTCAAATACTAATTCTACTCCGATGGACACTTCGGAGAAGCTCAAGGCACTCGAGGCAGCCAGACTGCAGATTGAAAAGCAGTTTGGGCAGGGTGCACTGATGAAGCTTGGTGACAAAGCAGATGCAACAGGAATTGATGTAATTCCTTCGGGCTCAATTCTGCTGGACGAAGCTCTTGGGATCGGCGGATATCCGCGCGGTCGTGTAATCGAAATGTACGGACCAGAAAGCTCTGGTAAAACAACTCTTGCCCTGCATGCAATTGCAGAAGCTCAGAAGCTTGGCGGTGTT
>JAFZXA010000062.1 GCA_017617115.1 Treponema sp.
CTGACTTTCACCGCCGGAAAAATCTACACCTTTGCTGTCAAACTCTGTTGTAACCTGAGTGAAAAGGCCGTCGGGGAGTCTTGCAAGTTTGTCGCCAAAGCCTGCTTCTTTTAAAGACTGGCGGATTTTTGGATCTTCCTGTTCAAGCTGGTCTTTTGTTAAATCATCCATTACAACGTTTTCGGCAAGGCTTGCACCAAACATCTGAAAGTCCTGGAATACAACACCAATTTTTTTGTGATAATCACTTGGTTTGTAAACCTTAACGTCCTGTCCGTGATATTTAATTGTACCGCTAGTCGGGTCGTAAAGGCGCATAAGAAGTTTTATAAGTGTAGTTTTACCAGCTCCATTGTAGCCTACAATAGCAATGTGTTCGCCAGGTTTTACAGTAAGCGAAATATCATTTAAGACAGTGCGTGATTTTTCGTTGTACTTAAAGCTAACGTGATCAAGGACGAGTTCTCCGTTGCCTGCAGGTACTGGCTGACCTTCCTCCAATTTGATTCTTGGTTCGTAAGCAAGGAAAGCACGGATTTTGTCTATGAACATACTGTTTTCGTGAGCGGCAGGTCCAAGGTCTGCAAAGCGGCTCATACATCCGCGAAGGCTTCCTGTTCTGTTGAACAAAATTACTGCATCGCTGTAGTTGAGTGCATGAAGAACTGCGGCCTTGTAAACAAGATAAGTTATGTAAAGTCCGTCAATCAAAAAGTCACTCACCATGTAATCTCTTACAAAGCCAAGCCAGGTGCGTATGCGCGAAACTTTTTTATGCTCTGTGATGATGTTGTCGTTTGCATCTTCAAATTCTTTTTCCAGCTGGGTGCCTGTGTTAGGGTGAAGGCGAAGCTCCTTTGCAAAATCTTTAAGGTAGAAAACACGGCTAACGTAGTCGCGCTTACGCATGTGAGGGTTTACTTTTGTGCGGTTTTCGTAATTTACCTTGTTGAGCTTTTTAGAAACAACAAAGCGCATTATAAAGGAAACAAGAACAAATACAATTCCAATCGGGTCGAGCGTTAGGTAGAAAATACCTGTTGTAAAAAGCACGGTGATTGCCTGCATGCCCATGTTGAGCATATTAAGAAAGCGGTCGATTGTCTGTTCCGATTCAGAAACTCCAAGTACAAAGTCGTTGTAGTAGTCTGGGTCGTCATAGCAGAAAAGGTCAATTTCACTGGCCTTCTGGAAAAGCTGTTCCTTGAGCGCTCGGTACAACTTTGGCTTACATTTGAACTGCCAGCTGTAAATAAAAAATCCGTCGGGGATAATCTGAATAATGTTCAAAAGAAGGATTAACCCGATATAAAAAAGTGCTTTTGTAAACGGTTCCTGAAATTCTGCACAGCGCAGAACATAGCGGATTCCAAGTACGTGTTCAAGAAAGATAACTCCCTGGTAGCGGAAAGCGTCATAGAGATGGTAAATCATGTAAGCAGGACAGGTCTTAAAGCAAAGCTTCCAGAGGAAAATCTGATTTTTGAGGACTGTTGAAGCTGATTTTTTCTTGCCGGCAGTGCCAGCTTTTACATTCTTGTTTTTCATGCCCAGATGCCCTCCTTTTGTTTAGCTGAATCTGCAAGGTAGTTTTCTGCCTGCTTGTTGTACATGTCAGCGTAGGCGCCTTTCTTTTTCATAAGAGATTTGTGGGTGCCTTCTTCTATAACCATTCCTTTTTCAAGAAGGAAAACATAATCGGCATTCTGCACAGAAGAAAGACGATGCGAAATAAAAAGCAGCGTGTTTTCCCGGCAGGCCTTTAAGATATTGTCAAAAAGCTTGTATTCTGCAATAGGGTCAAGTGCGCTCGAAGGTTCATCAAAAACCTTAACCGGACAGTTTCTGGCAAAGGCGCGTGCAACAACAATTTTCTGAAACTCTCCGCCAGAAAGTACTGCACCTTCGTCATCAAACTCGCGGGTTAGGGTAGTGTCAATTCCTTTTGGCAGGCTCATTACCTTGTCGTAAACTCCCGAAAGCTTGAGGGCATCTTCAACAACAGTGCGCTTTTGTTCCGGTGGAATATTTTCTCCAAGTACAACATTATCTGCAACGCTCATACTGAACATTCTGTTGTCCTGAAAAGCCGTTGCAAAAAGCGCACGGTATTTCTGCAGGTTGTATTCTTTTATGTTACGTCCGTTAAGAAGAATTTCTCCTTTTGTCGGGTCATACAAACGAAGCAGCAGCTTTATGATTGTTGATTTTCCCGCTCCGTTGTGTCCTACAAGCGCATAAGTTTTTTTGCCTTCGAGTTTCATGTTCAGGTTTTCAAGAACAGGAATATCTTTGTAGGCAAAGCTAACGTTACGGAACTCGATGGACTGTATCTCGCGACCAGGGTCTGCGCCGTCATAATCCTCAGGAATTTTTTCTTTATACTCAAGGAAGGTCTTAAGGTATTCAACAAAAAGTCCGTTCTTAAAACACTCGGTAACAGAGTCAGTAAAGCCAATCAAAATCCAGGTGGTGCTGACCATCATACTTGTAATAACTGCAAGCTGTGCAAGACTGATAGTATGACTCACAAGATTTCTGAAGGCTCCGTAAATGAGAAGCCCTTCAAAAATAAAGGTGAAGGTAAACTCAACATAAAGCCAGTGAAGCAGCACAGATTTCCACACATATTTTTTTGTAACATCGGCAACACCTGTAATTGCATCGCGGTACTGGTGGCGCAAAAGGCGGAAAACCTTTGTAAGGCGCAGTTCCTTGGCATATTCTTTAAGGTACATTACGCGATTTATGTAATCAATGCGGCGGTTATGAACTGCCATATCCTTCTGGCGTTTGTAATCAATGTGACTGTTCAGGCGGCGGAACCAGAAGTTTCCGATAATCGGCAAAAGAATAAATGCAACCGAAAGCTTATCAACCTGGAACATGAATATGAACGCACAAACACTTGCAGCCGCACCAAAAATCACACCAAAGATTTTTTCTACAGTCTGAACAAGGCGTGTGTCTGCATTTTTCATGGCAAGCGTGTACTTGTCGTAAAACTCTGCATTTTCAAAGCATTCAAGCTCTACATTGCGCGACTTCTTAAAAAGAATTTGATACAGTTTTTTATTAACTTCTGCGTTTGCAATTGGAAATACAGTTCCGTTTAAGTAATCGGTGTACAACGTCTTGCTCGCAAAAACTGCAATACAAATTCCAATAAAAATCATGAGGGTAGAAAAAGCGCGTCCTTCCTGCAGGGCATTAATTACATAGCGCATAAAAAAGGCACTGTAAAAAAGCCATTCGCCGTAATCAATAAGCGTATGAAAAGCAATATGAAAAATTACCCGCGGATAAATCTTCCAGAGCAGCTTGAGCGCATACCAGTTGTTTTTAATAGAATTAGGTTTTTTAGATTTAGATGACATATTCCCTCTGACTTTGTGTGATAGCAAAATATAGCATATTTTAAACTTTGTGGCGAGGGGGAAAACTCTGATGGGGGATGGGGAGAGGATGCCGGGGAGGTGCGGTATATTACTATTGATAGAAACACACTTTTGCGCTATAATGTTGGCATGGCAAAACAAATGATAATGGGAAACCAGGCCATTGCGCTTGGAGCCCTTAAGGCTGGTGTGAATCTTGTGGCAGGATACCCAGGAACCCCTTCCAGCGAAATAATTGAATTTATCTCAAAATATAAAGAAAAAACCGGCACTTATGTAGAATGGTCTGTAAACGAAAAAGCCGCCGCCGAAGTTGCAGCCGGAGCCAGTTATGCAGGCAGCCGCACCATGATTACAATGAAGCAGGTGGGCCTTAATGTTGCAAGCGACCCTGTAATGTGCCTTAGCTATGTCGGTATAAAAGGTGGAATGGTAATTGTAGTTGCCGATGACCCGGGCCCGATTTCAAGCCAGACTGAACAGGATACCCGAAAGTTTGCCCAGTTTTCAAAGCTGCCGTGTCTTGATCCTTCAACTCCTGGCGAAGCTTATGAAATGGTGCAGGAGGCCTTTGAACTTAGCGAAAAATATAATACGCCTGTGCTTTTGCGTCCTACAACCCGCGTTGATCATGCCTACGAAAGTCTTGAGTTCCCCGAACTTGGTCCATGCCGTAAGCGTGGTGAGTTTGAAAAAGATTCCAAACGCTGGGTAATTTTTCCGCGTGCGTCGTTTTTGAACCACCAGCGCATTTTTGAACGAAATGAAAAGGTGCTGCCAAAGGCCTTTAGTGAAAGTAAGTGGAATGTGGTGGTTGAGCCTGTCGAAACCACCCAAGAAGGGGAAAGCCTTCCCCTCGCTCGCACTGCGTTGCTCGCTACCCCTTCTAACGGGGGACACCCCCGTAACGCCCCCGTGGCCTTTGCCGCAGGAGGAATCAGCTACTGCTATTTGATGGAAGCCTTATCGCTTCTGAACATAAAAGATATCCCTGTCTTAAAAATCGGAACTCCATACCCTTTCCCGGAACCGCTCGCTATAAACTTTATGCAAGGGTGCGACCGTGTAATCTGCTTTGAAGAACTGGACCCCGTAATAGAAGAAAGCCTTTTGCTGGTAGCCGGCCGCAATCATCTAGAATGCAGCATCAGTGGTAAACTTGATGGTACAGTTCCACCCGCCGGCGAGTTGAGTGTGGAGATTGTGAAGAAGATTCTTCAAAAAGAGATCCTGAAACAAGTTCAGGATGACACTTTCTCATGTCAGGATGACACATCGGCACATAAAAATGCCCCTCGTCATGCCGAACTTGTTTCGGCATCTCACGAACCATCACATCTTGAACCTCCATCACTTCCAGTCCGCCCGCCAGTCCTTTGTGCCGGCTGTCCACACCGCGGTGCCTTCTACGCCGTAAAGCAGGCAATGAAAGGAAAGAAAACAGTTTACTGCGGTGACATCGGCTGCTACACTTTGGGAAATGCCCAGCCGCTTGATATGACAGACACCTGCTTGTGTATGGGTGCCGATATTACCATGGCCCAGGGCTTTTACCACAACGAACCTGACCGCTACTGCTTCAGCTTTATAGGAGACTCAACTTTCTTTGCAAGCGGAATCACTGGCGTTGTAAATGCAGTTTATAATCAGGCAAAGCAGACAATCTGTGTTTTAGATAATTCTACAACCGCCATGACAGGCCATCAGCCTCATCCTGGCACCGGCGTAACTATGATGGGGGAAATTGTAGAAAAAATCAGCATAGAAAAAATCCTTACAGCAATAGGGGTTTCGCCTGTCATTACAGTAGATCCTTTTGACCAGAAGGCCGCTGTAGAAGCAGTAAAAACCGCAAGCGAATCAAAGGGCGTTAGTGCAATAATTTTCAAAGCCCCTTGTATAAGTATTGCTGCAAAAGTAGGCTGTAAGCTTCCGGGGGCGCGAACAGTTGATACAGGTAAGTGTATTGGTTGCCGCAAATGCATTAATGAGTTGGGCTGCCCGGCACTTAGTGTAAGCCTGACAGAAAATGAAAAGGGCAAAAAACTTGTAGAAATAGATAAGTCCTTGTGTACAGGCTGTGGCTTGTGTAGCCAAGTCTGTCCTACAAAGGCAATTGGATGATAAAGAAAAAATGTCACACGGATTCGAAACGACTAACGTCGTTTCTGTGATTTGTCATCCCGAACTTGTTTCGGGATCTATCCTTATGGGAATTGCGTTAGCAATTCCGAATCCGTGTGACAATATTTTGGAGATAAAATATATGTCAAAAAATATCCTAATCTGTGGTGTCGGAGGGCAGGGGACTGTTCTTGCGGCAAAGGTACTTTCTCAGGCTGCAATTTCTAATGGCGAACGCGTACTCAGTGCCGAAACAATCGGAATGGCACAGCGCGGTGGTTCTGTTGTAAGCCATGTGCGCATTGGAAGCGATGTTTTTTCTCCACTGGTACCGCAGGGGCAGGCAGATATCCTCATTGCTTTTGAAGCAGCCGAAGCTGTCCGCAATATAGATTTTCTTAAAAAAGACGGCACAGTCATTGTAAACAAAAAGGTAGTTCAACCTGTAACCGCAAGCCTTAGCGGAAAAGTTTTCAAACCCGAAGAAATGATTTCTTACCTTGAAAAGCGTGCTTCAAAAGTAATAGCCGTAGACACCGACCAGGCCTGCCGTGACCTTAGAAGCAGCAAGGTTGTAAACATGGTACTTCTTGGTGCTGCAAGCAAAAGCGGACTTGTTTCAAAAGACGAGCTCAAGGCTGCAATCAAGCTGCTTGTGAAGCCGGATTTTTATGAGCTTAATGTCCGCGCTGTTGATTATTGTTTTAACGAAGCATAGACCTTGTTCACATTGTTAATGCAGGTCTGACACAGAACATCATTTTTCTGGTCTTGTTCAGCAAGAGAATCAGGATATGCTCTTGCACAAAGTGGCGTTGAGCAGCGTGGTATTCCAATTACGTGTCCAGCAGAAGCAAAGGCTTGCATTACAGTCCGTTTCATTGCAACAGCTTTGTCGTCAGTATATTTTACAAAACGATTCAAACTCATGACTGCAATATTTTCTGAAGCTAAACCAAACAAAAAATTATTATTTTCAGAGCCTGAATAAATATCTTTTGAAGTTACTGCCAGAATGCCAAAACAATTTGAAGTTATTTTGTTATTATTTTTTATCTGAATTATTAAGGCGTTAGCATCGTATTGAGGTTCATGTTGTGTTTTTAGATTTGTCCAGTCTTCTTCTGAATAACCCCAGCCATAGAAAAGGTTTTCAAGAAAAAATTCCATGCCTTCAATTGTGTCTAAATCTTCTTTTGTTATGTTCATTGCATTAAGCGCAGAATTAATTGCTTCAGGACTATTTTGATCAATGATGTCCTGTATTGTTTCTTTTAAAAAATCTTTCCATGTGCTTCTAAGATTATTTGTGTTTTCTGCTTCAGAAAAATCAGCAGTTTTTACCGTAAGCTTATATTCCTGTTCAATTCTCTGTGCAATTGCTGTTTTATATACATCTTCAACTTCGGGATAAAAAACAACAAGTATTGATTTTTCAAACATTGGTTGAACAACAAGATTTTCAAGCTGAGAAATTTTATCCTGAGGAATTTTTTTCAATAATTTTTTGGCAGCTTTGACAGTATTTTTATCATCATTTTTTTCTATGATGTAAGTAAGACGAGGGTAGGCCAGATCATATTCTTTGTTTTTTATTTCACATTCCGCAGCACGATATTGCATGGACATGTTGGAAGAATCAAGCCTTAAACCTTTAACAGCATTTATATAGGCTTTTTCATAATCTTTTATTTTGTAGTATTCATCAGATAAATCAAAATAGGCAGAAACATATTTTCGGGCGGATACATTAAAGGTTTTGTCTAATTCAGTAACCTGTGCTTCAAGTTCTTCTATTTTACTATGATTTGATTGCTGGGCAATTATTTGTGCAAAGACAAAAAGAAACAAGGTGGCAAAAAGAATAGACTTTTTTAATTTCATATACTTAACCTCTTTATTTTAAACTGATATTTAATTATATGATGGGTTATGAAAAAAAGCCAGTTTTTATGTATTGACAGGAAGGCTTTGCTCATGGTAATAATATTACTATATATAGTAACAAGAGGGAATAATGACAAACCTTGAAAAAGCCCGCGAGTTTTTTGGCGGCGACCTTTATGCCACAAGTGCAACCGGCATTGTAATAGAAGAAGTAGGCGATCACTTTGCCCGCTGCTCACTCCAGATTGAACGCAAACACCAGAATGCCTACGGCGGCGTAATGGGTGGTGTTATCTGTACTCTTGCAGACTTCACCTTTGCTGTATGTTCCAACTTTAATCAGCCGCATACAGTTTCTCTAAACTGCAATATAACTTTTCTGGGAATGGCCAAGGGCAAAAAGCTCCTTTCTGCTTCCCGTCAAATTAAAGACGGTCGTTCCACCTGTACTTATGAAATAGACATTACCGATGAACTTGGAACTCAGGTTGCAATGGCTACTTTTACAGGCATGAAGCTGGAAAAGAAGTGATTTAGCAGGCAATTTGCATAGATTTTCCCGCCCAAATTGCTGATAAAACAGTTTTGAGCGGGCCGACTCTAATCCCATAATAAGAAATTCCCGCTCAAATCAATGAAAACACAGTTTTGATCGGGAAAAATCTCAGTTTCACTAAGCAAATTAGGAAAGTTTTCCGACTTAACAACCAAAATTTGCAGTT
Organism: Treponema sp.; assembly: GCA_017617115.1. Lineage (GTDB taxonomy): Bacteria > Spirochaetota > Spirochaetia > Treponematales > Treponemataceae > Treponema_D. The sequence goes on from JAFZXA010000062.1 coordinate 8,132, forward strand.
AAGTCGGAAAAATTTCCCTTTATTCCAACGATTTCACAGAAAATTCCCGATCAAATTGCCAAAAAAGCGTGTTTGAGCGGGAAAAATAAGCTTTAGCCTTTCCAATATGTCCAAAAGTTTCCCACCAAACCGCAAAATTCAGCAGTTAAGTCGGAAAATCTTCCCTGAAAACTTCTATAAGAAATCAGAAATGTTTCGTTACTAAATGAATAATACTATTGTTCTATATATAAAACACTCTGAATTCAAAACTGGAGGTTTATATGAAAACGATCCGCAATATTGTTCATAAACTGCACGTGCTGGTTTTGACTTCTTTTTGTTTGCTTAGTTTTTCTTCCTGTTCAATTGCTCTTGAAATCCTTGATGACTTTATTACGGGAGAACCTTCCTCTTCCAGCGGTACCAACTCAGACACACAGACCTCTTACGACGATTCCGATCTTCCCGCAGGTGGCTGCCCGTCCCAGCTTGCAGCATCTGCTTTTGAATACGCCAAAAAATATGCTGCTGCCGACACTCAATACAAATACGGTGCCCAGGACCCGCTTCGGGCAATTCAGGTTGACTGTTCGGGACTTGTAATCAGGTGTTACAGGTATGCACTTCAAAATACAAATTATTCGCTTGTGCAAAATGACATGTCGTCTTCCTATATGTACCAGCATACTTCAATTCCAACAACAAGTCCTCGCCGTGGCGACCTTGTTTTTATGACCTATAACAACTCTACAGTTTCGCATGTTGGCATTTTTGACCGCTTCGAAGGCGGCCAGGTATATTTTATAGATGCCATAGATCAAGGGAAAGGAAAGTGTGTTACCGAACGTCATTATTCCAAAAACGATAAAAAGATTGTGGGTTATGGAATAATGAAGCTTAAGTCATAATTATTTCTTCAACTTTACATCCAAAAATACATCTTTTGCACCCTTGTTTTTTAGCGGGAACGGTGGATAATTAAAGCATAGGTTGCGGGGTAACCTGCACAGGAGGTATTTTATGATTATCCAGTTTTTGCTTTCAGTTTTGGTTATAACAGGTGTAGATGTTCTTTGTATGATTTTGAGCGGTGGAACAATAAATGGCCTTGTAAATGGTTTTGAGCTTCCGGGAATTATTTTAATTCTTGCACTTATTTTATTTTTGTCTGGTTATGGAAAAGCATTTTGCGTTATTTTTTGCTCACGTTCAAAGTTGAAAAAACTTAGTCTTGATGAATTGCGCCAGTCAGAAAAATCGCTGGATTTTGCAATCAGGGCGCTGCTTTATATCTGTTTGTTTTTTATGCTGGTTGCAGCTTCTATGTTTTATATTAATTTTGATTACCGCATGGCACTTGGACCGAATCTTGCAACAGTTATAGGTTCCGTATATTACATGGTTTATCTTGATACAATTTTTA
>JAFZXA010000063.1 GCA_017617115.1 Treponema sp.
GGGAAATCAAAGTCATAATAAAAGCCATTGTCAATTGCTGGACCAATAGCGATTTTTGTTCCCGGAAACAAGTGAAGGATTGCTTCTGCCATTACGTGTGCACAACTGTGCCTGATGATTTGTAGTTTTTCATCTACCATAGTATAACTCCTTAAAAAATACACCAAATTCACCATAAGATGTTGTATTTTTGAGTAAATATTATAATGAAAAGTAATAGGATATACAATAATTAGATTGAAACATGTTTAAAGTCCAGCCACTCCCACAGAAAATATTCTCGGCCAACAGGACGAAGAGGGAGTTGTCCGATAATATTTTCTGCTACGTGTCTGGACTTTACAATGACTTCCATATAGCTATTGCTTCTATTTCTCCACCCTTATGAATATTATCTTTTAAAATAGAAATAATTTTAATGGTGTAGGATTTGCTTTCTTTTAAGGGTTCTGGGGATGTTAGCTGACAATGTATAAAATTTTCAGTCATACAGTTGTACACAAATTTTCCGGATTGGGTTGAGGGTTGCTGCTTTTCTATAACGGCGGAAAGAGGTTTTCCTATAAAAGATTGTATGTATGATATTTTCTGCTTTACAGCCCAGTCATTCAAAGACTTGGCTCGTTTTTGAGAAACAGCTTGTGGGATTTTTGGTTTCATGCTGCATGCGGCAGTTCCAGGGCGTTCGGAAAATGGGAAGGCGTGAATCCAGTTAAAGTCACACTTACGGCACAAATCTAGTGTCTGTTCAAAATCTTCATCTGTTTCACTTGGGAAACCTGTAATGATGTCACAGGCTAAAAAGCATTGTGGTTTTGCGGAACGCAGCGCTTGGCATGCAGCAATCACATCATCACGCTTGTACCTTCTGTTCATCAATTCCAGAATCCTGTCACTTCCACTTTGTACCGAAATATGAAAATGCGGACGCACACGCGGGCTCTTAATAACCTGGCAAAAAGCTTCATCAACAACTTCGGGGTAAAGGCTTGAAATACGGAAATTAATAGTTTGAGTTTTTTTAAGAAGATGTTTTAACAAAGCCGCAAAATTAAAATACTGCTCTGCCCCATGCTCGTCTACAAACAAGCCATTGTACTGAGCAATATTAATTGTAGTTAGCACAACCTCATCGTACCCCTGGTTTTCTAAAACAAGGACTCGTTCAACTGCAGCAGCAACATCAAGCGAAACACTGTGCCCACGTGCAATATGTATTGTGCAGAAGGAACAGTTATTGTTACAGCCGTCCTGAATCTTAAGGCTTGCGCGTGAATGTGCCTGGAGCGAGCTTGCGGCAAATTTAAAAGAATCTTCCGGAAAACCAGGCTTAATTGCCGGGACAGAACAAAGTTGATTTTTCAAAAGCGAAGCAAAATCAGAAGCCTTCCCCACTTCTTTTAAAAGCTGCGGTACCTTTGCAATACGACTCTTTACCTGACCACCAAGCACAACAACTCGCTCATCAATTTGTTCAATCTGAACTTTTGAAAGCTGGGCATAGCAGCCTGTAACAAGCACCACTGCATTCTTATATTTTTTTACTGCAAGCCTGATTATCCTTCGTGCCTTCTGCTCTGCTTTTTGAGTAACTGCACAGGTATTAATAATTACAAGACGCGTAGTATCATCAACATCATCAATTGAGAAAATTACATTAAAACCTGATTCAATAAAAAGTTGTGCGGCAGATTCACTTTCAATTTGATTAAGACGACATCCGAGTGTTTCTATTCTTACAGTACACACTTATTTAATCTTATCTTTTACGCGCTCACGACCACGAGATGCATCAACAGAAGAAGAATTAAGTCTTAAAGCTTCATCATAGGCTTCAAGTGCTTCAAGATAATTTCCTGCCATTTCGCGTGCATAACCAAGACGAATCCACCAGTTTTCATAAAGAGGTTCTTTCTTTACAGCTGATGAAAGTGATATATCTGCATGCTGATAACGTGCCTGCCGAATATATATTTCACCCATAAAGTAATAGGCTGTTCCAAGACGAGAACTGCTGTCATTTGCATTGGCAACATATTTCTGGAACTGTTCCATAGCACCGTTGTTTTTTCCAAGGTAATAGCGTGCTTCGCCAAGGATTTCAATAAGACGAAGATCATAAGCACTTACAGCAAGACCTTCTGTTGCACGCTGTTCTGCTTCGGCATACTGTTTGTTTTTTACAAGTGACCAGCACATTACAACGTAAGAGTCAACTCTGTTTGGATTTTCCTTTAACTCTTCTTCACAAACCTGTACCGATTCCTTGTATTTTCCATTGTGATAAAGAACAAGTGCATCCTTTTGCTGTGTCTGTGCAAAAACTGCTGCGGTTTGAATTAATAATACTGCAAAAATTGAAAGTGTTATCTTTTTCATTTTATTTTTTCACCATTGTACATTTACCGGAAAAATCACTGCCAGGTTCAAGAACAACCTTTTGTGTTACAATATCTCCGTCCAAAGTTCCAGAGGCAGTTACAAATATAAGCTTTTCTCCCTGAACATTTCCTTTTACTTTTCCACGAATAAGAACCCTGTCTGCTTTAATATCGGCTTCAACTACTGCATTTGTATCAATAACAAGGTCACTTTGTGTTTCAATTTTTCCTGTGATTTTTCCTCTGATTAAAAACGGCTTTTGCATTTTGATGCTGCCGTTAAAACTGATATCGTCTTCAACAATTGTGTCAAAGGCATCGTCTTCCATATCAAAAAAATCAGTATCTTTTACATCGAACATAATTATATTTTATCGGTTATATGTGGAATAGTCAATTTCAAAAGTCTTTATAGACCCTTCAAGTGGCAGCGTTAGTTTTACAGAAAATAATTGCAGATGTTTTATACCAGCAGCCTTTCGCAAAACTTTGTTCAATTTAAAATTGCCGTGCTGGTCGTCTCCGGCTATGGGGCAGCCCTGCTTTGCAAGATGAATGCGGATCTGGTGCATGCGGCCAGTTTCAAGCTGTAATCTTATCTGACACATTTGAACTGGAGCTTCGCCTTCTCTTTCAATCTTCCACTCTTTTTCGACCTTATAATGCGTTACTGCACGTCTTGATTGTCCATGCTGAATAATATCTTCAGAAATTTCACCCTGTTTTGGATTAATTGTTCCTGTACAAATTGCAATATATTCTTTTTTTACTTCTTTACTTCCAATAAGTTTTGTCCACTTACTTGCGGCAGCAGGAGTTTTTGCTACAAGCATCAATCCCGAAGTATCCTTATCTAAACGATGAACAAGATAAACCTTCTGCCCAACTTGTTTTGCAAGTTCTTCATCAAGCGGATGTGCAATTTTTTCTCCACCCTGCACCGGCATACCTGCTTTTTTATTTATGATGAAAATTTCTGAATTCTGGTATATAATAGGAATATCGTTCATTAAATAAAATATAATCGAGGATTAATAAAATGACAAGTTATGTATTAAAGAGAAGAGTTTTTAAGCTTACAGCCGCATTTGCACTGATTTTTCTTTTTACCATAAACACTTTTGCCGAAACAATTTCAGATTCTGTTTACAACTATTCACTTGATATTCCTGAAGGTTTTGAACTGAATGATGTTTCTGATGACCAGATGTCTTATCATTTTACACATCCAAATTATCCTGTTCAGTTTATTATTAAGATTTATGATAATCCTTCATACATTTCATCGGCTATGGTTTTAGGAACAGCCTTAAAAAAACTGGGTGCAGCAATGGAAATAGACACCTTTGCCTGGAATAATTCTCCTGAATGTGCAATTTCCGATTTTTCTATGACGCTTGATCAAAAGTATTCAGGCTGGGCAATATGCGCCCCACTTCAAAAAACAAATGCTTATGTTGCAATTCTGGCATATTCAACAGCAGACACACGTCAAAGCTGCAATCCTTTTATAATGTCAATTTTGAACTCGCTTTGTACAGACGAACACTATTACTGTTTTCCAGGCATTATTGCAACGTATGCATATCCAATAGAAGGTAAAAAAAATATAAAACTTAATATTGGCGGTCACACTATTACAACCTACATTGATAATTCTGATATTGATGCTGCACAGTTTGTTCTTGAAATGGAATATTCTGTTCTTCTGCTTTATGCAAAACATAATTTGTGGAAAGAAGCCTGGCAGCGCTATTACAGAATGGTTTACCGTGACAGTTATGGACGTCTTGCACAGGTTTCTTATGATGTTATTTCGCAGTTATATCCTTTATGTGAAAATTCAAACCCTTCTAATCCCGATTTAGCTTATGCGCAGACTCTTCTTTCGTGGGTACAGAGTTTTCAATATAAACGCGATAACGAAAAAGCTTCTTCTACCGATTTTACAAATCTTCCGGCTGTTTTGTGCGGTCAAGGAAACGACTGCGACTCCAGAAGTATGCTTGTATGCGTTCTGCTTAGAGCTGCAGGACTTGAATCATTTATGCTCATTTCCCGCGAATATTCTCATGCAATGGTAACTTTTGAAAATTCTGCACCTGGTCAAAAATATGAAGTTGAAGGAACCGGACGTTCATTTTTAATGGGAGAAACTACTGCAATAGTAACCTGGGGAACAATTGCTCAGGAGCATGCCGACAGAACCAAATGGATTCCTGTCATTATGCCATAAGAAGTGAGAAAACTTCCTGTGCGTCTTTTGCGTTGATGATACTTTCGTGAAGACCTTCCTGCTTGAGCTTTCCGCAGAAGTGAGAAATTGTCTTAAGATAAAGTGAATGCTGATTATAAGCGGCGGCAATCATAAAAAGCAGGTCAACAGGTGTGTCATCAATTGTCTGATAATCTGCAATAGGCTTTTTGCAAACTCCAACTGCCATAACTAAATCGGTTACCGAAGAAAGACGAACATGAGGAATTGCAATGCCTTTTCCAATAGCGGTAGACATTAATTCTTCGCGTTTAAGTATTTCGGCAGTTAATTCTGATTCATTTTTAATCTGTGGAGCTGTTGCAAGCACCTGTGAAAGCTGAACAATTGCATCGTGCTTTGTGCTGTGATTGATAAATACAATTCGGTCTGGTGAAAGTATGTTTTTAACCTGAACTTCTGAATCATTCTGACCCAAAGAGCTTGAAGAAAGCTTTGCATTTACCCAGTTTTCTACTTCTGTTTTCTTAAAACGCCATACTGTTCCAATTTTTCCGGCAGGTATTTCACCTTTTTGTGCCCAGTCATAAACAGTTCTGTCAGAAACACGAAGGTATTTTGCTACTTCTTCAATTGTAAGAATGTCATCAGTCATTTTTTTGCCCCTATGGTACTTTTTATATAAATATTTTGATTTTTATTTGAAATCTATGTAATATTTTGCATATTATACGGTATTTTGTCAAGGTTAAAAAAACATTGAATTTTTCACGTTTTTACAATAATATGTAAATAACATGAAAACAAAAAAACATACAAGTATTTATATATTTCTTGCCTTAATATTCATAATAATTTATATAATAATGGCCGCAAAACCGCTTGGAAAAGAGTATCAGTTTACACCAGAATGGCGAAAAAGCATTGCTAGTCCTACATTAAAGTCAGTACCTGCCGGAACAAATGAGATTTTTTTCAAACTCGGACAATCAATCGGTTATTTTACAGAAGACGGACAGATTACAACCTATAAATCCTTCCCTTCTAAAGCATCAATATCTTCTGATTATTATGCAATTTACACTACAGAAGATTCGCAAATATCATTTTTCAACAAACAAACTCAGGAACAGGGAATTATTGAAGCACCAGGCTTTCCTTTTTTTGAACAGGACAGAATATATGTATTTTTACCAGGTGGAGCGTCTTTTGCACGCTGCGACAAACAAGGAAAAATATCCTGGATAAACGAAAATACAGTTCCACTTACAGCTTTTAGTTCTAAACAAAATTATGTTGCTGCGGGTTATGCAGACGGCACAATTAAGATTTTAGATAACAATACTGGTTTTGATTCTCTAAGTTTTGCACCAGGAGGAAGCGATTATAAGATTATTCTTGGTCTTGATATTACTTCAGATGGGCAATACATTGCTTCTGTTTCGGGTCATAATAAGCAGCGGTTTGTACTTACTCAAAATGAAGGTAAACAACCAAAAATCATTTTTCACTGCTTTTTAGATTCAGACATGAACAGACAGACTGTTGTAAAATTCTGCGATAACGACAAACGCATTCTGTATAATTACGAAGACAATCTTGGAATCTATAATATCGAAAAACAACAGAACAGCAGCATAAAACTTGGTAAAACTGTAATTGCCATTGAAGAAACAGATTCCCTTATTTTTGTTCTTGGTAAAAAAGGAAGAGAATATACAGTTTATATTATTGAAAAAACCGATACACTTGAAGGTTCTTTTACTTTTGAAGCAGATACAGCATTTATAAAAACCTGTAATAACAATCTTTATGTTGGTCAGGATACTTCAATTTCAAAAATCAAGATCTCTAAAGATTAGAGGGGAATAGTCATGAAAAAAATACTTTTTGTTTTATCATTGTTCTTTGTGTTTACCTTCTCTTTTTTTGCAGTTGAATGGCCACAGGAAGAATACAACAAGGATTCAATTCTTTCATATTTTGGTCAGAATATTGGAGGTGCAATAAGTACTTCTCTTGTTTTTAAAGATCCTTCAGAAGTAAAAGCCATCAATGACGGAAAAGTTTTGATTATTCTGTCTGATGAAGCTGATGATTCTAATTTTTTTCCTTCAACTCTTGGCAGTGCTGTTATTGTTTGCCACGAAGATGATTTGATTTCGGTATATGCAAATCTTGACAGTGAAACAGTAAATGAAAATCTTGATACAAAAAGTTCGGTAAAACAAGGAGATATAATTGGAGAAACAGGTAATTCCGGATGGCAACAGACACGCAGCAATCTTGAGTTCCAGATTATCGACCTTCAAAAATCAGCAGCTATAAATCCTAAAATCCTTCTTCCACGAACAGAAAATGAAATTGAATATACTATGACAGGAATTATGCTTCAAAATAAAGAAGGTAAATATTTTGATATTAAAGAAAATAAAGTTTTTCCTTCGGGTTCATATAAAATATTTCAAGCAAGAAATAAAATCGCGGTTCCTTACAGAACTACTATTACAATAAATGGTGTTGTTTTAGATGGTATTTCTTTTGATACTGTTTGCCAGGAAAATGGAAAGCTTTATGTAACAGGCGAAAAAGAAAAGTATAAAGCCGCCGATTTATATCCAGATGATACACTTATTCTTCTTGGAACGCTTATGCTTACTCCGGGACGCTCAACTCTTGGTATTACTGCACAAGATTTTTTAGGTAAAGTAAAACAACAGAATTACATTCTTTCAATCTATTAATATTTGAGAATTTGACAATTTGGTGTTAAAATAGTGGGTATGAAACCAAATATGATTCTTTCGGCCAGCGGATGGCGTAAAGTTTTTGCAGTTTCGGGGGATGAACAGGATAAAGCTCCCGAAATCAGTGAACAGGATAAGGCAATTTGTATTGCTGCCGCTTCTGTTTTTTTTGATTATATTTCAGCTTTAACAAATCAGGAAGTTCCGGTAATTGCAGTTGGAATTGATGCTCGCCCTACGGGACCTGCTATGGCCGATGCAATGCTTCGTGCACTTGTTGCAAAAGGCGCTGTTGTTCAGTATTCGGGTGTTACTTCGGCACCAGAAATTATGGCTTATGCTAAAAAACTGGACGGCTTTATTTACATTTCGGCAAGTCATAATCCTGTAGGACACAATGGAATTAAATTTGGTACAAATAACGGCGGAGTTTTAGAAGCAAAAGAAAATGCAAAGGTAACAGAAAAGTTCCTTGCGCTGATGGATGATGATGCGGCTTTGAGTAAAATGGTTCAGGCAGCTGATGGTTGCAGTTCCATGGCTTTGAACGAAATTTATAAAACACAAGCCAGCTCAAAGTTTAATGCGCTTAAAGCTTACGAAGATTTTATTCGCGAAACTATTACAGATTCTTCAAACAAAGAGCATCAGAAAGATTTCTTTGAAATGCTTGACGGTCAGATACGTGCAAAGGGGCTTGGAGTTATCTGCGACTTTAACGGAAGCTCTCGTGCAAAGTGTATTGATAAAGATTTTTTTACGACACACGGAATTGATTTTTATTCAATAAACGAAGATGAAATTGCACATGAAATTATTCCGGAAGCAGAAAACCTTGTTCATGTCGCAGAGGCAATGGAAGATTTACATAAGCGAAATAAAAACTGCAATGTTCTGCTTGGTTATATGCCCGACTGCGACGGCGACCGTGGAAATATTGTTTACTGGGATGAAAAAACTGGCAAAGCTGTAATTCTTAAGGCGCAGGAAGTATTCAGTCTTTCGGTGCTTGCAGAACTAACTTACAGTATATGGAAAAATGGTGGTGACGCTTCGTTTAAGCCAGCAGTTGCCGTAAACTGCCCTACTTCTATGCGCATTAATGAAATTTGCCGTGTGCTTGGTGCAGAAGTTTTCCGTGCTGAAGTTGGTGAAGCAAATGTTGTAAACCTTGCGCGTGAAAAGCGAGAAGAAGGATATAATGTAAGGATTTTGGGTGAAGGCTCGAATGGCGGAACAATAACTTATCCTTCAAGTGTGCGCGACCCGCTTAATACAGTTTTTGCAATTATAAAGCTTTTGATGATGCGTGAAGACGGCTTGTACGAAATCTGGTGTAAGAAAGCCGGCATAGAATATAAGGCTGATTTTACTTTGAGTGATGTTCTGGAAAGTCTGCCGGTTTATACGACTACTGGTGTTAGTGAACCACGGGCAATTCTTAAAGTGAAGAATACTGACCACGCGGCGTTGAAGAAGGCCTTCCAGAAAAACTTTGAAGCTTCGTGGGAGCAAAAGAAAGCTGAACTTGAAAAGGCTTACGGAATCTGCAGTTATGAAGCTGTTATTACAAACGGCACAAAAGAAACCTGCGGTGTTACAGACTATTCACTTTCGGGTAAGGGCGGACTTAAGATTTTATTCAAGGATTCTGAGGAACAACCTGTTGCCTTTATATGGATGCGCGGCAGCGGCACCGAACCGGTTTTCCGCATTATGTGCGATGTGCGTGGAGATAACGTAGAAGAAGAAAAAGCCCTGCTTGCGTGGGAAACAGAACTGCTTGAGAAGAGTGATAATTAAAGATAAAATATATATATCAGGAGTAACAAAATGGAAAAATCAGAAATATTGGAAAGAGCTAAAGCTTATATTGCTGCAGAACAGGACGAACGCTTCCGTAAGGAAATCGAAAACCTTATTGAAAAAGAAGATTATACAGAGCTCGAAGACCGTTTTTATCAGACCCTTGAGTTTGGAACAGGCGGACTTCGCGGAATCATGGGTGGCGGAACAAACCGCATGAACACCCTCGAAATAAATATGGCAACACAGGGCCTTGCAAATTATGTTATTAAGGCATTCCCTGAAAAAGCAAAAGCCGGAACTTTGAGCGCAGTTGTTGCATACGACAGTCGCTTGAATTCAGATGTATTTGCAGAAGCAACTGCACTCATCTTTGCTGCAAACGGAATCAAGGCATATTTGTTCAGTAGCCTGCGCCCTACACCAGAGCTTTCATTTGCAATCCGAACCCTCAAGGCAGACACTGGTGTTGTAGTTACTGCATCACATAACCCACGCATGTACAACGGTTACAAGGCATACTGGAACGACGGTGCACAGGTAATTGAACCTCATGATGTTGGAATTATTGAAGAAGTAAACAATGTAAAAGATGTAAAAACAATGACACGCGTAGAAGCAATTTCTACAGGCAAACTTGTAATCATCGATAAAGAAATAGATGAAAAATTCTGGGATATGTGTAAGGCACAACTTTTCCGCCCGGATTTAATCAAAGAAAAGGCAAAGGATGTACGCATTGTTTACACACCGCTTCACGGAACAGGTGCAATGCACGTAGAAAAGGTTTTGGGTGACCTTGGATTAAATATCATCACTGTACCGGAACAGCGTGAACCGGACGGAAACTTCCCTACTGTAGAAAAACCAAATCCGGAAGAAAAGCCGGCTCTTAAAATGGCAGTAGACCTTGCTACAAAAGAAAAAGCCGACGGTCTTATGGCAACAGACCCAGACTCAGACCGCTTTGGTACAGCCTTCCCAGACAAGGATGGAAACTTTGTACTCCTTAGCGGAAACCAGATGGGCGCTTTGCTTATGGAATATGTATTCCTTAGCCGCAAGGAGCTTGGAAAAATGCCTGCAAACCCTGCCTGTATCCGTTCAATTGTAACATCCCCATTCGGCGACTATATATGTAAGAAATACGGCGTAAAAATGTTCGACTGTCTTACAGGCTTTAAGTGGATTGCAAACGTAGAAGCTAACTTTGAAAAAGCAGGAACACACAACTATGTATTCGGTTTGGAAGAAAGCTACGGCTACAAGGTAGAAAAAGAAGTAATGGACAAAGACGGTGTTTCTGCAGCAGCAATGTGTGCCGAAATGATTTTGTACTGGAGAAGCCAGGGAAAGAGCCTTTTGGAACACCTTGACGACATGTACAAAGAATACGGCTACTTTGAAGACCGCGCAATTTCTCAGAACTTCCCGGGCCAGAGCGGTGTTCAGACAATGAAAGAAATCATGGCCAAGCTCCGTTCAAACCCACCAGCCACATTAGGCGGCCAGAAAGTAGTAAAAGTACGCGACCTTATGAACGACCCTGATTTACCAAAGAGCAACGTACTTCAGTTCTATCTTGAAAGCGGAACAATCGTAAGTGCCCGCCCTTCCGGAACAGAACCAAAAATTAAGTTCTACATCAACTCAATGGTCCCAGCCGGCGACGGCAGCGACGCATGGTACGCAGAGGCTAAGAAGAAAGCTTGTGAACTTTGCGACGGTATTTCTAATGATATTAAGGCTACGATTGAAGCTGCGAAGTAAAACAAAGGGGCGTAACGACGAGGCAATCTACTTGCCCGCCCAACGCCCCCACCGACGCCGTTATTACAAGAGCTAGAAGCAAGGATTACAATACTTTTCTTATGTCTGAAGAATATGAAAAATTCAAGGCTTTTAAAACTCTATGGTTTAACTACGCACGAGAAAATTTTCAAGGGAAAACTTTTAAAAATAAAAATACAAATATTGATATATTAGTTTCCAGAACAGGACTCAATGAATGGTTTTCAAAAACTAAGACTTTTGAACAGGCAGAATCTATAAAATTTCTTGATGAGATATTATTAAATGCTGTTTACAATCATCATGCCGAAAA
>JAFZXA010000064.1 GCA_017617115.1 Treponema sp.
ATAGAGGCATATGAATATATACATAGATTACATTATAAGATTATCTCTTAGCCTGGTTTGCGGATTCTGCCTTGGCTTTGAACGCAAAATGAGACAGCACACTGTAGGCATTCGTACACTAACACTTTTGTGTGTTTCTTCGTGCCTTTTGACAATTGTGTCCGGAGCAATTGCTTCTACAGGAGTTGTAAAAGGCGACCCTGCGCGAGTTGCGGCTGCCGTTATTACCGGCATTGGATTTTTGGGTGCAGGTGCAATTGTAAATCAGGGACTTAATATTCGAGGCCTTACTTCTGCGTCAATTATATTTACTTCTGCAGCGCTTGGAGTTGCGTGTGGTGCTAAGCTTTATGTTCCGGTTGGAATTGTTTTGTTGTTCTCGTTCCTGTTGCTGCTAGTAATTGGTCCAATGGAACGAAAGCTCTTCCCTGCCGAAAAACGCAAAATCATTACACTGGACTTTTCTACAAATGCAGTTGATGAAGCTGCTGTTCGAAAGATTCTTAAAGATGCGGGCATTGTTGTGTTTGAACTCAACACAAATTACGATATTCAAAGCGGCGGGCTCACACTTATTTATATTGGAAAGATTCCCGAAGGCATGGCAACTGTGGAATTAACAAAAAATCTTGCTGCGTTGCCTGGTATTAAAGCCGTTTCGGTGGATAATTAACAGTGGTTGTCAATAGGACCACTAACCTATTGTGTCACCCTGAACTTGTTTCAGGGTCTTTTTATATTGAGATCCCGAAACAAGTTCGGGATGACAGATAATTTTTTATTTCTTCAACACAAACAAATATTCCGATACGTGAATGCTGCGGTTTTGCAGGTTTCTGCTGCCACGGAAGGTGTTATAATTAATTTCTACAGTCTTAACCTCACCGTATTTTTGCAGCATTTTCACCATCTGGTCAAAAGAAATAAAGCCTTCGGAGTTATAAGAAATAATTGCATATTTTGTGTCTAGCGCAGCAATAATTTGTTCCATGGAATCAAGTGCCAGCTTTGCCTTATTGAACACAGAACGGTTCCAGCCCTGCGTAATTCCACTCACCGGGCTCACTTCAACATCAAGCTTGTTTTTTAAGATAAGATTAAGCATAAAATAATTTGACCCATACGGATGCTGATTATACGGCGGGTCAAGGTATGCAATATCAAGGTTGTGAAGTTCGGTTGCAAGTGCAACTGCATCTTTCTGATAAATTGTGACGTAGCTTTCAAAATTACTCAGGACAGGTTCCTTGAGTTCAATGCGTCCAAGTATGCGCGACAAAGCATCTTTCCCCGAAGCACCAAAGCAGCCAAGCCCAGTGTTTTTATCTTTATAAAATCCTTTAAAAACTCCACTGGTATTTGTATGAACCGAAGCTTCTGTAATAAGCGGTGCTAAAAAATATTTTTTAAGTTCTGGCTTTTCTACCACACGGTCTATAAGTGTGCGATAAGTGTCCAGCAGCAGTGCATTTTGCCTTGTATAAAAAACCCTCTCGCCGGGCTGGATTTTTTTGTCGTTTTTAGGTGCATAGTTTTTTGTAATTATCCCCGGGATTTTTTTCTGTTCACAAAGAGCAAGGATTTTTTGACGATAATTTTTGTAAGCCGCTGCCGGAAAATCACGTTTGTTACTAAGGTAGCACGAATTAATAACCGCCGAATACTCTTCCAGATCATTTACAATCAGTTTTGAAGAGTGCGCCTTAAGCATACGCGCCACAACCCCCGACCCCGAAAAAAGATCCGCACAAACCAGCCGCTGCTTGTCCATCTCGTCCGCAATCTGATTCACCTCATTTTCAATATACCCAATAAGACTCCGCTTGTTCCCAAGATAAGTAATGAGCTGCGTCGTTCGGAATTCTGGATTTTCGGTCATGTAGTTATTTTATCAAAACCATGGGATTTTTGCCATAAGAGAAGATATTTATGAAAAAATATACTTTTATTAAAGAATTTTCGCAAATTTTTGTAGCAAGTCCACTTTTTTTTCTAATCTATATATATAAGAAAAATAATTCTCATATGAGCACGCTGCGGCTTGGGGATTATGCTCAAAATTATTTAAGGAGATTTTTTATGAATCAGAAAAAAGAAAAAGCTTTTGAAAAGAAATGGAAAAATGCTACATTGGCGAACAATTTCATTTTCTACAAGGTTATGCGCCACCATCAGGATGCCTGTAAGCAATTGCTGGAAATGCTGCTTAAAGTAAAAATCAGGAAAATGGAAATGCATAACGAGGAAACAATTGATTTAGACCATGACAAGAAAGGCATAAGACTGGATGTTTTTGTAAAAGAAGCCAGACGTATGCATGATATTGAACTGCAGGTAGTGAATACCAAAGAACTTCCAAAGCGAGCCAGATATTATGCAGGGCTTATGGCTCTTGATACTCTTCAAGATGGAGAACCTTACAAAAAACTAAGGGATTCTCATGTGATTTTTATTTGTATGAAAGACATTTTTAAAGCAAGTCTTCCTGTGTATACATTTGAAAATATCTGTAAGGAGAACGGAAAAACAAAACTTAATGACCGGGATTTTAAACACTTTTTTATTGCACCAACTTGTGCTAAAATGATTGAAGATAAGGAGCTTAGGGCATTTTTTGAGCTTCTTGTTTCGAATAAACCTGGAAGTACATTCACTTCTACTTTGAAAGAGTATGTAGATGATGCAAAAAAGAACATGCAGTGGAGGCATCAGTATATGACATATTTAAGACAAAGAAACTACGATTTAGAAGAAGGTCGACAAGAAGGACGCAACGAAAAAGCAATAGAAGATGCTTTGGTTCTAATAAACGATTTTGATGCCTCACCCGAAGTTGCAGCAAAAAAAATGCATGCTCCTTTAGAAAAAGTTCTTGAAGCTCTGAAAGTTCCTGCAAATGTTTAATGTTGACTTTCAACCTTGTGACTGAATAATTTCCATCCAGCTGCGGGAGTCTCGTTTTGATGAGTCCAGGCCAAGGTCTTTTACAAAGGATTCGAGGTTCTGGCGGACTGTTTCTGCGGGGAGAGTGCTGGTTGTAACCTCAATTTCTACGTAGCACATGCCGTTTACTTTTTCGAGTTCAAGGTGAAAGTCGCCGTTGTAGGTTGAAAAGGCGTCTTTGTTTTTTTGAAAATATTTTGTGTAGCCGGCTACTTCAAAAAATTGTTCCAGGACTTTTTCGTCTTCTATGAAAGTTTCGTTTTCGGAGTTGAATTCTATGCCGTTTTCAATTGTTTTTCTTTTTAAGCAAAAATAGGATTTTTTTGAAGGTTCACTCTGGTCAAGATTTTGTTCAGTGCGGATTCTTATTACCCTGGGTTCGTTGCTTGCATCGCGTTCCTGGCGGGTTTTGTAGCGCGAAAAATAAGTGTCGCTTTTGTAAAGATGTTCAGGCTTTGTAAAAGGCGGCTCGTGGATTTTTGAAAAGAGTAATTCGTATTCGCTTTGAGTGAGCGGGATTTTTATTTCGATTTCTCTGTTCATTTTTTTAGCCTCCTTCCTGATTTTTTACAAAAAGAGTTCTGCTATAAATACTACAGCACAGCACACGCATGCAACAGGAAAAAGCCCTGCTCCAAAAAACGAAAGGATTATTCCAATAACAAGTGCAATTATTCCTGCAATAGGCGACTGGGTTGCCTGAACAATTGCAGGGAATGTCATTACTGCAAGAGTTACGTATGGCACATAATATAAGAATGAGCGTATAAACCGATTTTGTATTGGCTTACGGATAAGGGTGAGCGGGAGTACACGGATTAAATATGACACACCGAAAGCTGTGAAGATGGCAAGGTAGTTGTAAATCATTCTTCGCCTCCTTCGACATGCTCAGGAACCGCAGGTTCTTCAATCGGCTTAATCAGTGCGACAATTGTCGAAATCAAAACTGTCAAAATTATTGTGCGCGTTCCTGCACTAAGATCTTTCACAACCGGAATAATCCCGCAAATATAGCTGCACAAAAAACTCACGGCAACTGCAATTGCTATAACCAGATTTTTACGTGCCGGCGGAATGATGATTGCAAGGAACATTCCGTAAAGTGCTACAGAAAGTGCGCTAACAACACGGGCTGGCAGGAAGTTTCCGGCAATAATTCCGCAGGAAGTTCCAAGACTCCAAAGTGTTGCTGCTATGAGAATTGCTCCATAATTATATTTTGGTTCTATTGTTCCCGGGCGGGCAATTGTAATGCCAAAGATTTCATCGGTAATGCCAAAGCCTACAAAAAAGCGATGGATCATTGGGGTTGCCGGGTCAAAGCGTTGGGCAAGGGCGCAGCTCATAAGAAGGTAGCGGGCATTTACAACCAATGTGATGATTGCAATTTCTAAGAATGAGGCGGCTGCCTGCATAGAAGTAAAAAGTGCATACTCTCCGGCAGAAGCTAGATTAAAAAAGCTTGCTATAAAACCCTGAATTGGTGTAAGCCCTGCGTTTCGGGCAACAATTCCAAGAGAAAAAGCAACTGCAAAATAGCCAAGGCCAATAGGTACACCGTCGCGCAGGCCTTCTAAGAATGGTTTTTTAGCCATGAATTATGCCTCTGAAGTCTGCGATTTTTTCATAGCCTTTGCGTTTCATAAAGGCAGCCAACCCGTCTACAATTTCTACCATGGCTGGAGGATTTGCAAAAGTTGCGGTTCCAACCTGAACTGCGTCGGCACCGGCCATAATAAACTCTACTGCATCCTGCCAGGTAGCAATGCCTCCAATGGCAATTACAGGAACACGCTGGTCGGCAGGCAAAGTATTTATTGCCTGAACAAGCTCGTAAATGAGTCGCACAGCGATTGGTCGCACAGCAGGACCACCAAGGCCTGCCTTTAATTTATCAAAAACAGGAACTCCGCGTTCAATATCTATGGCAATTCCCTGGAAGGAGTTACATAAGCTTATTGCGTCTGCTCCGGCTTTAATGCATTCAAGAGCAACGGCGTTAAGCTCAAGCGACTGTGGTGTAAGCTTTACAACAAGCGGCTTTTTAGTTGCGGCACGAACGGCACGAACAACTTCGCTGGCGGCGGCACAGGTCATGCCAAAAGCGGCTCCACCTGCACTAACGTTAGGGCAGGAAATATTGAGCTCTATCATTGGAACCTGGGTTTTATCCAGAAGCTCGGCGCCTTTTACATAAGTTTCAAGAGAGTTTCCGCTAAGGTTTGCAATGGCAACAGGACCAAGCTTGAGCATTTCGGGAAGCTCATGTTCTATAAAATGCGGGATCCCAGGATTCTGCAAGCCGATTGAATTCATAAGTCCGGACGGAGTTTCCCAAACTCGAATTCCATCATTTCCCTGGCGTGGTTCAAGAGTAAGCCCCTTGCTTGAAATGCCTCCAAGACGGCTAACATCAAAAACTGATTCATATTCGGTGCCAAAACCAAAGGTACCGGAACTTGCAATTACAGGGTTTTTGAACTGAACTCCGGCAATGTTTACGCTAAGGTCAGGTTCGGTTGTAAGTGGTTCACGGCGTTTCTGAACTCTTATACCTGCAACCTGACTTCTGGTAGCAGTTCCGTCTAGATTTTCAAAATCAAGAATGCGGCTGTCAAAAACCGGACCTTCTTTACAACAGCGTTTTTTGCCTTCTGAAGTCTGAATTGTACAGCCAAGACAAACACCAATTCCGCAGGCCATGTGCGCTTCCATACTAAGATAGCATGGAATATTACAGGCTTCGGAAATTTTCTTTACATAAGCAAGCATTGGAGTTGGTCCGCAGGCATAAACTGCAGAGTAATTTTCGGCACGCAAAGTTTCTTCTGTAAGGGCCGCAGGAAGCATTCCGTGAACGCCAACCGAGCCGTCATCTGTAGTTATTGTAAGTTTATTTGGTTTTATGTGTTCAAGTCCGTAGCTGCCGCTTTTGAAAGAAGCAAAAAAATCATAAGACTGGGGAGGGAGCGTTTCTGCAAAACCAGCAACAGGAGCCACGCCAATGCCTCCACCGATGATGCAAATCCTACGGTCCTTGGGGTCCCTGAGCCTGCCGAAGGGCTCTTCAAAACAATTACCCAGCGGTCCCAGAATCTTCACCTTATCCTGCACCATCAAACTGCAAAGTTCCTGGGTTCCCTTGCCTTTTAATAAAATCAAAAATTCAATGCAAGGTTTGTCCGGATTTGAGTTATCAACATGGAAAACACTGATTGGTCTTCCTAAAAGAGTGTTTGTGCGTTCTGCCTGAAGCATGTAAAACTGCCCCGCAAGAGGAAGCTGCTTTTTGTCTGCATGCTCACACCAGACAGGTTCAACAACAAGCCGCCAGACGCTTCCTTTTGGATTTGCGCCTTCAACCTGCTCGCAGCAAACCACACTGGCCTGCAAGAACAAAGGATATGGTTTTCCAGAACAATCTACTGGCATAATGTCTCCTGTCATTGTCGGGCTTGACCCGACAATCTATTTAGTTAAATCAACTTTGCTATCATAACTAGCTTTTCCTGCCGCATCGGCAATATCACTCATTGTAATTGTACCGGCAGCAAGCTTTTCCTGCAGTCCTTCTGCCTTTTTCCAGGCACAAAGAACTCCACGGCTTGAGTTTACAGTTCCACCTGCGCGCTCTAAAAGGGTTTTGCAAATTTCGGCATCGCCACCCTGAGCACCATAGCCTGGAATCAAAAAGAAAGTATCCTTGTATTTATCGCGAAGATATCGGGCATCGGCAACCTGGGTAGCACCAACTACGGCACCAAAAATCCCGCAGGTCTGGTCAGGGTACTGCTGTGCAAAATCACTGCCAATTCGAGCAATTTCGTCCCCTACCCGCTCCAAAAGCAATCCGCCTGCCTTAAGTTCCTGATGTTCAATATCAGTCATGCCAGGGTTAGAAGTACACAAAAGCACAAAAGCTCCCTTGCCTCCCTTTTCGGGCGAAGAATATTCTGTAAAAGGAACGAGCGTATCAAAGCCCATGTAAGGATTTATTGTAATAATGTCGGTTTCAAAATCACCGGTAAAATGAGCATGGGCATAAGCCTTTGAAGTAGCACCAATATCCCCGCGTTTAATATCAGAAATTGCAACAAGGCCGGAGTCACGAACCAGTTTAAGAGTGTCTGCATAAACCTTGAGCCCCGCAAGTCCCATTGCTTCGTAATAGGCAATCTGCACCTTAAAACAACAGGCAGTTTTTTCCGCAACCACGCGGTCAATTATTTCTTTATTATAAGCAAGCACAGCCTCTGGTGCACTTCCAAACTGTTTAAGAATATTTTCCGGAATATAAGAAGGATCCGTATCAAGCCCCACACAAAGAGGCCCGTTTTTAGCCGCCAGCTCCTGCAAGCGCTGCATCTGATGTTTGTTATTCATAAGACTGATTATAGTAGAAAATGGGGGTTTCAACAATAAGTCATAAATAACAGGTTTCATCTAAGCTTTCACTCCTATATACTTAATTCCCGATTATTATGTAAAATAAGGTAGGAGAAAATTCAGGAGGACGGCTATGTTCCATAAAAGAGGCAAACAGCAGGAGCTTTCCGAAAAAGAAGCAAAACGTGTAAACGAAAAATTTAATTCGTTCAAAAATAAACAGTATTCAGAAGATGACATGAACAAGGTTTTTGACAACGAAGAACACATTCTGAATAAAATGAATAACAAGTATCTACGCAGTTTTATTGAAGATATAAAACTTTACTTTTCGATGCTCAAAGATTTTTTTACGAAAAAATATACAAAGGTGCCAATTGGAACTATTGTGGCAATTGCGGCAACGCTTTTGTATGTGCTGGCACCGCTGGACCTTATTCCTGATTTTATGCCTTTTGTGGGCTACCTTGATGATGCTGGAATTGTTACGCTTTGTATAAAGGGCTTTAAAGCCGATCTTGAAACCTACAAGGAATTCAAAGGTCTTAATTAATGTCTGCATATTGGAAACGGGTTGCTGCAAGACTCTTCAGGTTAAGCCGGGCTGCGGTGAATGCGGCAATTCCTCAGGTACTTGAAGCTTCATTAAATTCTGCCTGTGAGCTTGTTGAAGAAAAACTTCATCAAATTTATAAAAGGACAATCCGTAATGCTGCAATTACTCTTGCCATTAATGTTGCCGGCATGCTCATTTTGATTTTTCATCCTTTTGGAAAGTCAATTGCGGCGTGGATAAGTATGGCCTTTTTTGCAGGTGCATTTATTTTCTGGCTTGTAAGGGTGATTCTTTACTGCAAAAATTATGGGCGGATAACTGTAGCAATCACCAGAAATGTGATAAAGGAGCGAAGCCTTACAAAAGGAATAAGCCGCTTCGTAAAAGATGAATATCCGCTGGTAACCTGGACTTATGCAGGAATTGATCTTGCTGCAACACAGTTTTCTGCACTTAAAGAAATCCCGCGTCTGGAGGAGCTTGTAAAGCTTTTTATCCAGAACTTCTGGAAACGCATTGCTTTGTTTGCGGGACTCATGGCTTTTTATACAATCACTGTTTATTGGATTTTAAAACCTATATTATTATATTATATTCATTCAAACTAAACTCAAATTATATCTCAATTTTACAAATTCAATAAATTCTCATAAAAACTCTTGACAACTCTGTTAGTTTTAACTAACATACAGATTTGATATTGTTAGTCTATACTAACTTTTTTTGTTAGGAGCGTATAACATGGCACTTAATGTAGTATCCTCAGGGGAAAGTTTCCTCATTAAAAAAATCAACGGAAAAGAAGAAGTCCGCCGTTTTCTGGAAAATCTTGGCTTTGTAGCCGGTGCACAAGTTAGTGTAGTTTCAGAAATCAGCGGAAATATCATTGTTCAAATCAAAGACAGTCGTGTTGCAATCAGTCGCGAAATGGCGCAGAAAATAATTGTATAGGAGAAAATAAATGACTTTACGACAAGTAAAAAAAGGTCAGACAGTTGTTGTAGAAAAACTGCTTGGCGAAGGTGCGGTTAAACGCCGCATTATGGACATGGGAAT
>JAFZXA010000065.1 GCA_017617115.1 Treponema sp.
GACTACGATAAGACAGAAAGAATTGTTTACGGAATAGATAAGGCAAAGAGCGATGACCACTTCAACAAGGAAAAGCGTATTTATATGCTCAGCCAGATTGACGGAAAGATTCCGGAAGTTATGCCTTACCAGATTACAATCCGCCAGCTGACAACTTTACTTCAGATTCATTCTGGCGATATTGATGCTGTAATTAAGGCACTTGGAGATGTAAAACCTGAACAGGAAGAAAGACTTCGCCGACGTATTGAATGTGCATGGTTCTGGGTAAAGCATTCGGCACCAGACTGCGCACCGGATTTCTGTTTTGAACTTCGAAATGACGGAAGCAAGGCAGACCTCTCAGGCGACCTTCTTAAGGCAGTTCAGCGCGTTCGTGATGAAGTTCTTCCAAAGCTCGACACCTTCCAGATGGACAAGGAATGCCAGCAGGCAATGTACGACATTGCAACCGAAATGGGACTTGAATCAAAAGCCCTGTTTACTGCACTTTACCAGGCCCTCATTGCAAAAGAGCAAGGACCACGACTTGGCAGTTTCTTCAGAATTATTGGTAAGGACAGACTTCAGAAAATTTTATCAGTATATTAGGAATAAACATGGCAGATACAAAAGACCTTTGCCGCAACATAATCGCTGCGGCACTTAATGAATTCATAAAAGAAAAAGACCCGAGCGCACAGGCTGTTGATGCCGCCACAATCGTTGTGCAGAATGCTCCGAACCCAGAAATGGGAGACCTGGGCAGTCCTATGTTTGCATACGCAAAGGCACTTCGCATGGCACCACCACAGATTGCCGCAGGGGTAGTTGCAAAAATCACAGACAAATCTTTGGGTGAATTCATTGCAGTTGGTCCTTATGTAAATGTTAAACTTAATAAAAGTGATGCAGCCGCTCCAATCTTAAAAGCAGTAAAAGCACAGGGCGACAGTTACGGCTCTCTCAATTCAGAAGGCAAAAAGCCTCTTGAAGGCCGCCGTGTAATGATTGAATTTTCTTCGCCAAATACAAACAAACCGCTCCATCTTGGCCACGTTCGCAACGACGCCCTTGGTGAATCTGTCAGCCGCATCTTAAAAGCAGCAGGCGCCGAAGTTTACAAGGTAGACCTCATTAATAACCGCGGTGTTCACATCTGTAAATCAATGCTCGCTTACAAGCTTTTCCACGAAGCCGCAGGCGACACTCCGGAATCACTTGGAATGAAAGGCGACCATTTTGTAGGCCAGTGCTACGTAGAGTTTGATAAATATCTTAAAGGCGAAAAAGACAAGCCAGAAACCGCTCACCCACAAGCTAACCAGATGGCAGAAGACATGCTCATCAAATGGGAAGCCGGTGACAAAGAAGTTCACGCACTCTGGGAGAAGATGAACGGCTGGACTTTTGACGGAATGATGGCAACCTACAACAGAACCGGAATCAGCTTTGATAAATACTACTTTGAAAGTGAAACCTACCTCAAAGGCAAGGACGAAATATTAAAAGGCCTGGAAAAAGGCGTATTCTTCAAAGCCCCGGACGGTTCGGTTCGCATAGACGTAACAGATGTAGTAGGAAAGGGCAAGGACGAAGACAACCACGAAAAAGTTCTCCTTCGCAAAGACGGCACATCAGTTTACATCACCCAAGACATTGGAACTGCAATTTCCCGCCACGACGACTGGGCATTTAATCAGCTTGTATACGTTGTAGCAAGCGAGCAGAACTACCACTTTAAAATCCTTTTCCACATACTTAAAAAACTTGGTTTTGACTGGGCAGACAAGCTCTACCACTTAAGCTACGGCCTTGTAAACTTACCAAGCGGACGAATGAAGAGCCGCGAAGGAACTGTAGTAGACGCCGACGACCTTATAGACTCCCTGCACGCCGACGCACTCACCGCAATAAAAGAACGCGGCCGCGACAGCGAAGTAGGAGACGCCGATGAAGTAGCAGAAAAGGTAGCACTTGGAGCACTCCACTATTACATGCTTCAGGCAACTCCGGCAAAAGATATGCTTTTTAATCCCGAAGAATCACTGAGCTTTAACGGAAACACTGGTCCATACCTTCAGTACATGGGCGCCCGCATAAACTCAATTCTTGCAAAGGCCGCAGAAACAGGCATCACTCCAGATGACTCAGATGCCGCCGTAGCTCTTTTGACCTCAGAAGACGAATGGGCACTTATCAAGCAGCTTGGAGATTTCCCTTCAGCAATCCAAAAATCAGCCGAAAACCTTGACCCAAGCACAATTGCAGCCTACGTTTACGACACAGCAAAACTATTCAGCAAGTTCTATCAAAACTGCCCGATTGTTTCTGCTGCATCAGAAAACAAACAGCTTGCCGGCGCCAGACTTTATCTTGCTTCATGTACACTTCAGGTAATCAAAAACGCAATGAACCTGGTGCTTGTTCCATATCTGGAAAGAATGTAGACTTTTAAGCAGATTCTACCGATAATGTAATTGAAGGAATCTGCTGTAAATGAAGTTAAGAAACAAATTTTTATTAATAACATTTCTCTCTGTAATTCAAGTTGCTGTTCTTTCTACACTTTCTCTCACCGGATTTAAAATCATTCAGTCTGCTAAAGATTATCAGCTTATTCAGACCAGGACCCAGAAACAACTGATTGAAATTATAAATTACCTTGATGCAATGGAATACTGGGGCTTTGATACTCAAAGTGCATATACAAACTGGGAAGAAATAATTGATGGGCTTGATAGTAACATTGAAGCTTATTTTGATTCACCTATTGTAAAACAATTACCCGGTGAGTATCAGATTTCTCAAATACAGGCAAGAAATTATTTTACTGCATTTTCACTTAAGCTTAGCAGTGTTGAAAAAAAATTGAGTGATATGCAGGATATTCAGCTTAGTGATAACGCTTCGGTTCAGATTCGTTCCTTTGGTATAAGAGATTCATACAAATTTTTAAGTGATGATGAAACTGTTGTAAAGGTAATGACTCTAGCCGAAATTGCAAGTGCCGATATTACAGAGCTTCGACGTAATTATAATTTGCTTTCTCCTATAATGGATCAGGCTTCGGAGCTTATTGATGAAGTTGTAAATCGTCAGGAAAAAACAATAGCGCTGTTAATTCTTTTAATTGCAATAATTTCATGTTTTTTAATAACTTCAATTATTATTTTTGTTACAACAAATATTTCAAAAAAAATAATCAGCGTAAAAGATATGACAAAGACCCTTGCCGAAAAGGATTTTACCGTAAGCATTGTTCCAAACGGCAGCCAGGAAATAAAATCTCTTATGCAGAATATCAACATAATGGTCGAGCAGATTAATGCATTTTTTACTGTTGTAAAGGTTACTGCTTCTAAGGCCATTTCGTCGGGTTATACAATTAACGATGCTGCAAATAGTACTGCCGCTGCAACTGCTGCAATTGATGAAAACATACAGAAAATCATGACACAGTTTGATCAGATGATTGAGACAGTAGGAAAAGCTGTTATGGTTATTTCTGATATGAATATTCAGGTCGATACTCTTGTAGATAATAATGAGACACAGGCAATTGCAATTGAAGAAAGCTCTAAGGCTGTTAATGAAGCTGCCGGAACTCTTGAGCATATAAGAACAATGGCTACAGAACGTTCATCAATGGCACAGGAAATGCATGCTCTTATTTCTGATGGTGATGAAAAGATTACAAGTACAAATGATTTGCTCCAGGCAATTTCAAACAAGCTTGGCGAAGTAAAAGAAGTTGTTACAATTATTGATGATGTTGCAGAACAGACAAACCTTCTTTCTATGAATGCGGCAATTGAGTCTGCTCATGCGGGCGAAGCAGGAAAGGGATTTGCAGTTGTTGCAGAAGAAATCAGAAATCTTGCCGAAAGCACTTCTGAAAATGCGGCTACAATTGCAAACGTAATTAATGGAATTATTGAAGCGGTAAATAATGCCAATACTTCAAGTAACGAAGCCTCGGCAGCCTTCCAGAAGGTTAGTAAGCACTCCGATGATGTTGTGTCTGCGCTGCGTGAAATAACAGTTGGAATAGAAAGCATTGATGCTCAGATGCAGCAGATTAAAGTAAAGAGTGAAGAGGAATTTGCCGCTGCCGATAAAATCAATTCTTACTGTAAGGATCTTGCCGAAAAACAGAAAGCTGTTTCAACCGATGTTGATGCAATGAATGATAAGTTCTTTGAAGCAACTTCGGCTATTAAGAAGATTAAGGCAGGTACTACTGATATTGTAGAACGAATGATGGGTGTTAGTGTTGCAAGTAAAGAAAGCTACAAGAACATGACAGACCTTGAAAATATCCTTGAAGAGTTTAAAACAAAAGAAAGTGTTGAAGAAGCTGTAAAAGAAGCCGATGCAGAAAGTACTATTGAAACAGCAGTTTCTCCGGAGCTTGCAGAACAGTTTATGGCAGAGCAGGAGGCACTTTCAACTCAGCAGGAAGAAATAATTTTTGATTTAGATTCTGTAGAGGAATACAAGAGCGAGTGACACAATATAAGGCAGAGAAAGTATAACTGAAGACGGAATGCCTGGTATAAAGCTTTGAATATAAACAGAACCAAAATCAACTGCGCAAAAAATTAAAGCAAAAATTGCAATTAAAGGAAGGCGGCGTTTTCCCATAAAAACTGCGGCAAGTGCAAGCCAGCCTTTTCCGCTTGCAAGATTCGGAACAAAAGAACAGATTCTTAAAGCTAAAAAGCTTCCTGCAAAACCGGCAAAAAATCCGCTTACGCCCCACGATAAAATTCTGTAAAGGGCAGGGGAAACTCCGCGAACTAAAAGAACATCGGCATCGCTTCCGGTTATTCTAAAGTAAATACCCCTGTTTGTTTTTTTAAGAAAAAGAATTGCACCTGTAATAAAAATCAAAGTGATTATAATAACGGCTGCGTTTACAGGGGAAGGTTTGAAAACAAAAGCCTGATTTGTCAAAACTCCGCGTGTTCCAAAGCAAAGCCATGAAAAAAGTGAAGTCAGCGCACCAAATAAAAGGTTCAAGGCAATGGCACCAATAAAAAAGTCGGCATGAGTTTTTTCAAGAATAAAAGCAAACAAAAGGCAAAGTGCAACACTTATAACTGCACACAAAATTGTTCCTGCAATTGCAGAGCCTGTTGCAACAGTAAAAGCATAAGTTAAAAATCCGCAGAAGGTAATGAGTCCGTCCATAAAAAGAGCAAGGCAACCGGCATATTCACTGAACAAAGCACCTGTAGCGGCAAGCAAAAGAGGGCACGAAAAAGCCAGAAAGTTAATCATGTTTTTTTCCTCCTATTGCAACCAAAAAAAGTATAACTGCCTGAATGAGCATATTAACGTCAAAATCAAGATTTGAATAAAGTGCGTAACGGCTTGAGTAAGTCATAAGTGCTGCCATTGCAACAGAGGCGGGAATTATCAGGGCAGGACGGGTTCTGGCAATCATTGCAACCGAAAGTGCGTTCCAGCCAAGTCCTGAATAAAAGCTTGTGTGGCAGGTAAAGTAAATTCCGCAAACAGCTGCTGCTCCTGCTATGGAATGAAGCGCACCTCCCGCCGTTGCTGATGTAAAGGTGATTTTATTGCAGTCAAAACCTGAATACAAAGAAAACTTTGGGCTTATTCCATAAATTTGTGTGCGTTTTCCAATGCGTGTTTTTGTAAAAAAAAGTTCAAGAGCAATGCAAAGTGTAATAGCTGCAAAAATCGTACAGTTCAAAGGGGAGGGCTTTAAAATGCTTACAAAACGATATTGCGGGGCAAGGTATGAAGTTGCCAGAAGGTTTCCAGTTTTTGTTCTGAATGGTCCCGAAATTAAACCGTCAATAAGAGGGATTATTGCAGATGAAGTTATAAAGGTTGTAAGTAAAAAGTCTGCGTGTTTTATTTTGTAAAGAGCTTCGCAGAAAATTAAAAGGAGTGCACCAGCTGCGGCAGCAACCATAAAAGCAAGGAACACTGCAAAAAAGGCCGGAAGTTTTACGCGTGCAAAAAGGTCAAGTAAAACTGCGCATAAAAATCCGCCAAGGTAAATAAGTCCTTCGCCTGCAAGATTTACACGTCCTGTTTTTAAAGAAAAAGCTGCGCCACAACCTGCTATCATATAAATTGCGCTAAGGCTAAGCATAAGTCCAAAATAGTACATTATACATCCTCCAGCGGGAACTCACCGTATGAAAGAACAAGCACGTCTGCACCTTCCTGCGCTGCTTTTTGTATTCGTTCACAGGTTTTCCGGCAGGTTTTTACATCAAGTCCCTGAAGCGGATTACATAAAATTAACGATTTGGGATTATTGTAAAATTCGCGCTCTATCATGAGCTTTTGAAGCATTCCGCCCGAAAGACACGAGCATTTTTCCTGCGGCTGAATATTTACACCGCTTGCTTCTATCATTTTGCGTGCAACATCGGGTTTTTGGTTTTCGGGGATATCAAGTGCTGCAGTGAGCATCTGCTCAATTGTAAGGTTTGGGTTTGAGCCTGTGTATTTGCGGTCTGTAGGGATGAAACCTGTAGAGGGGCCCTTTGAGAGCCTCAGGGACCCCTGCGTGCGATGGGTCCGCCTTTCTGCTATGAGTTTTTTTTCCATTTCATCAAGCTTGTTTTGTGGAAGGCCTGTTATAAGTTTGATTTTTTCTGTATTGCCCGACCTGTGGTCCCTGAGGCTCTCGAAGGGCCGCACCTGATCCAATTCCTTTTTTAAAACCAACACCCCATCTTCCAGATAATCAACAGTATCGCAATACTTTTTGGCTTCTTCATAATTGTGGGTGATAACTATAATGTTCATGCCGCCAGTTGCAAGTTCCTTAAGGTTTTCAAATAAAAACTTTTCCTGATTTTCATCAAGCAGGGCACTTGGTTCATCAAGAATAAGAATGTACGGCTCTTTAATTAAGGCACTTGTTAATGCTATAAAAAATCGGGTATCGGCGCCATATTTTTTTGTAAGGGAATTTAATTCAATATCTGCAAGCCATTTTTGAGCTACGGCTTCAAGTCTCTTTTTTTGTTCTTTATTCAGTCCAAGCAAAAGATTTTCTTTTACAGTAATTGAGTCTGCAAGCATAGGACGCTGGTGAACATAACAAATGCCACGGTTAATTGCTTCGCGGGGAGTATGAAAAACAACCGGTTCTCCATTAATCAAAATCTGCCCGCTGTCTGGCTGCAGTTCACCACAAATTATATTTGCCGCAGTAGATTTTCCCGCTCCGTTTTCGCCAAGCAAGGCATGAAGCTGTGCCTCTTCAAACCGAACGTTTAATTTTTGAAGCACAGTTTTATGCGAAAATTTAAGACAAATATCACGGAGCTCTAAAATCATAGCGTCATCCCGAACGAGAAATGTCATCCCGAACTTGTTTCGGGATCTCTTACTCAATTACCTTATTTCCGTTTCTGATATCTTCAACAAGGTCATACATAGTACTGCGAACTTCAGGCAGAACGGT
This sequence comes from Treponema sp., assembly GCA_017617115.1. Classification (GTDB taxonomy): domain Bacteria; phylum Spirochaetota; class Spirochaetia; order Treponematales; family Treponemataceae; genus Treponema_D. The sequence goes on from JAFZXA010000065.1 coordinate 7,442, forward strand.
GGTAAGATAAAGCGGATCATCCTGAACAAAATCAACAAAACCTTCTTTTACGCCAAACATCTTTGCGGTTCCCCATTCAGTTTTGCCGTTTAAAAAATCAGTTGTCATAATTGCACTAAGCTCCTGCTGCTTCATTACAGTGCTTGAAATGATGTGTCCGGGAGCCTTGTCAAAGCCGCTGTTGTCGAACCAGGTTATATAAAAGTTATTGTTTATTGCCGAAGTTATTACGCCTTGTGAAGCTCCTCCACAAATAGGAAGAATTACATCAACACCTTCGCCATAAAGAATATCGGCAAGCATTGCGCCCTTACTGGCATCGTACCAGTTTCCAACAACACGGAAGGCAACAGTACTTGCAGCATTTGCATCGCGGGCACCTTTTTCAAAATAAGGCCAGATGATGTTGTTCATAACAGGATATTCCTGAGCAGCAATAAGTCCAAGTTTGTGCGACTGAGACATGAGCCCGCCAATGTAGCCTGTAAGATATGCCTGTTCATATTGGTTGTAGCAGACTGTACAGATATTATTATTTCCGCTGTATTCAGCATCCATAAGAATAAACTTTTGATTCGGGAATTGTTCAATAATTGGAAGAACAATTTCGGGAAGGGAAGGGTTTGACGAAATAATTACATCATATTTTTGCTCGGCAGCAAGCGCAGTAATTTTTGCAGGCCATTCCGACTGATTAGTTCCAGCTTCAAGAACATAAAGCTTTGTTTTATGTTCCATTTCTTTGCCTTCGTTCCATTCGTCTACTGCCTGAGTAACGCCATCGCGCAGCATTGCATAAGTAGGACTGTCGGCACAAATGCCTGGAATAAATACTGCAATGCTGAACTGCTTTGGAGCAACAGGTTTGCAGGATACAACAATACAAGTTAAAAGAATTGTAAAGAGAATAGATAGTTTTTTCATAGTAGGAATATAATAGTTTTATATAAAACTAATGTCAAGTGGATTGCCGCGTCGCTCCGCTCCTCGCAATGACCGTTATTGCGAGCGCAGCGAAGCAATCCACTTTTCAACCGCCACTTTTTTCTTTACAACCGACATTTTCAGATTTATAATAAAATAATAAAAATGGTATAGGGGAAAAGTACTATGGAAGAAGAAGTAATTGACAGTTCATTTTTTTCTGAAGATTTGGAAGAAAAAAGTTCAATTGATGTAAAAAAGACTGGTCTTGAAAATACTTTTAAAGAAACACAAGTTGGTTCTATTACTATGGTAATAGAGCCGGTAAGTGCCAGTGCCGGTATTGAAACAGTGCTTGAATTGTTTGAGCAGCAGCCGGAGCTTTCGGCAGTTCCAATTGAACAGGATGATGCTGTAATTGGTGTTGTAGAACGAGATACTGTTACTAAAAAAGGTAATTCCGGCTTTAAGCTTTTTGGTTCAAAAACTTGTGGTGATTATGTAAAGCAGAGCCCATTAACTCTTAATACAAGAGATTTTATTGAACAGATTGCAGCAAAGGTAAATGAAACTGCAATTAAAATCGAAACAAAACACATTATTGTTCTTATTAATAATCGCAGCTTCTATGGTATTATGCCTATTGATAAAATGAATAAACGGCTTGAAGAGATTCGTGCCCAGGATTTGGAAAAGGCAGCCGCTATTCAGCAGAACATGCTCAAAAAGAACTCTGATACAAAGAGCTTCCCTTTCAATGTATGCATCTGGAATAAAATGGCAAACGCTGTTGGCGGAGACTATTATATTGCCAAGGAGCTTAGTGACGGACGTTATATTATTGCAAGCTTTGATGTTTCGGGAAAGAATGTTTCTGCAGCTTTGCTTACAGTAACACTTGGATCCGTTTTTTCTATGCTTGCTGTTCAGGATGCTTCAAAACTTACGGCAAGTAAGCTTGTTGTAATGCTTGACCGCTTTTTACAGGAAATTGTTCCTGTTGGAAACTTTATTACTGGTGCAATCTGTTATGTAGATTATAAAGCTCAGGTAGTAAATGTATTCAATTGCGGCCATACAAATGTTTTTGCATTCCTTAAAGATGAAACAGGAAAAATCCGTTTGGCAACACTAAAACCAACACTGCCTCCTTTTGGAATGGGAGCCGTTGCCGAAGCAATTACTACAGAAAACAAAGGCCCTTATAAAATGCCTGTAAAACCAGATCTTCAGATTGATATGTACTCAGACGGTTTAACAGACATGCAGAGCTATGATGGCGAACGCTATGATGAACCGCGTACAAAAACCTTCTTTGGTGATTTATATAAAACCGATGTATATTCAGCAGAAAAGGTAATAGAAAAAACTGTAACAGACTGGATTCAAAATTCTCTGCTACCTGATGACATTACAGTGATGAATATAAGGTTCTAGGATGCGGATTGCCGCGTCGCTATGCTCCTCGCAATGACTGTCATTGCGAGCGAAGCGTGGCAATCTACTCGAAGTTCTTCTTAATTCTTTCCAAAAAATCACAGAACTCTTCTTTCTCTTTCTGACTGAATCCTTTGTAAAAGGTGTTGAGCAGTTCTTTTGAAAGAGAGCTTGTCATTTGATTATATTCCCTGCCTTTTTGAGTAAGAGTCAGTATTTTATTCCGTTTGTCAATTGTACTGCACTGGACATTAACAAGACCTGCCTGTTCAAGCTTTCGTACAAGCACAGTTGTTGTAGATTTGTCGCGATTAATTTTTGCTGTAAGTTCTTTCATGGTTATCTGAGGATTTACACTAAGCTGGTACAAAATATAACCATGCGAAGAAGCAAAATCATCAAAGCCGTTCTGCGCAAGCTTCTTTTTTAGAAAATCAGCAGTAAGGGTGTGTATTTGCGAAACGGTTGAAATGCTTGTATTAACTTTTTGTTCCAAACTGCTTTATTCCTCTTTCCATGGGAACAGGAATGAACGGAGCTTTCTAGGGCCAAGAGCTTCTCTGTCTTCATAAATAAGCTCTTCCCAAGGAATTTTTCGGCGTTCTTTTGGAGTTTTAAGTTCAGGATGCTCTTCAAGATAGTCGTATTTGTACATACGAAGTCGGAAGGCATTATGTTTTGAAATTGAAACACCTGCAATAGAAGGAAAAAATCCAATTGGCAGAATAGAAAGTGCTATAAGAATAAGATGATAAAGAGCCATGATTATTGAAAAGCCTGTATTGTCCATAAATATTATAATGCACTTTTTAAGACATTTGCCGAATTTATTGTGGAAGGTGCTTCTGATTGGTACAAACCACTGGAAAGCTAATAATAAAAAGATATCAACCCATATTAAAAGCGCACCTACAAAAAGGCTCATGATTGATTGCTGCTGGAGTAAGTAGAAATTCAGACTGTAGACAGAAATAAAAACAATTGCAATTATCAAAAGTGAAAAAAGAAAAGCATCAAGAAGTACGCCCGGAATACGTTTGAAAAAATCAAGCAGGTGAATGCCTTCAAAGTTTGCAATTTTCTGGGAAAGTTCACCGTAGGCAAAATCAAAAATATTAAAAATGAAAATACCTAAAAAAAGTATTCCTGTTTGTATAAGGTAAAAGGCCATATCGGTAGTATTTTCACCAAGCTTTGATGTTACAAAAGAACTTAAAATGATAATACCAACCATGCTTATAAGGAATAAAACATTGGTAATAACAACCGAAAACAGGTTGTCCCACCCGTCACAAAAATTTTTCTTAAATAAAAATCCGTACATACTTTAAATTTACCTATATTATTAAGGAATGTCAAATTTATATGTGAAAAAATTATAATGCTCCCGTAGAAAACGCCTTCGGCCAACAGAGGAAGTTGTCCTCAGTCGTTTTCTACTCCGCATTATAATTTTTTCAAAAAAAAGACCAACCTTTTACAAGATTGGTCCTTTATAAAGTTATTTATTGCTTTTTATTTAGTAAAAAGCAATGTCTTTGCGTCAAGGTTTACGCTTCCGTCGCCGTTCTTAAGAACTGTGAGCGAAAGCTGGTTGCCGCTTGCTGCAAGGTGTGCAACAGTTGCAAATGAATCAAGCTTTGCTGCATCAAGAGTATCCTTGAGAGTTGCTGCTTCATTTGTGTAGCTGAACCAGGCAGTCATTTTTCCGGCTTTAACAAAGTCTGCAAAAACCTTAAGGTCATCTGCACTAGTCTTTGCAAGGTCAAGACCATCTACAACTACAGCTGCAATTGTAATTCCGCCTTCCTTAAGAGCCTTGAGTGTATTAACAACCTTTGGAAGAGTAAATGTTTCCTGGTTGAAGTTCAAGATTGTTCTGTTGCGAACAATTTCTTCGCTAACTTCATCAAGGTTGAAGTTCTTTTTCTTAGCAATTTCTGCCATTACGCTTGAATACCAGGCAATAACGTTAGAAGACTGCTGGTCAAAAGAAACGTGAACAAGTGCCTTGTCGTTCAAAAGAGAGTCAATTCCAAACTGAACAAGAATAGAAGTTTTTCCAAGACCCTTTTTTGCAGTTACAAGACCCATTTCTCCGTCTTTCAAAGCTGCACTGGTTGCATTGTCAAAATAGCGGACAGGGCTGTGTGCAATTAAATCTTTCTTTTCCATAGCCTTTCTCCTTATTTCTTAGCAGCGGCAGCCTTTGCACGCTCTTCCTTATATTTAGCCTGAAGCTCTTCAGAAACATTGTTTGGAACTTTACCATATTTTTCAAATTCCATTGTGAATTCACCCTTACCCTGAGTAGAAGAACGGAGGATAGTAGAGAATCCGAACATTTCTGAAAGTGGAACTTCTGCGTTTACAGTAGATGTATTGTTTTCATCTGTAGAATCAATGATTACACCACGGCGCTGGTTGATAAGACCGAACAAGTTACCCTGGAATTCTGTAGGAGCAGTCATCTGTACCTTCATGATTGGTTCAAGAATAACAGGTTTAGCCTTTGCATAACCTTCACGGAAAGCACCAATAGCAGCCTGCTGGAATGCGTTATCGTTAGAGTCTACTGGGTGTGACTGACCATCATTGATTGTAATCTTAACACCAACAATAGGAGCACCAATCAAAGAACCTTCAGTAATAGCCTTGCGGAAACCTTTATCACAAGAAGGGATAAATTCGTTAGGAATTGCACCTCCCTTAATTGCGTCAATGAATTCGTAGTCTTTTTCTGAATCTGGTTCCATGAATCCGGCTACACGACCGTACTGACCAGAACCACCAGTCTGTTTCTTATGTGTATAGTTGAAGTCACCAGTTGTAGTAATAGATTCGCGGTAAGCAACCTGTGGAGCACCAGTTGTAACTTCACAGTTGTATTCACGCTTCATACGTTCAACATAAACTGCAAGGTGAAGCTC
>JAFZXA010000066.1 GCA_017617115.1 Treponema sp.
CAATATAATCACAATCTTTAGGATTTACATTAACGCATTTTGATTCTTTTGCAGTTCCACCGTTTCCAGGCACAACCACAATTTTATCAACCAAAGAACTTTGAGCAAGCTTCCAGCAAATGGTGTGCTCACGACCACCACCGCCTACAACAATTATATTCATATGTAGATTTTATAGGAAAAAGTAGTTTTTGTGAATATGTTTAATCCGCCCTAGGCTTATGACAATTGCTGCACCCAATAATATGAACATGCTTCTTGCCAACAGCTTTGTTGAAAAGTCTTGCTGTCAAAGCCTGATCGGGTGCAATTGCTTTGTGACATACGGGACATGTTCGGCTCACTCCTGGTTCACATTTTGGGTAGCAGTGGGGGCATCCCTGAATTGTCATAAGCTGATCAGGAACTTTCATGGGGCGGTAGACTTTTGAAACAAGCTGTTCGCCCACAAATAGTTCACTTTGGCATACAGGACAACGGACCGGCTGCATGTTTGAAGTTTTTTTCTGCAGTCGGGCGGCATTTTTTTTATGCGAGTTGTAGGCCATAATGCCTGCCAGAAGCGCGATGATGATTACTGAAAAAATGCCAATTAGTAAATAATCCATAACTGCCTATTTTTCCGGCTGCAAATATGCAACAACGTAATTTGACATATCAAAGTATTTATTTGCAAGCTCTTTCATTGATTCTGCTGTAGTCCATTTTATTACAGAGTAACTGTCATAAGCTGCTTCAAGCGGCATGTAACCAAATACTTCAATAGCATTCAAAACTTCAAGCCACCACGAAGAATTATACTGATTTGATTCAAAGCTACGGCGATATGATTCATTAAGCTTTTCAATATAAACATCATCTACCAGATTATTTTTCAAATCATTCAAGGCTGCAAGAACTTCCTGTGTAAGCTCCTTTTCGCGGGCAGGTTCACAGCCAAAGCTAATCTGGAATTCATAATAGCGTTCCGGATATCCGTCAAGATTTGTATAAACATTTACTCCATAAGTTCCGCTCATATCTTCACGGATAATTTCACGCAGGCGGATATCGGTAAGGGCACGTAACTGTTCCAAAAGCGAAATATCTTTGTAGGTTTCGTTAACATCTTTTGCAGCAAGCAAAGTTCCGCCAAAACCAATAAATACCTGCCCCTTATCATCCTGACCTCTTTTTATAACCTTTTCTGTAACACCAGCAGGGAAAGTAAACTTTTCATATTTTGCTTCCTCTTTTGCTTTTGCATTTCCAGGAATAGAGCCAAGATAGTAGCAGCAAAGTTCAACAAGATTTTCTTCATCAATATCACCGCTAAAGACAAAAGTAAAATCTGCCGCATTAGAATAGCGCTCTTTAAAAAGCCGTTCGGCATCTTTACGATTAATTCTGCTTACAAGATCAGGACTTATGCTTGTATAATGACGTATAGAATCTCCATAAAGAATTTTGCCTATTTGAGAATTAAAATAATCAGTTGGTTGAACATTATATTGTTTTGCCTGTGCATCGAGCATGAGCGAAATGTAATTCCAGCCTGTATCTGTAAACTGAGGTTCTGTCATCAGTTGTGTAATAAGCTTAAGAAGTGTTTCTAACTCGGCAGGACTTGTCTGACCAACAATCTTTTCATCGTGTTCATCTACCGCAACATTGAAGTTAACATTTTTTGTAGATAAATATTTTTGAAGCTGATTAATATCCATTCCTGCAATACCAGAATAAATTGCATAGAACGGCGAGAAAATACAAGAAGCATATTCCTGGTCGCTTACCAAAGAAGCACCACCCTTGCTCAAGGCTGTCATGTAAATTGAAGATTTATCAAAGTCGGTCTTTTTTACAAGAAGCCTTACGCCATTTGAAAGGATATATTCATTTGTTTTGAGTGAAGGAATTTCGCGCTTTGAAGTAACCTCCGCTTTTTTTGCAGGGCGTTCCATTAAAGTGCCTTCTGCTGTGTTGTCTTCATAAGCAGCAATTTCTGCTTCACTCTGATAGTTTTCCCAGAAGTCTATTATTTCTTCTTTTGAAGGCATTTGGTCTGCATAAGAATCAGGAATATAAATCATGCTCATCATACCGCGACCTTCAAAAATCTCTTTAGCACGATTGTTAACTTCATCCAGTGTAATGGAACCAAGAATCTTTCTGGCAGCTTCAATAAAATCGTCATCAGACATAAAAGCTTCACCAGTAAGGAAATAGTTTACAAGTCCGCTTACTCTTGAAAGAGAAGAAGTTGTTTCGGCAGTATCATACCACTGATTTTCTGTTGCAAGAATGGAATCGCGTACACGTTCAAATTCCGATTTTGTAAAGCCATAAAGAAGAACCCTGTCCATTTCATCTATAGCGCGTGCATACGAATCCCACATCATTCCATCTTTTGGAACAAAAACAAGACCATCAAAGGTTGCACTGTGTGTTTCTGAATAATTTACAGCCTGTGCTAAAAGCCATGGAGCCTCCGGGTCTGTAGTGATTTCTGAAAAACGCGCATTAATTGCTTCATCAACAATTCGTGTAAGATAATAACGGCGCAGGTCTGATTCACTTGTCATAGGCTTGTTGTCTTTATCAAGTGTTACAATCTGAACCTGTGAGTAAGACCATTCCGGATCGGCAAATACAAGAACATCTTTTTGTGTACGAGCTGGTACATAACCTTTTGCAGGAATATTTTTTTCTTCTGCGGCTGGTATAGTACCCATATTTTCTTTAATAAGCCATTCTGCAACCTTAGGGTCCACGTAGCCCGAAATTACAACTGCCATGTTCTGCGGCTGGTACCACTTTTTATAAAAGTTTACAACTTCATCGCGGGTGATATTTGCAATTACATCCATGTCGCCAATAGCAAGTCTGTCTATATAAGGGGAACCGGCAAGCTCAAAAGGAAGCACTGTATCGGCAATACGTCCATTCAATCCAAGACGGCCACGCCATTCTTCTGTTACAACTCCGCGTTCCTTATCAAGTTCTTCCGGATCAAAGGTAACTGCACTTGCCCAGTCGTGAAAAATCAAAAGGGCTGTTTCAAGATATTCTTTTTTGTCTGCCGGAATTTCGAGTTTATAAACTGTTTCTTCAAACGAAGTATAGGCATTTACTTCGGCACCAAAATCCATACCAATTGATTCGGCATAATCTATAAGACTGTTTTTTTCAAAATGCTCTGTGCCGTTAAAACACATGTGCTCAATAAGATGAGCTACACCACGCTCGCTTTCGGTTTCGGCAATTGAACCAACCTTTACAACAAGGCGAAGCGATATTCTGTTCTGCGGATAATCATTTTTGAGAACATAATAACTCATACCGTTATCAAGTTGCCCCGAAAGAACATCGGGATTCATATTAAACTGTACATCGTTTTTATTTGCCTTTTTTGAAGCACAGGAAACAAGCAGCACCATTGTCATGGCTGCAGCAATAAGAAATCTGAACTTTTTCATTTTTTTATTTCTCCTGAGAAAAAAATAATATAAATCTCATATTTGTACAATAAGCAATTTATATGCTATAATAGAAAGCATGGCACAGATTATACCAATTGCAAGTGGAAAGGGCGGTGTTGGAAAAAGCCTTCTTTCTGCCAATTTAGCTATTGCGTTGGGACAGCAGGGCAAGCGTGTTGTTCTTGTAGACCTTGACCTTGGCGCGTCTAACCTTCATCTCGTAATAGGACAGCATCCTGGGGCTGCAAGTCTTGGTTCATGGTTTACAGAAAAAACTATGTTCAAAGATATTATTCAGCCTACAGATTATCAGAACGTCAGCTTTGTTGCCGGCGACAGTCAGATTCCAGATTTAACTTCGCTCAAGCACACACAAAAAATCAAGCTTATACGAAACCTTAAAAACATAGACTGCGATTACCTTATTCTTGATCTTGGAGCTGGTACACATCAGTTTATTCTTGATATGTTCCTGCTTTCGCCACAGGGAATTGTTGTTTCTGCACCTGCCGTTACCGCAACACTCAACGGCTACCTTTTCTTAAAAAATGCAGTTTTCCGTCTGCTCTACACTACTTTCAAAAAAAATACACCAGGCCGCGAGCTGCTCGATAATTTGAAAAAAGATTCTGCCAGCATGCAAAAACTTTACATTCCACAGCTGGTTCAGGCACTTGGCAAAGTAGACGCAGAAACTACACAACTTTTCATAAGCCGAATGCAACAGTTCCGCCCTCGCCTTGTAATGAACATGATTGAAAATCCGGCAGATGCAAATAAAGCCCAGCGAATTAAAACTTCCTGCAACCAGTATCTTGGTCTGGATATTGATTTTTTGGGAATTATGTACCGCGATATGCTGCAGGACAAGGCACTTTCTTCACAGCTGCCGCTTGTTGTTTATAAACCTCAGTCTGTTCTTGGTCAGGCAATCTATCGCATTGCAGATAAGGTTATTGAAACTCCACCTCGATATTTTGACGGAGACTTTGATCCTGAAAACTTTAATTCCGACACCTTCATTAATGCCGAAGAAGAAGCCAACAGCGACTACGACTTTAAGCTTTCGGGAATTGAAGATTTAGTTGGCGGCGGAGAACTTACAATCGGTGAACTTGCCGAAATGATTAAAACCCAGCAGTTTGATTTGATTCAGTTGAAGAAAGAAAATCAGCTGCTTAAGTCAAAACTCGTAAAAGCTGTTCAGCAAGGATTTAAAATCTAATGTTCTTATATATCAACTTTCCATCCTGGATTCATCCGCAGATTTTTCCGGGCATAAAATTTCTTAGTCTCCTGCGCTGGTACGGGCTCATGTATGTGTTTGCTTTTGGTACCGCATATTTTCTGCTCAGAAAAATCTCCAACGAAGGAATGCTCGACGGCACAACAACCGACGGCAAAAGTTACAAAATAACAGAAGATGACCTTTTCAGCTTTTTAGGAACAGGTATTCTTTTTTTACTGCTTGGAGCACGAATAGGTTCAACTCTCATTTATGACAGGACAGGCATTTACTGGCACAAGCCCTGGCTCATATTCTGGCCTTTTGACGGCAACGGGAACTACACCGGCTTTGCAGGCATGTCATACCACGGCGGCTTTATTGGCGGTCTTATAGGAATGCTTGTCTGGTGTAAACGCCACAAGCAATCGTTTTTTAAATGGTCCGACGCCATGGTTTGTTGTATTCCGCTTGGCTACACCTTTGGTCGACTTGGAAACTTTTTGAACGGTGAGCTTTACGGTCGTGTAACAACAATGCCTTGGGGAATGGTATTTCCTTATGCAGAACGTTTTTCTTCTTCTCTTGAATGGGTACAAAACTTTGCAGCACAAATTGGAATGGATATTTCAAATGCAAGACTTGTAAACCTGCCGCGCCATCCAAGTCAGCTTTATGAGGCCATTTTTGAAGGTATAATTCTTTGGACAATAATCTGGCTCTGCCGTAAACATAAAAAGTTTGACGGTATGCTTGGTGCAATTTATACAGGCGGCTACGGTTTCTTCCGTTTTTTTATTGAATACTTCCGCGAGCCCGATGAAGAAATTGGCTTTGTACTTGGAGACAAAACTGCAAACATCTACGAAAATTCTTCACTCACAAACATTTCTACCGGTCAAATCCTCTGCTTTTTAATGATTCTTGGCGGAATAATTTTAGCCGTAGTTACGCATTTTTTAGCAAAGAAAAAGTCAAATTCTGCCGATAATTAAAGAAGATAACTATACCCAGAGGTGTTTTTATGAAAAAAACAGAATTATCTCTTTTAATATGCACTTTTTTTACCGCAGTTTTGCTTTGCGGATGTAAATTTAATCTTTCAAACTCTAAATATCTGAACCGACCTGATGTTCTTGTTCGCGATGGTTATTTTGAAATCATTGCTCCGTACATCAGTACAAATACAGAAAGCATCACAATTTACCGTCAGAATGTTCATGACAGAACAGATTCGCCAATTGAACGTGTTGCAGTTGTTTATCCAAAAGGAATTGATGATACTTCGGACCAGACTATGCACTACGATGACGAAAGAGTTCTGGTAGCACAGGAATATCGTTATTATATTCGCTTTACCGATAAAAATGGTGTAAGAAACAGAACAGAATGGTCTGACAAAAAGACACTTCAAACAGGTGGTGCAAGCTCTGCAAATCAGCTGGCATATACAGTAAATGTTGCCTATACTTATGCACCAGAAACAATGGTTCTTACTTTACCATCTGGTGACTTTACACCTCCAGACAACTCAGTAATAAAAGATATTGATGATTACAAACCTGCACTTGTTTTACAGGCCGGTGACAAAATTCAAGCCTTTGAATTACAAGGCGGAATTACAACTTCGGTAAATCTTAAAACACTTTTACCGGAAGATTATCTTTATAAAGATGTTACACTTCTTGGAATTGTTGGTCAGAAAACCGAATACAACCTAAAAAATCCGGAAGTACTTAAATGTATTTCGTGGACAAATCTTACCCCTGTAAAAGTAAAAAATCAGGCAGGAAATGAACTTGAAACCTTCCAACTTGCACCTGAATATGGCGAAGCCGGTACTGATTATTCCACAACTAGTGATAACGAAAACTAAGGGGAACAAGAGTCCACAATGAATACGCTCGTTGCCCTTTGTGCCGTAGGAGCCGAAAAAATCCTTGGCAATGAAATTAAACACCTCGGTTATAAGCTGGAATCAAATGCTCCGGGTCGTGTTAGTTTTTTTGGCGACGATGATGCCCTTTTTCGTACAAACTTATGTCTTCGCACTGCCGACCGTGTTTATTTACAGCTTGCCAAATACAATGCTTACAATTTTGATGAACTTTACGATGGTGCTTATGCTATTGCCTGGCAGGATTTTTTAAATAAAGACACACGCGTTGTTGTAGATAAGGTTAGGACCTATAAATCAAAGCTTAATTCCGAGCATTCAATTCAAGGAATGGTTCATAAAGCAATTTATTCTAAATGCGGCGATGTGTGGCACATGAGTTCCATGCCAGAAACTGGCGAACAAAGTGATATTAGAGTTTACATTGATGAAAATACTGCTTTGATTTTACTCGATCTTTCGGGTCTGCCGCTTCATAAACGAGGCTACCGCACAGACGGAGGAATTGCTCCTTTACGCGAAACTCTTGCTGCTACCCTGCTCCAGGAAATGATGTGGCGACGTAAAACGCCATTACACGACCCATTCTGCGGTTCCGGAACAATTGCAATAGAAGCAACTTTATATGCGTTTAATGTGGCTCCAGGCTTTGGAAGACGCTTTGCAATAGAAAATCTTCCGTTTTATGATGCCGTGTGCGCAGAAAAAATTCGTGAACAGGAAGCCCAGCAAATCCGTACCGATGTTGAAGTTCGCATAACCGGTTCAGATATAGATTCCGCCGCCGTTGAACGCGCCAAAAAGAATGCAGAATATGCGTGCGTTATGGCAGGCCGTGCACTAAAATCTATAGGAATCAGCGCACACATTCCGCGACCCGATTTTATTCAAAGCGATTTTGCAGATTTGGAAGCACCTTATGACAATGGTCTTCTGCTCTGTAATCCGCCATACGGAGAACGCCTTGGAGACGAAGAACAGGCAGCTGAACTTTATAAAAAAATGGGCTCGCTCTGGGCTGATTTTCCGGGCTGGGACTTGGGAATTATAACTTCGCACGAAAGCTTTATGGAAAATTTTGGTCACAAAACCGGAAGTATAAAAGCTCTGAAAGCCGGAAATTTGGATACGAAATTTTATATATATAAAAGATTGTCGGGTCAAGCCCGACAATGACAGTGGAGAAGAGCAATGGCAATAGTAGTTGAACATGACAAAAGACGACACGATATTCTTGAACGCTCGCTTGATGTATTTGCAACCGAAGGTTACGAAGATACAACCTTCCAGAAAATTGCAGATAGCTGCGGAATTACACGCACTACCCTTTACATTTATTTTGACAACAAAAAAGAAATTTTCGTAGGCAGCCTTAAACAGATTCTTATTGCCATGGAGCTGGACTTAAAAGCCATAATTGAGGATGAAACTTTGAGTGCCCACGACGCCCTTTCTAAAATGGTCAATCTCATTATTGATTACTGCGAGCAGAACCTTAAGCTTTTCAACGTTCTTCATTCATATTTGCTGGGACTTAAAAAAGCTAACGAAAATCCACAGAAGAAAATCCACCGACGAATTATCCGTCTGCGCCACCTTTTAAGCACAGTAATAATCCGCGGAATTGACAGCGGCGAATTCAAAAGTGACCTGAACGTTCACTCTGTTGTAGAACTTATTTACATTCTTGTAGAGTCTTCAATTTTCAGAATTGCAGTTTTAGAGTCAAAAGATTTGTCTGAAGTACGCAAAGCCGTAGCGCCAGCTATTGATGGCCTTTTGAAAAACTAGAACTTAGCTTTTCTAAGTCTTACTCTTTCAATATCCTCACAGAAAAGCTCTCTTAGGTCATTCAAGCCAAGAGCCATCAAGGCCATGCGGTCAATACCAATACCCCAGGCAAGAACCTGACAGTCAAGACCCATAGCCTTTGTAACTTCCGGACGGAAAATACCTGAACCACCAAGCTCAAACCAGCCCAAAACAGGGTGCTTGATATGAACTTCGATACTTGGTTCTGTGAACGGGAAGTAACCAGGAACGTATTTAACTTCTTCTGCTCCGGCAATTTCTGTAGCGAACATCTTGAGCATACCCAAAAGGTCGCGCAAGGTAACATCGTTTCCGGCAATAATACCTTCTGTCTGATAGAAGTCAGAAAGGTGTGTTGCATCTACCTTGTCGTAGCGGAAACAGCGGGCAATACCAAAGTATTTACCAGGAACTTCGGCCTTGTGCAGCTGATGTGCCGAAAGTACAGTTCCCTGTGAACGAAGAATAAGGCGGCGTGTGAACTCGTTATCAAAAGTGTAGTTCCAGCCACGGCTGCCAGTGTTTCCACCAGTTTCGTGGGCAGCCTTAACGTTGCTCAAATATGGTTCTTCAATAAATTTTGCATGAGTAGGATTTTTAATGCGGTATACGTCGTGAATATCGCGGGCAGCATGGAACTGTGGCATGAACAAAGCATCGCCGTTCCAGAATTCAGTTTCTACAAGCGGACCATCAAACTCCTGGAAACCAAGAGAACAAAGCTTGTCTTTTACA
>JAFZXA010000067.1 GCA_017617115.1 Treponema sp.
AACTCCGTACCAGCAGGACTTGGCTTTTGAAAGTCCTTTTGAATGAAGCGGCATTGAAATGATGGCACCTTCGGGGAAGTTCTGGATTGCAATTCCAAGTGCGAGTGTGAGGGCGCCTGCTTCTGTAATTTGTGCAGAACCTCTTGCCCAGCCTGCGTACAGAATACCAACGGCCATTCCTTCCGGAATATTGTGAAGCGTAACTGCAAGAACCATCATTGTGGTTTTTTGAAGATTACTTTTTAAACCTTCCTCGCTTTCATCAAGGTGCATGTGGGGAACGAGTTTGTCCAGAGCCAGAAGAAAAAGCATGCCGGCACAAAAGCCAACTGCAGCAGGAATAAATGCAAGCTTTCCTTTGACACCCGCCATTTCCATAGAAGGAATCAAAAGGCTCCAGACCGAAGCGGCAACCATAACTCCAGCCGCAAAACCCGAAAGTGAATTCTGCAGCCTGGTACTCAGCTCGCGTTTCATAAAGAAAACCAAAGCAGAGCCAAGTGCAGTTCCTAAGAATGGTATTAAAAGTCCTCTTGCGATTATCCAGTTCATAGGTTTATTTTACACCTGTTTTAAGATTTTACATACTGAATTTTACATTGATGTAAATTGTGCTGTAGTCCTTGTAGGCTCCGTAAGTTCCGTCTTCGTCCGGGCCCGGGAGCAGGATATAGGCGCCGCCTTCTAAATTTATCTGGTCACTCAAATTGTAACTCAATGTCGGATTTATAAGACTGTCAAAAGCATTGAAGTTTACAACGCCTGCCAGACTCAAGTCCATTGTTTCATTCAAAAGTGATTTTGAAATGCTTAAGGTTGCGCTGTGAGTGTAGGCATCTTTGCGGTCTATGTTGTCCAGATTTCCAAAAACGTAATCGCAAAAATATTGTGCAGTGAGTGTCCAGCCGCTTGGCATCCAGACAAGCCCGGCAAGTGCACTAAGCTCGTTGCGTTTTTTGTCAATTGTAAAATATCGCTGTGGGAAAAATGCTGCTTCTGTACGAAGAACAACTTCTTTAATTGGAATGGCTGCATCAATTCCGGCCATTGTCATACGTTTGTATTTGCCAAAGATACGAATACTTGGTTGCCCTTCGACAAGCTCAGGGACCACAGGGACCGCGGAGATTAAAGGCATATCATCCCAGCCATAAAATCCATAAAGTGAAAGATCAAGCAATGGGAAGTATCCCGAAAGCTTTAATCCGTATTCTCCGTTCCAGATTGCAAGTTCAGGTTTTTCAATTGGTACTCCAGCAACTTTTTCTGCAGGAAGGGCAGCTGGTGTAAAGAAAGGAATCCAGTAAGCATCAGCTGTAAACTGATTTCTTGAGAACGAAAGTCTAACTGCATCAATCGGGAGCTTTGAATTTTCGCTTGTCATTGCTGCAAAACTTGACATATCGCTTGGGCAGATTACATTTGTAATATCAATGCCATCAGCCTTTCCCCAGGCAACTTTTTGTCGCCCTATTCGCACTCCCCAGAAAGATGATGTATAGTCAGCCCAAAGCTCGCCCAAAGAAAAATTAATAGAGTTTGTAAGGGCATCATAAGAAATGGAACCTTCTGCAAGTGCAGAACTGTTTCCGTACCAGGCATCAATTTTTCCAGTGAAGTTAGTGTTGCCTAATGTGAACTTACCGGCAGATGTGTTGCTGTCTGTCCACGGAGCACCAACGCCCCATTGAGTCTGGATGTCGCCGGAAAATTGAGTGTTGTTTTGGGCACTAAGAAAAGGAACCACAAATATAAATATTAAAACAATAAAACTATAAATTTTTGCTTTCATAGACAATCCTTTTTAGTTTTTTTATTGTCACACGGATTCGAAACGACTAACGTCGTTTCAAGAAATTCCTAAAATTGATTTTGCGTTAGCAAAATCGAATCCGTGTGACATCCTTTATCTAATTCTACCCTTCTCCAGTGCAGCCACTGTGAACAGTGAATCATCAATATCTTCGTCGTCGTAAACGATGTTTTTTGTTTCTATGAGCGACCAGGTGCCTGTCTGAACATTTTCCATTTTCATAATCTGTGCTGTTGTAAAGCCTTTGATTGTTGTAAAGTTAGTGCAGGTTAACACTCTGTGAAGTTGATCCTGGCGGTCGTAAAATTCACACTTGCGCATGATGTAATCAGACTTTCCAATGTATGTGATGTAGCGCGGATCTTTTTCTGTGTGGGCTTTACTTATGCATTCAATTTTGTAGCAGACAACCCCATCAACTGTTTCTTCACCAAGAAGATTGTAGGTGTAATCGTTCAGGCTGCGGTCTCCCATATCCTGGTAAGTAAAGTCTGTGCCCATAAAGCTTCCTTCACTTTCGGAACCGCTTGAAGCAATACGACGGGTCTTTTTCATTGCAGGAAGGTAGAGCCAGTTGTCGGAATCTTTTTTGTTGCCGCTGGTATCTTCTTTGTAATTGAACATAAGATAACCGGTGCCAGCAACATCCTTTGGAACTGTAAAGACGATTATTTCCTTTGAAACATCTCCAAAATCTTTAGACTTCATAATTACTTCGCGAACCTTATCATTTCCTTTTTTTGAATGAATTGTAAGCGTTGCAGTAGAAGAAGAAGTCTTTGGTTCCAGAACTTCATCAGCCTTTTTCATAATGTCGTAGCCACTTTCTGCAAATGCTACGGCTCCAAGTAAAAGTGTTGTCAAAAGTAAGATTGTTTTTTTCATAATGTATCTCCTGTATATTCTGTCATGCTGAACTTGTTTCAGCATCTGTTAATAGATCCCGAAACAAGTTCGGGATGACAATCATTTTTCTTTCCCAAACGGCTTTGTGATAAACAGCAGCACAGGTGTAATCGTATAGTCTGCAATGAGCGCGCTGCCAAGACCTATCATTGAAAGATAGCCGAGCCTAACAAGAACTGTCATTGTGCTAAAGAGGAAGATGAAGAACATGGCACACAAAATAATTGTTGTCATAATCATTGTCTTTCCAATTTCGCGGTAGGAGTTCAAGATAGCCTGCTTGTAATTTCCGCAAAGTTCAAAATGATATTTGATGTGGTTTGTAAAATGGATTGTATCGTCAACTGCAATACCAAGTACCATTGGCATAATCATTGCGGTAATCATATCCAGAGGGATTTGCATGTAGCCCATGAGTCCGCCAATAAGAGCAATTGGAACGATGTTTGGAATCATTGCAATAAAGCCTGTGCGGAACGAGGTGAAGGCAATTATCAAAAGGATGAGGATTATCAAAAGTGATGTACCAATTGATTTTATGGAACCGCGAACAAGCTTTCCGTTCATTTCGGCATACTGCATAACTTCGCCAACTACACCACCGTTTGAAATACCAGGGAAAAGTTCTTTTACCCACTGTTCAACAGCCTTAACATTCTTTACACATTCTTCGCCGTCGTAGCCGCTGAGTTCTACGTGAAGGTAGGCTGCTTTAAAATCTTCGCTAACGTACTGGTAAAGGTCTGTGCCTCCGCTTATTTCATATAGGAACATAATCTGACTTACTAAATTCTGATCATCCGGGATTACATAAAAGTCAGGGTCGTCGCTGTTGAGTGTGCGGTTCATTTCTTTAATAACTTTTGTTACAGAAGAAACGCGCGGCTTGCCGTTAGAAACCTTTGTCATGCTCAAGGTTCCGATTCGCTCTGCAAGTATATCCATGTTTTTCAAAACTTCAGGATCTTTTATTGCATCTTCGTCGGGGTATTCAACAAGAACTTCGTAGCTGTACTGACTTCCAAGCTGGCTTCTTGTAATTTCCATAAGGCGTTTGATGTAAGGAGTTCGTTCGCCCATCATGTCGGAGTAGTTCATATTTACTACAATCTTAAAAAGCCCTGGGATTACTGCTGCCATAACGATTACAGTAAGAATTACTGTAATCCATTTTTTATTGAGGATTGAATTTCCCATTGCTTCTACGCGAAGATCTGCTTTTGTTGCTCCTGCTGTATCTACAAAGCTTGGATCCGGCTCCTGGTCTTTTCCAAAGCTGTACAAACAAGGAAGAAGAATCATTGTGTAAATGAATACTACAAAAACTGCTGCAGCGGTAATTCCTCCAACCCAGCGCATAGGTCTTATTCCTGCAGAAAGGAACGAAAGCATACCGCCCATAGTTGTGATGACTGTAAAGAAGAGCGCCCAGCCTGAGTCGCGAACGCCCATTACAATTGATTCTTTGCGTTTACCGGTTTTTCTGAAGTAAAGCTTAAAGCTGTTGATGTAGTGAACTGCGTAACCAACCGCCAGCGCCATGGCAAGAAGAACAGTTACCATAATCATGGTGTTGTTCCCTTTTATGTCCATC
>JAFZXA010000007.1 GCA_017617115.1 Treponema sp.
CAGCAAAATTGGCTTGTCACACTCTTGTTATCCACCTGTCACACTTTTGTTATTCCTACTATTATATCTAATAATAATACTAATAATATATAAACTAATAATAGTACTGTGGAAACAGTGTAAAAACTAAGAATAGATAACAGTTCTGTTACATCATTTTTCAAGGAATTTGGATAACAAAACTGTTACATAGTCAAAGAAGAAATAAGAGCATATCTAACATCATCCTTTAATACAGGAGTTGGACTTTTGTGTAAGGTAATTCCTGCTCCAGAAGAATCAATGTCTACTTTAAGTTCAGGATAATACTTAGACTTGATTTCTCTTATCTGTTCAATAATTCTTGAGTAATTTACATTTGCTGTTTTTGGATCAGAGCCCTCCCCTACAGGCATAAACTGTTCAATAAGCTTGTCGCGCGGAACAAATACAGGCTTGTCTTTTTTAATCCCATTGTTACGATAAACAAGCCAGGCATAAATATCTTTTCCGGCAGGACTTGCAATATCCTTATAAACTGTGTAATTAATTGGAACCGCATGCTGTTGACAAAAGCCTGCAAAGTTTGCAGAAAGAACGACTTTGAACTTTCCAATGCGGGTTGTCTTGTCATCAATTATTTCCTGGAACTGTACGCCTTCTGTAAACAAAATTGTTCCTGTAGAAGTTGTACGCACTGTTACTTCACCCTTTGGAAGCTTTTCGCCGGGAGCATACAAGTTTTCAAACAAATGTGCCTGCTGCTGTTCTTCTACCCTTAATTCAAAAGAAAAGGTTGCCCGTTTAAAACATTCAAGCTGCTCTTTAATATCTTTTCCTCGCTGGCGTGGAAGCTGCATCTCCTTAAGAAGATCTGCCATAGAGTCAAACTCAATAACTACAGGGGCATTCTTTTCTTTTGAAACAACTGCATGAGTTGTGAAAACGCTGAGCAAAAGGCGCCCATAACGGCCATAAGGAACGTTTGTAGGCGAGTTTAAGAATAAAGAGATTCCGTTGCTGGCCTTGCGGATAAACTCTGTTTTATTAAGATTTTTGAAAGGCAAGGACGCTGTTGTAAAAAAGCTTGGTATGTAGCTTAGAGATAATTGATTGTTTCCTTTACTTTCTTCCAATGCTCCGAATAACTGATTTTCATAATCATCTATTGGAATTAAAGGATTTTCCTGTTTTATTTTTCTTCCCATGTTTCCCACCACATTCTGGTTTTTAAATTATTTTTTTAGAAATGCCGCCCTTTGAAATAGAAATGTTTCCGGCGGCAACCTCGCGGGCAAGGAACTCATAAGAAGATTCTATAAATTGTGTTACTGTTACTCCATTGCTTGAACAAAAGGCCTTAATTTCGTTTCTACGGCCCTTAGAGAGGCGGATATTCATTACGTCGGCATATTTGTCGGTTTTTGGTGTAAGAGCGCTTGCAGGCGTTGTTTCGAAGGCTTTTGGTGGCTGTGTGGATATTTGTTGCTGCCCTTCGACAGGCTCAGGGACCGCAACTGTCTGGGGTTGCTGAGCTTGTCGAAGCACAGGTGGTTCTTCTTCAACAACTGTTGTTGTTTTAGTAAAATTTGTTTTCATCTGGCTTGAGAAGTCTTTTAGAGTATCCTTATCAATTTTTCTTGCTATTGGCATAATATAACCTCCTGTCCTTTTTATTTAACAAGCTTTGCAAGCTTTTTGAGGGCGGCAAGTGTTTCAGGCTTTCCACCCCTCTGCTGAATTGTCTGACGTGCTATTGTTGCATATTTGAAGTCCTGGTCAACAGGAACATATACAACCTTAAAATCTCCGGCTTTAAGACCCTTTTGAATAATGTCTGTAAGCTTGATTGTTTTGTTTATTTCGTTAAGAACAATAATTTCGAACTTTGGATTTTGAACACGCTTGCGTTTTTTGAAGCCGTCCAGGTTTTCTTTGAAGATCTGAAGTCCGTCCTGAGAGTATGCATCGGCCTTTATAACGACGATTACTTCATCGCTTGCAGTCATGATGTTTTCTTCAAAAGCATCAAAAGCAGGGGAAGTATCAAAAATACAATATTCAAAGCCAAGCTTTTCTACTTCTTCACAAAGATCCACAAAGATAAAAGGCTCTTTAGAAGCTTCACTGGCCCTGTAGGTCTTAAGAGATCGGCTTCCTTTTCGGTCGATTGAATTTGTTGGAATAATATAAAGATTAGGTACCGATGTCGGGCATACAACCTCGTCTACTGTTACATCACCGTAGAGAGCTTCTGCCAGGTCATGTTCAAATGATTCAAGGAGAGTTCCGGTAGAGTTACCCTGAGGATCTGCATCTACAAGAAGTACCTTTTTTTTCTGATTTGCAAGTTCGGCTGCAAGGGATAAACTCATTGTAGTTTTACCTACACCACCCTTTTGGATAGCCACAGCGATCTTTTTCATAATGTCCCACCTCAAAAAATTAAGTTTTTTTGTCCCTATATATATCTAATCATATTTTTTAGAAAAAAGCAAATAAAAAATATAATATTTCTAATCTTGCTAAAAAAATAGATTAGATAGATTAGATAAAAGTATAGAATAAAAATGAGAAAAAAGCAACACAGAAACATTAGAAAGATTAGAAAACATATTAGAAATATTAGAAAAAATCTAATCTTTTTGAACCCTTTCTAGGATTCGCGTAGACGCGTCCAAAAAATTTTTTTGATAAATATGTCGCCCTACCCCACTACCCCCTGTTTTTTGAAGATATTTGCGAATTAAGGAATGCTCGAAAAACGGGCCCTTTGACAGGCTCAGGGACCCCGGAAAGGATAACAGAACTGTTACATGTTTGGATAACAGAAGTGTTACATGTTCTCCCTTGTCATTCCGAACTTGCTTCGGAATCTCGTATTTGTAGATATATAGATCTTGAAACAAGTTCAGGATGACGGAATTTAGATAACAGAACTGTTACATATCACTCCCCTATTATTGTAATAGAGACCATTTTGTATCTGGATTGCTTCGCTGAGTTTGCAATGACTAGGGTTTGGATAACAGAAGTGTTACATATGTGAGATGGATAACAAAACTGTTACATATGTGCGATAGATAACAGAACTGTTACATGTCTCTATCACTAAATGATAGTTATGACATGCTATAATAATATTACTGTGATATAATTATTTAAGGAGCGTAATTTATGAAACTGTTTTATAATCCGGGTTTTTCTGACAAAGCTTATATAGATTTCAAAAAAGACTCTGTAAGGTTTGATTCAAAGATTACAGGGACTGCCGGGCTTTGTGAAATTATAAGGCTGCATGCCGGTGTTTGTTCAAATGTAAATGATTATGGAACTCGCTTTGTCCATTATTACGCTGCAATGAAAAAGTATATGGCCAAAAATCCAGGAAACATTCTGGAAGAATCATTCAAAGTTGATATGCTGAATACTGCTAAAAAATGTCTTGAATGGCGCGACACTCTGGCAGCAGCTGGTTGGACAAAAGAAACTTCTTGGCCAAGTGAACGCATGCAAGTCCTTAGTGGTGTGGAACAATATTTTAATGAAAAATCTTTTGGTGAAGAATTACTTGAAATTATTGACTTGGTTGAAGGCGGCTGTATGCTTCCTGAACTTGAAATAGAAACTTCGGAAGATTATAAATCCTTTAATCCTGCAGAAGTTCATTTGTTAGATGCTCTAAAAAACAGGGGAATTAAAATTTCTTTTGAACCAAAAGAAGCTCTTAATAACAATATAGAAAAAATCTTTTCTGTAATGAAAGGAACAAAGGGAATCAAACTGGACCCTAATGATGATTCGTTTGAAATCTGGAATTTTGACGAACGCGATGATGCAGTAAAATATCTTTCGCACCTTGATGACAACGCTTTTGATGTCTGGATTAATCTTGATAACAAGGAATTTGATAACTGGCAAAAGCTTGAAGGCCATAAACTCAGTGGTTCTGAATCAAAGGGTATTCCTCAGGTTGTCCAGCTTCTTAATATAGGACTGACCATTTTTGAACGTCCGCTGAATATTCATAATCTTGTAGAATGGCTTAATACTTCGGTAAATCCTCTTTCAGATTTTTTCAGAAAGCAGCTGGCAAAAATTATCTGCGATACAGGCGGATATTACAATGACAAGTGTCAGAAATTCATAAGTTCGCAACTTGAAAAATATCCGGACATCAAAGAAAAGCTTGAACAATTTTTACCTGATATTAACAAGCCGTATTTTGAAGAATCTGTGCTTGAGAAAAAAGACATTCAGGATTTTATTCTAAATGTAAGAAACTGGTGTGCAAAAACACTTGGAATGTCCAAAGATGAAAACCCTGAACTTTCACAGTTGACGTATGTCATAAACCAGGCAGATTCTCTTTTAATGTTATTAGATGAATATGGCAAAAACCAGATTCCTTATTCAGATATAGAACTTATGACTTCTGTGTTCGCTTGTGATATTACAATGAAACAATATTCTGCACAGGCCGGCTGTAAAACAGTAATTAATTCTACGGCCGATTTTTGTGATGTTGCCCAGAAAACTGTATGGTGCGATTTTTATGAGTGTGGAAATGCAGGAAAGCTTACATATTCATTTTTATCTCCCGCAGAAACTGCAGCTTTCAAGAAAGATCTGTCGTTATGGGAGCCAGAACAGGAGAGGGCGTATCTCAGAAATTCTTTACTAACTCCTTTTGCAAAAACAAAGGAAAAGCTTGTGCTTGTTACCATAAACAATATTGATTCATCTCCGGTACCAAAAAGCCCTTTGTATATTCAGCTGGAACAATATTTTGCAGATAAAAAAGAACCAAATGATTTTTCCAAAAATCTGCTTTTCCCGTTTGTAAAACAAATGTCGCTGGATCAGTCTTTGTATAAGAATGCAAGAATAATTGATAACCGTGTGGAGCCTGACCAGCAGTTTATAGAAGTTGAAAATGTTGGATACATAAAAAATAACTGGCCTGTTTATCAAAGCTATTCGAGTCTTGAAAAATTAATTCCGCATCCTCTTGATTTTGTAATTGATAAATTTGCAGATTTTTCTTCAAACCCGGTAAGTTCAATAAAGGATGCTGCCACAACAACAGGACTTGTAGCTCATAAAATAATTCAGGTTTTGTTTGGTCCAAATGAGCAGGACAAAGACAGTGGAACACCAGAATATATCCGCAATCAGATTGATAAGCGTTTTGATGAGGTTTTTCAACAGACTGTACAATCAGAAGGAGCAATACTTCTTGTAAAGGAAAACAGGCTTGAACTTCAAAAATTTAAAAAGCAGATGAAAAACTGTCTTGAAGAACTTTTGGAAGCAATAAAGCAAAATGATTTACATGTTGTTGCCTGCGAAAATAACTACGGTTTTGAAACAGACAGAGAAGGTAATATCATAAAACACGGAAAAATCGGAAACCTTGATATTACGGCAAAGATAGATATGGTACTTGAAGACTCAAACGGAAACCCATATGTCTTTGATTTTAAATGGTCTTCTTCTAAACGATACGCAGAAATGCTGGAAGAAAACAAATCTGTTCAGCTTACGTTATATAAAGAACTTGTTTCTAAAGAAATGAAGGTTCCTGTAAAAGCCGTTGCTTACTTTTTAATGCCGCAAGCAAAATTTATTTCGTGCAATGACTTTGAAGGAGCAATTAATTTTCAGCAGGTACGGCAGAATCCGGAGCGTAAAATAAAGAACCTTCTTAAGGAAATACAGAATTCATATGATTACCGCATGAAAGAAATTCTTGAAGGAAAGCTTGAAGAAACAACCGGCTGGGCAGAAGAAGACATAACTTATGAACAACAAAGAGAAGACCAGGGGCTCATGCCAATGGACTATTATAATAACGTAAAGAACGGTCCGTACGACGACATTGGTTTATTGAAAGGCAGAAAATAGGGGAGTGCAGAAATGAAAAATATCAAATACATAAGTGCAAGTGCCGGAAGCGGAAAAACATATACACTCACACAAGAGCTTACAAATGCAATCAAAAGCAAAGCTGTAGAACCAGAAAATGTAATTCTTACAACCTTCTCAAAGGCCGCTGCTGCAGAGTTCAAGGAAAAGGCCAAGACAATGTTTTATGAAAACAATCTTGTTCTAGAAGCCGACCGTCTTGACCAGGCTCTCATAGGAACAATTCATAGTGTAGCCGAAACCCTTATTATGAAATACTGGTATGTTCTGGGTCTTAGTCCAAAAATCAATGCTATAGCCGAAGAGGACCTTCAGATGTTCAAAGATCAATCTCTTTTGAATGTACTTACAGAAGAAGATATATCCTTTTTTAATACTATGGCAGAAGATTTTTCAATAAAGATTTCTCAATCTACTAAAATTGATTATGACTTTTGGAAAGAAGATCTGTCTAATATTCTGGAGTATTCAATTAATTACGGTATTGAAGACTTTAAACCAAGTATTGCATATACCTGGAGCCTTACAAAACAACTAGTAAATGGTGAGCATCATATAAAAGTTAATACTGTTGCATTAGAACATCTGCTGGGTGATGCAGAAGACTTGAATGAAGCAGATGATTCAGATGAACAGGATACCATACGTATTGCAATCAAAGCACAAAAAAGAAATCTTCTTACTCAAGATCCGGCATCATTTAAATATGCACTTGGGGTTTTGAAATTTCTTGAAAAGCTTCCATGGAAAGAATTGCAGGAAGAAAAGGATGAAATTAAAGAAGGTTTAAATAATCTTTATTGTACAGAAGAAGTCCGGGACTATTGTAATGAATATATGGAAAGAATGTTTTCTCTTGCAGATAAATGGAGAAAGCAGTACAAAAGTTTTAAAACAGAAAATCATCTGATTGATTTTTCTGACATGGAAAAATATTTTTATGAGCTTTTGGATAAAGAAGAAGTTGTTGCCGAAATAAAAGCAACTTATAAATATGTATTTGTAGATGAGTTTCAGGACTGTTCCCCAATTCAGGTTAAGATTTTTAATAAGCTTTCTGAAATTGTAGAGCACAGTATTTGGGTTGGAGATAAAAAACAGGCAATCTATGGTTTTAGAGGTTCCGATACAGAGCTTACCGCTGCCGTAATGGATATCATTGAAGAGAACAAGAAAAAGGGTGTTGAAGGTTTTACAACAGATATTTTGGGTAACAGCTGGCGAACCCTTCCTGCAATTGTTAATTTTACAAACGAAGCTTTTGTTAAGATTTTTAATAAATCAAAAGAACAAAGAGACGAGGTATGTCTTGTTTCCAAAAGAAAGAAATCAGAAGGAAACGGCAAAGTGGGCTTCTGGTGGTTAACACAGGGAAGACAGGAAGATAGGGCAAACACAATTGCCGGGAACATAATAGACTTAATTAATAACGGAGAAAATCCCTGGGATATTGCTGTTCTTGCAAGAAAGAGAAGCCATTTAACAAATGTAATTAACTGCCTGCGTGACAAGGGAGTTCCTGTTTACGTTGATGAAGAAGGGGCCTCTGAATATCCTACGGTTGGCCTTGTTACTTCCATTCTTGAACTTATTGCCGATGAAACTTCAGAGCTTGCAAAGGCACAGATAGCATTCCTTACCGAAACAGACTATAAGCTTGGCAAAATCCTTGATGATAAAATGGCCTACAATGATGCAGGAAATGAGCAGCCGGGCTTTTATGATAATATTCCGCTTGTACAAAAGGTTCTGGAGGAACGTAACAGGTTTAAGCTTCAGGGTGTATCTTCAATGCTGCAGACTCTTATAATTGAACTTGATTTGTTTAATTATGCAAAAAGGCTTACCGATTCAGCTGTTTCTGCAAAGCTTTTGCATGCACTTGTTGATTTTGCCGTTAAGTATGAAGATCATTGTGCTTTGTTACATTTTCCTTCTTCAATAACCGGCTTCTTAAAATATCTTGGCGAAAACAGTCTTCCGGTTTCCGGCTCCACAAAGGGAGTTCAATTTTTTACATTTCACAAATCAAAGGGTCTTGAATGGAAAACCGTTATTGTCATGGATTGTGATGACGACTTTTTATACCAGCACCGCTTTATAAAATATAATATTTTAGGGGCCCAGCATGTAAGGCTTACACCGCCTTCCAAAAGTAATCTGTTTCCGGAAGTTGTAATAAGCGTTCTTCCAAATCTTTTTGGAGGAAGCAATGGAATTGCAAAGGAATGGCTTAATATAATTACTCAGTCAGAACGCTTTATGGAAGTGACCAGGCGTGAAAAAGAAGAAACAAAGCGTCTTATGTATGTTGCAATGACACGACCAAGAGACAAGCTTATTCTTGCCCTTAACGGAAAAGGAAAACAACCAAAGCCTTTATCTGCCTTTCAGAAAATGGATGTACTCATTCCATCAAATTATCTGGGAGCTTCGTGTGACCTTTTTGGAACAGGAGTATTTGCAGACCGTTTGCCGAATGCAGCAGAAGACATTCAATATAATCATAAGAGTGAACAAAATGCTGTTGTAAACCTTTTGGTTAAACCTGAAAAAAATCCGCTGCCGAAAAAACTTCAGCCAAGCAGTATGCCGGGCGGCACAGTAAAGGCTAGCCTTTATGATTGCGGTTCTTCAATAACCGTTACAGGATCCCCGGATTATGCAGCACTTGGAACCTGCATTCACAATATCTTCTGTGTGGCCGATAACAAGAACGAACAGGAAATTACTCAAATGGTTAAGGCCTATGGTTTTTCAGAAAACATTTTGAATCCCGGTGAAATTAAAAAAGCATGGGAGTCACTTAAAAGTTATCTGTCAAAAACTTATGGACCTGCAAAAAATAAATTTCATGAATTGCCATTTACGCAGGAACTTAATACCCGGCAGGTAGTAAACGGCAGCATGGATTTTGTCTGGGAAAGCGAAAAGGGTTTTGTTCTTGTAGACTTTAAAACATACCCAGGTTCAAAAGAAAGCATAACCGACCAGAACAGTACCCACTATACAGGCAAATACAAAGGCCAGCTGGAATGTTATGAACAGGCTCTTACGGCTGCAGGAAAGAAAGTAATTGCAAAACTTTTATACTATCCTGTAGTGGGCGTAATTTGTGCCATATAGCTCAAATTGGATTTATTTAAATATTCAAGCAATTTCCTTGACATATTGAAGTTTTGGTTGTATATTATAATTGTGGTTGCTTGAATATGGGTATAAACACAAATCAAGAAAAACCGGCGGAGGACATGTATGTCATATGCAAAGCATTTTTATGTAGACAGGGCATTACAAAACTTTAATTTCGCTGCAGGCGAAACTGGAAGAATTGAAACTCTTGTAATTGCATTTGCTGCCTATGTTGCTAAAAAACACAAGCTTGATCTTTCTCTTTCAATTCCAGAAATTCTTGCTTTTAAAGATGTTCCTCCGGCTGTAAAAGAGTTTTCTGGCGCCAGGGATTTCCGTTTTGATAAAAGCAATCTGCAGACCTTTGAAAAGGTTTCTTCAGAAGATATAAGAAATTACATTACCGATAAAATTGAATTCTGGGGAGAACGCATTAGTATTAACAGCGGCCTTATAACAAGTCCCTCTGCAATAAACTATTTAAGTGCCAAAGCACTTGATATTCAGCCGGGGAATACAGTTCTGGATCTTGGGGCCGGTTATTCTTCGTTTCTTATTCATGTTGGAAAAAACTATAAATGTAAAAACCTTGTTGGCGTAGAAATTGATCGGGCAACATTGATTTTTGGCAGCATGCTTTCTTACCTGGAAGATGTTACGCTCTCGTTAATCCCTGGCGATGCTCTGCTGCTTGATACCAAAAAGAAATATGACAGAATATACTGCTTTCCACCTTTTATTGAAAATGTTGGAGTTTTTATTCAGAAAGTCTTAAGTTTGCTTTGTGAAAATGGACGTGCAGTAGTTTTTCTTCCAATGGGCTTTTTATTTGATAATCATAAGAATTTTAAAGAATGCCGTAAGTTCCTGGTAGAAAAGGGATTTATAGAAACTGTAATTGAGCTGGCATCTGGGGTGCTTTTGCCTCTTACAGCAGCACATACAACGCTTCTTGTTCTGAGTAAAAAGAATAAGAATACAAAAATTGTTAATGCAAGTTCAATTCACGAAAACACAAGAAGAGGGGTAAGCGTTCTTACAGAAGAATGTGCAGATAAGATTTTTGATTTACTGAAAAAAGAAAATGAGGACTCTGTAACACTAAGCATTGAGCAAATCAGGGAGAAGGACTTTAATCTTGTTTCGAGCACATATCTTCTGGAAGAAAAAATAAAGCTTGCCGGAGTAAAAAAATATGCAAAGCTTGCAGACTTGGTAGAAACCAAAATATTACGCGGGGCCCAGATAAAAGCTTCGGAACTCGAAAAGCTTGGAAGCAATGAAGACACAGGACTTTATTACGCCTTTGCCAAGGATATAAAGGATAATCAGCTGTCACAGGAGCTTAAAGCCCTTAAGGCTGTAGATGAAAAAAGCCAGGCCGTTGCGCTTAAGGAAGGAGACCTTCTTCTTGTAATGGTACTTTCCGAAACCCTTAAGCTGGCATGTGTCCAGAATATAGGTGACAAGAAAATTATACCTGCAAGCAACATGTACATTATTCGACTAGATAAAACAAAAATAGAGCCGCTGTATCTTAAGATGCTTTTGGAAACAGAAAAGGCTTATCAGATAATTAATGCGTTTACAGTAGGAACAACAATCCGTTCAATAAGCATTGATTTTCTGAACAGGCTGCAGATACCGCTTCCATCACTTGAGGTACAGAAATCGCTTGTAAATAAATATAAAGAAATAGAGGACGAGTGTGAGTCGCTTAAAAAACGGCTCGAAGCTCTAACGACGGAAAAGGGCAGGATTATAACCTCGCACTTTTAATTTAAAATTTTAAAAAAAGACAGACTATTTTTCTCCAGTATTTTTGCACTGCTATGCTGCAGGGCTAGGGGAGTCGTCTTTGCCACAGGAGGATACTATGAATATGAATTATGACATTGATATGGACAATGTAAAAAGAAACACTTTTTCAGAATTCCTTGAATTTAGACTTGCAGAAACAGTTTCTGATAACGCACGCCGTTTTATTGTTGAATCTGGCTACACAGCCCAGGAGTTGAGCACCAGAACAAATCTTTCTGTTCCAACAATCAACCGCCTTAAAGCAGGCGAACATCTTTCATTCCGCAGCATCTGTGCCCTGGCAGAAGCTTTGAACAAACAGCCCGAATCGTTTTTTGTAAGGACAGAATAGGAGGCAATTATGTCAATTGAAAAGGTTTTCATAAAAAACAGTCAGAGCCTTATGGTCGAAACAACAAGTTTTTTAGATGAAAGGTACAAGTCCAAAAAAATATTTTCAGGCATTCCTACCGGGTTTGAAAAACTTGATTATCTTACACTTGGGTTTCAAAAAACAGATTTAATAGCAATAGGAAGCCAGCCATGGATAGGAAAATCTGCACTGGCTTTATCAATGATCCAGACAATAGCTCTTAAACAAAATATTCCCTGCGCCCTGTTTTCTTTAGAAACTCCATGCGAAAGGGTAGGGCTCAGGTTAATTTCGCAAAACACAAAAATCAGCCAGAGTAAACTGATGACAGGAATGTATAAAAAAGCAGAATTAGATAAAATTTCCCAGGCAGCAAATTTATGGTATAAAGCACCTTTATACATTGCAGACAAACCAGATGTTACTTTCACCGAGCTGGAACAAACAATAAAATTCCTGGTAAATGAAAAACAGGTCAAAATTGTTTTTATTGATTCCCTTGATTTTATAATTCCAGAAAGTACCCAAAGCTCTGTAAGGGAACAAATGTCAGAAATTTCCAGATTCTTAAAAGTGCTTGCAAGAACGCTTGATATTCCAATTGTTGTACTCTTTGAACTTCTCCAGGGGTTCCACGCAAAAAGGGCGGATCATTCCATTCTAAAATACATGAACGGCATAGAACATAAGGCCGATGTAATTTTGTTACTGCACAGAGACCTTTCAAAGCATAATGCTTCATCGCCCTGGCAGCAGGCAAAAATCATTATTGCAAAACAAAGGTTAGGCCCAACAGGAGAGTTTGATATAAGATATTATCCAGAATTTGCATTATTTGAAGATTTATATCACTAAATGATAGTCTGGATTGCTATATTATTCCTGTAACAAAAGGAGGAAAATTATGCCAAGAAGAAAGAACACTATTTTATCTCAAATTATCAATGCTTCCGAAAAGATTGAAGGCTCAAAACTTGAAAAATCGGTTATAGAATCTATTCGCCCGCAATTAACCAGTATTGCAAATTACCTTACCTGTGACGAAATGTCTACAATTTTTTTTATTGTTATTTTTGTAATTCTGAATCAGAACCAGACAGTTGTAAACATGCATGATATTGCAAATTTCCTGGATTATTCTTTTCTTCATATTCTGGAGTATCGTTCAAAAATTACTCTTTTGGAAAACAAAGGTCTTATCTTTATGAAAAAAAGAACCAATGTAAGCAGCCACCCCGAAAACAACGGTTATGGAATTGGTGGGGCAGTCTTAAATAATATAATAGATGGGGATCCCATAGTTTTTTATGAACAGGAAGAAATGACAACAGAAAATATCCTTAATGAAATTCAGGC
The DNA here is from genome assembly GCA_017617115.1 of Treponema sp. GTDB lineage: Bacteria > Spirochaetota > Spirochaetia > Treponematales > Treponemataceae > Treponema_D. Next base: position 12,569 of record JAFZXA010000007.1, read on the forward strand.
CATTGAAGAATGTTTTTGGGATGACGGAATGGATTTTTGTGAATATAAACGACAAGTCTGCAATCTTGAAAATCAAAATGCACAGAATGTAATGATAAAATCAATAAAAAAACTTTTCCCTGACGATTTTGATACAAGAAGCTTTCTTTATTTCTATTGTTTTTCTACAGTAAATAATTCAGAACCATTTGAAAATGAAGCTCGAAGAGGATTTCAGCAAAGTTCAGCTTTTCGTTTTATTTCCGGCTCTAAAAGATATAATAGAGCAAAAAGTCTTAGTGATGACACAGATGTACTTCTTGTTCAGAACTTACTGGAACGTACCTTTGAAGAAACCGGAAATTATTATAACGGAAAACCATGCATAAAAATTTCATATAAACTTACACCAGGGGCAATCAAGAAAATCTTTAAAAATGAAGCCCAGAATTATCTTAAAGAAGAAGACATTCTAAGCGAAACAGAAAAGACGATTAATGCATTGAACGAATTTGGTTATGCATATGAAGACAGAAATGTTACAAGGGCAACAAAGGAGGTAAATCTTAGAAGATTGGAAAAAAAGAGAAGAACACTTCCTTTTTTCAAACAGATTTGCAATATCATTCAATACGAATCTTACAGATTCTTTTTATATGACTGTACAAAAGATTTTACAAAAGGCGAAATTACTAATACCTGTTCTACCCTTAACGATCTTTATGGACATTCGCAGACATACTTTAAAGAGCTTCGTGCACTCCTTGACGAAAAGCATTATCTTGTAGAAAACGGCTTTCTGGAAGTAAATAAAAACGAAGTAGTAGAGCGTACTACATTAACCGTAACAGATAAAGTCATAGATCTTTTATATGGGAAAAATTCCGAACTCTATAAAAAAGGAGTTTCCGGCAAAGATATTATCCAAACCGAAAAAATAAAAGAAAAACAGCTTTTCTATTCACCCGAAGTGCAGAAGCAGATTGATATGCTTGAAGAAAGCCTTAACCAGCAAAACCTTGTAGCAATGCAGGAGCGCCTTGCCAAAAAAGGCCTTTGCAAAGGAATTGCAGTTATTCTGTACGGAGCCCCGGGAACCGGAAAAACCGAAACAGTATACCAGCTTGCAAAAAAGACCAATAGAAAGATTCTACACGTAGATATTGCCGATTCAAAATCATGCTGGTTTGGCGAAAGCGAAAAGCTTATTAAAAAGATTTTTACAAATTATAAATCATTATGTAAAACCTGCAAAAGCCATAACGAAAATACACCAATCCTGCTTTTTAACGAAGCCGATGCCCTTATTCAAAAACGCCGCGACCTGGACTCAAACAGCTGCGCTACAACAGAAAACGCAATTCAGAATATCCTTCTGGAAGAAATGGAAAAGCTCGAAGGAATTATGATTGCTACAACAAATCTTTGTAATAACATGGACAAAGCCTTTGAACGCCGCTTTTTGTTCAAAATAAAATACGAACGCCCAAGCCTTCAGGCCCGCAAAAAAATCTGGCAGAGTAAAATTAACTGCATAGATGATGAACACCTTGAAAAGCTTGCCCTAGAGTTTGATTTTTCCGGCGGCGAAATAGACAACATAGTGCGCAAGTGCGAAATGAACGAAATAATCAAAGGCCACGAGCCTTCCTACGAAGAAGTAGTAGAATTATGCCAGAACGAACGCCTGGAAAGCGAAAATTGTCACAGAGTAGGTTTTTGTGCATAATATAGGAAAAACTACTCCAAATGCATAATAAAAACTTGAAGGAACTGCACTTTTTTGCAATAAAAAACTTGAAGAAACTGCACTTTTGGGCTAAAATAAACTTGAAGGAATGACACAAAATGGACAAGTTTAGAAGAAAGGCATTTGATTTATTA
>JAFZXA010000068.1 GCA_017617115.1 Treponema sp.
GAAAAAGTAGTAACCGGCGGAAAAAAGACAAAGTTTGGTATTTCCGAAGAATTTATTCCAAAAATCTTTGAAATTGCCCAGAATTACGAATTAAAGATTGCAGGAATAAACCAGCATATCGGTTCACTTTTTATGGATCCGCAGCCATACCTTGATGCTGTTACAAACCTTTTGCGCATTGCAGATCAGTTTGAAAACCTTGAATTTATAGATTTTGGCGGAGGATATGGCATTCCATATCACAAGCTTGATGATGAAAAAGATTTCCCGATGGAAAACTTCAAAAAGCATCTGGAACCAATTCTTACAGATTTTGTAGAAACATATACAAAACTGCCTACAAAATCAGGAATTCCTAACAAAGTGCCATTATTTAAGTCTGAACCAGGCCGTTTCTGTGTTGCAGAAGGAAGTGTTCTTTTAGGACGTGTTCATGCTGTAAAGCACAACAATGGTAAAACTTTTGTTGGAACTGACGTAGGAATGAACGTTCTTGTACGTCCAAGCATGTACGACAGCTGGCACGATATAGAAATCATCCGCGACGGAAAAGTTATTCCACACGCAGGTTCTGATATGTTTGAACAGACAGTAACAGGAAATATCTGCGAATCTGGTGATATTTTAGCAAAAGACCGCATTTTACCACCAGCAAAGCACGGAGATCTGGCTTGTATCCTGGATGCAGGTGCATACGGCTTTTCAATGTGCTCAAGCTACAATTCCCGCCCTCGCCCTGCAGAAGTTCTCATCAAAAAAGACGGTTCTGTGCAGCAAATTCGCCGTAGAGAAACAATTGAAGATTTGATGAAGTTTTTTTAATACAAACTCTAACCAATCTTAAAAATGCCAGGTTTTTCCTGGCATTTTTTATTTTAAAGCCTTCTTATTCTTTAAATCACGAACGATAGTTATTTTATAAACTAACAAACGCTCGTTAATCTAAAAACTAACAACCGTTCGTACTTAACAAAATTGTGGATAACTATGTGCATATTGTGGAAAACTTTGGGCCTGTTTCACGTGAAACACAAACATACATTTGTCATTGTGAGCGAAGCGCGGCAATCTACAATCTTCAAAAACAAACAATATATTTGCAACCAAAAGAAACCAATTTATAAATACAGGGGTTTATAAAGCTTTTTATTAATCTTTGTTTCACGTGAAACATATTTAATAATCAGCTTATCTTTTTCCAAAAACATCACATATTAAAACATATATATAATCACACTCAAAAAACAATTTTCATTCAACATTATTCACATAACACACTAATTCGTTTTTTCCCTGGATTACTACTCGATACAGCTCCTTGCAAGGATCTAACAATTTCCTGTTTCACGTGAAACAAAAGTTATCCACAATGTGAATAAAATGTGCATAACTTTTATAACTAACAAACGGTAGATAACAAAATTGATTTAAACAAAAAAAACCAGCCGAATTAATCCAGCTGGTTTTCTTGCCTAATGAATATTTAGAACCCCTAAACTATTTTGTAATAGTTCTCCCTTTTCTTATAGTTTCATTATTAAACATATTTTCTTGTTTGTCAACATAAATTTAAAATTTTTTCTAACTAACAGTCGTTAGTTATATTTATAACTTACTATCGGTAGTTTGTCAATAATTTGTCCTTCAACAGGCTCAGGGACCACGCGACATCGTGAATATCCCATTTGTCATCCCGAACTTGTTTCGGGATCTCTTAATAATATAGATGCTGAAACAAGTTCAGCATGACGTAATAGATACAAAAAAAGAGCCGTTCTTTCGGAACGACTCTTTTATAAGTTTTCAATGTTGTAAAGCTAAAAATTGCTTTCGCAATTTTTTTAACGGTTTGCTATTTATCAAAGCCCGCCAGCGGCCCTACTCATCATCCTTATCCTGGACCTTATCAATACCTACAATGTAATCCGGCTCGGTAACGCGGACAACGTTTACGCCGGAAGCTCCACTGCCCTGCTCTTTAATATCAGTTGCTTTAAATCGCAGTGCTTTTCCCTGGCTTGTCATGCAGACAACTTCGTCCTTGTCTTTTACATTGAGGGCGCCAATAATTTCACCTTTGCCTTCGGTGTTTCCAAAGATTCTCTGACCGCCAGTACCGCGTCCATGAACTGAATACAAATCGAATGAAATACGCTTCCCAACACCCTTCTCGGTAATAAGAATCATGTTTGCATCTTTTTCAACTTTTACAGCAGAAGCAATTTCATCGCCTTCGCTAAGCTTCATTCCCTTTATACCGCAGCTTGCACGGCCCATGCAGCGAACAGAATCTTCTGTAATTCTAAGTGCCTTACCACGTCGGCTTATAAGCATAACTTCAGACTTGCCGTCTGTTGCAATTGCGCTGATAAGCTTATCTCCGTCGTTGAGTTTTATACCAATAATTCCGCGGGTCTTTGCATTCTGGAATTCTGTAGAGCGAACCTTTTTAACAACACCGTTTGCAGTTGTCATGAACAGATACAAATCATCAGAGAACTGCTTGAGTGAAACAATTGTTGTAATTTCTTCATCTGGTCCAACCTGGAGCAAGCCTTTAATATGAGCACCACGGCTGGCCTTTTCGCTTTCTGGAATTTCGTGAATCTTAATCCAGTAAGCTTTACCAATGTTAGTTATAAATAACAAATGCTCTTTTGTTGATCCAATGAAGAGCTGGTTTACATAGTCATCATCAATAAGGTTTGTACCGTTGCTTCCGGTTCCACCGCGACCCTGTTTCTTATACTTTGTAACAGGAACGCGCTTTATATAACCCATGCGGCTGATCATAACAACCATGTCTTCGTCTTTGATCATATCTTCTAGGTTGATTTCTTCAACTTCGTCATGAACAATTTCGGTACGACGGTCGTCCCCATATTTTTCGGCAAGGCTCTTTGTTTCATCTTTAATCAAATTAAGAATCTTGTTATGGTCAGAAAGCAAACCTTCCAGGTAATCAATCAAAGCCTGAAGTTCTTTAATTTCTTTCTGCAAATCTTCAATAAGCAGGTGAGTGAGGCGCTTGAGCTGCATATCAACAATTGCCTGTGCCTGTTCGTCATCAAAGTTAAAGCGCTTTTCGAGTTTAAGCTTTGCATCCTCTGTATTTTCAGAACCTTTGATAATCTGAATAACTTCATCAATGTTGTTTATTGCAGTAATCAAAGCTTCCAGAATGTGCATGCGGTGCTTAGCAACTTTTAAATCATAAATTGTGTGTCGTGTAATAACTTCGTCACGGTGATTTACAAAGTGCTGGATAAGCTGTTTAAGTGTAAGAACTTCCGGCTTAAGATAGGTTGGGGCAAGGGTAAGCATTCCTGGTTCATCATAACGAGGAGCTCCTTCCTTAACCTGCGGAACAAGCGCAAGATTTATAACACCAAAGTTTGACTGCAAATCTGTTTTTGAAAAAAGCTGATTCAAAACAATTTTTGTAATGGCGCCTTTTTTAAGATCAACAACAAGGCGCATACCAGAGCGGTCAGAAGATTCATCGTTGGCATTTGTAACACCGTCAATCTGTTTATCGCGAACAAGCTCCTTTATGCGGCGGATAATGTTTGTTGTGTTTACGCCATAAGGAACTTCGGTAAATACAATTGATTCGCGGCCATGCTTGTCTGTTTCGATTGTAAACTTAGAACGAATAACAATTTTTCCACGACCGGTTGTGTAGGCTTTTTTAATTCCGGCAGTACCATAAATAATTCCGCCGGTAGGGAAGTCAGGACCCTTTATATAATGCATAAGCTCTTCAATGCTTATGTCTTTGTTATCAATGTAAGCACAAATTGCATCGGCAACTTCGCGCAGGTTATGGGTAGGCATGTTTGTTGCCATACCAACTGCAATACCTGTTGTACCGTTACAAAGCAGGAATGGAAATTTAGAAGGAAGAACTGCAGGCTCGTCACAGGTATCATCAAAGTTGCGGACCATATCAACAGTGTTCTTGTTGATGTCGCTTGTCATCTCTTCGGTGATACGAGACATTTTTGCTTCGGTGTATCGGTAAGCAGCAGGAGGGTCACCGGCAATTGTACCAAAGTTTCCCTGAGGAGTTACAGTTGTATATCGCTGAGCAAAATCCTGGCCAAGACGAACCAAAGCATCGTAAACAGAAGCGTCACCATGTGGATGGTAGTGTCCCAAAACTTCACCGACGATGGTAGCGCATTTTTTAGTCTTACCGCCGCTTGCAAGATGAAGGGTATCCATTGCATACATAATGC
>JAFZXA010000069.1 GCA_017617115.1 Treponema sp.
AGAGAAAAGAATTCTCCTGGTTGAATAGTAAAGTTGATGTCATCCAAGGCTACAAAATCGCCAAATTTTTTGGATACATGATCAATGGTAACCTGACTTCCTTTCATTCAAGTAACCTCAATCTAAAAAAATGATAAGCCGCACATACGCACGACAAAAAGCACTTTCTTACAAAAACTTAGCTATTTTGCTGGGTCGTTTAGTAATCTTTCTTTCTAGCATTAAAATGCAATATATATTCAATTATGTCAATATTATTTTGGAAAAAAATGAAAAAAGTTTTTTTATGATTTTTTCTAATTATATGGTACAATATGATTATGGATTATGATTTTCTTGTAGAAAAGGCCATTGAAATGACCACCCGCTCTTATGCCCCATATTCAAAGTTTCACGTAGGTGCAGCGCTGCTTGGAAAGGATGGCAAGGTTTATACCGGCTGTAATATTGAAAATGCGGCTTATGGACCCAGTAACTGTGCAGAACGTACTGCGGTTTTTAAGGCTGTTAGTGAAGGTTGCCGCGAGTTTGAAGCAATTGCAATTGTTGGCGGCCTTGAAGACGAAGCTGGAAAGCCTGCCATAAAAGATTTTTGCCCGCCTTGTGGTGTTTGCCGCCAGGTGCTTGCAGAGTTCTGCAATAAGGATTTTAAGATACTGCTCACCAACGGTCAGGGTGAAGTAAAAGAGTTCACGCTGGGCCAACTGCTGCCAGAGAGTTTTAGTTTGTAATAGGAGTTCATTATATGATAACCATAATATTAGGCGTACTTTTTATAGCCTTCACCGTTTTTGCCTGCCTGCCAATGGGCCCGCTTGCCTGGGGCGACGATGTAATATCGTTCCTTAAAGGCTGTGCCCCGGTGCTTTCGGCATTATTCGGCATTGTCTGCTTTTTCATGGGCGCCGCAGATATAAAAGATAAAAAAGAAGCAAAAAAAGAAGAAGAGGAAAGTGAGTAGGGACCCTTCGAGGGCCTCAGGGACCGCTACAACTCAAACGTCTTCATCAGGCCCTTACCCTTAACATCGCATTCTTCCATGCGGCATTTCAGGTGGCGGGTTGGGGTTTCAACTAAATCTTTTACGGACTGGGTGAAGCGGACGTGGCCTGGGGTACAGGCGCTTTCCATTCGGCTTGCTACGTTTACGGTGTCGCCCCAGATATCGTAAATGAATTTGTTTTCACCAATTACACCTGCAATTACAGGACCGCTGTTCAAACCAATTCTTATCTGGAATTTAATCTTTGCAGTTTTGTTGTATTCGGCTAAGTCTTTGTACATTCCAATGGCAAACTTGAGCATAATTTCAGCATGGTTTTCATTAGGTGCAGGAACACCACAGGCAGCCATGTAGGCGTCACCAATTGTCTTTATTTTTTCTACACCCATGTGGGCGGCTCGTTTATCAAAGCGGGTAATCAAAGCATTGAGCGAACTAACAATATTATCAGCCGATTCATTGCTTGTTGTATTAGTAAAGCCAACAATATCAGAAAACAGAACAGTTACATTATCAAAGCGGTCGGCAATTGTTCGTTCCCCTGAAAGTCCTTTCATGCGTTCTGCAATAGAAGTTGGGAGTATGCTCTTTAAGAGTCTGTCGGAATCGTCCTTTGCCATTTGAAGTTCAACCGTTGCCATTTGAATCTGAGTTTCAAGCATGAGCTGACGCTTTTTGTTTATGCGGATTACTAAAAAGAAAGTCAGAGCAGTCATGCCAACTACAAAAACAGCAATTGCAATCCAGAAGCTGTAGCGCTGGTAAATAAACGGCTTTTGAATAAAGTGAACAACGGCTGGTGCCTGAGAAGTAAATTCGTCGGCATTTATTATGTTTACAAAGAAGGTGTAGCTGCCCGGCTTAAGGTTTGTATAAGAAACAGTACGGTTTGAAGTATAGTCAGAAAACTTTGTATCAAAGCCCTGCATCATGGTGCTGAATCGGTTCTGTTCGCTTGCAATAAAGCTAAGACCTGTGTACTTAATGTCTACGTGTTTAGTTCCTGCCGGAATAATAATAGGCTCTTCAAAACTGGTGTATTCAGTTTCATCAACTTTTACATTAAGAATCTGAACAAGCGGCAGCACGTTTTTATTACGAATCTTAAGAGGATCGTAAAGTGCAAAACCGTCTGTCATTGTAAACCATACGCGTCCATGAGAATCCATCATGCTCAAAGCTGTAGAGTTTGCACCGCTTGATTTAAGACCATCGTTCTGAGTGTAAAACTTTATGTTCAGGCTTGTGCGTTCTCCTTTTTCTATTTCGTAAAAGCTTGAGTAAGGGGCAGAAGAAATACCACGGTTGCTTACCATCCATACTGTTCCGCTTATATCGGGAATCATCTGGAAAATTGAGTCAGACAAAAGTCCGTTTTCAGAGTTAAAATTAAAGATGGTTGTATCGGCAAAGTTGTTTTTTATATCTGTGCGTAAAAGACTTATACCTGTACCCGTGCAAATCCAGAAGGCTCCATCCTTGTCGTTTGTGATTTTAAAAACTACGTTACCCGCAAGTCCTGTAGAACCAGAATACTTTTGAACCAGCTTATTGTCTTTAAGAATATAAACTCCGTCTCCGTCTGTTCCTACCCAGATATTACCTTCAGAGTCTTCGTGAAGACACATTATATATTCGTTTACAAAGCCGTCGGCGGAAGTAAAGTTTTTGATTGTTCCGTTTTTGAAAATTACCGAAAGCCCGGTAGTTGTTCCTACATAAAGATCGCCGTTTGTTGCTTCCAGTGAAACTCGGGTTTTATTGCCTGCAATGCCATCATCAATTGTCCAGTTTACAATACCATTTTTTGTTACTCTTACCTGGGCCGGGGCAGTGTAGCAGTTAACAAGCAGGTCACCGTTTTGTGCAAGTGCAATGTGTCTGATTCGTGTATTACTGCAAAACTGGGTTGCTTCGTTTTCAACGCGTGTTTCGCCATCTTTGTAGCATTGAAGTCCTTCGTCGGTTCCAACCCAGACATTGCCGTTTTTGTCTTCACAGATTGCATTTACGCCTGTGTTCAAAAGTGTCATGCGGAATTTTCCGGGGCTTATTTTTCCAATACCTTCGGAGTCTGTAGTTACCCACAAGTTTCCTTCGCGGTCTTCGAATAATCCGTTTATGGTGCTGTTCATAATAGATTTTGATCCGCCGTAGGTTGTGTAAGTACCATTGTTGCAGATTACAATTCCTTTTTGTGTTCCAAACCAGATTGTTCCGTATTTATCAAAATAGATTTTATAAACAGGGGTGTTATCAAGGAAGGTTCCCGATTCTATGTGAGTAATTTTTCCGTTTGAAAATTTGATGATTCCTTTTTCGCTAAGACCAATCCAAAAGTCTCCGTTTGGATCCTGCGAAATACAAGAAACTGTAAAGTCTCCAATTTCGTCAAGCTGTGTAAAGCGCTCAAAAGCTCCGTCTGCATAATAGTATAATCCATGGTTTGCAGAAGTAACCATCCAGATTTTGTCGGCAGTATCTCTATAAAGCTGCGAAACAAGAACAAAATCCTGCTCCTGTCCACCGTTGATTTTTGGAGATACAATCATGTTGCCAGGCGTTACATAAACTATACCGCTTGCAGTTCCAATCCAGATATTGTGCGATTTATCTTCGGCAAAAGCACGAATGGAATTATTAGGAAGTCCGTTATCTATAGAATAAGAGTTTGTACTGTCTTTGCCGATTTTCTGGGCACCTTCATCGTTAGAACCTACCCAGATGTTTCCCTGTGAATCCTGGAAAATTGAGCGTGCAGAAATAAAAGAATAGTCTTTGTTTGAATATTTGTTTATAGTTTCAAATTCATAGCCGTCAAAACGAACCAGTGCCTCGTAGCTTCCAAAGTACATAAAACCATCAGGCGACTGAATTACATCCGAAAGCGTATTGCTAGGAAGACCATCGTTAGAAGTCCAGGTTCGGGTTACATAATTATCGAGCTCCGAAAATTGAGCGTATACATTTACCGTAAGAAAAAAGAATGATAAAATAAATGATATATATTGAAGTGTTCTTTTCATAAGCACAGTATATACTACACAAAACTTTTTTACAAGAAAATCATAGGGGTTTTCTCTTATGCGTTTAATCTGCGGTCCAATGGCAACAATTTCTCATCCGGTATTTCGTATTCTGCTAGAGCAGTTTGGCGGCTGCGATGAATATTTTACCGAGATGATTAATGCAGGAACGCTTCTTACCGGCGGACAGTTTGAAAGTTATTATATAAATCCCGCTCCTGTCCCCCAAAAAATTGTGTGGCAGCTTACCGGACATGATGAAGGTCATATGGTTGAGGCAGCGCGTCGTCTTGTGGAGCTTCCCGGAATTGGTCTTGATTTGAATATGGGTTGTTCTGCTCCTGATATTTATAAGTATGGTGCGGGTATTTCCTGGATGCTTAAGGATATTGAAGAAACAAGACAGATGGTCAGAGGTGTGCGTGCGGTTGTTCCTCAAGGTAAGCGTCTTAGCGTAAAACTCAGACTTGGTGATGATAATTTTACCGATGACGGATTTTTTTCTTTTACTGATATGCTTGTAGGGGAGGGAGTTGAGTTGCTCACATTGCACCCTAGGACCAAAAAGGAAAAACTTGTGCGACCGCCAAGATATGAATATTGCCAGCAGCTTGCCGAACGTTATAAAGGTCGCGTGAGTGTTTATTTGAACGGAAATGTAAAAGACAAACCAAGTTTTGAAAATGCAGTTGCTGCCTGTCCGGATGTTGAAGGAGTGATGATTTCAAGAGCAGCGGTGCAAAAGCCGTGGATATTTAGAGAGCTGGTTGGTGAAGCGGCCCTTCGAGAGCCTCAGGGAGTCGTTCGCTCCGCGAACTCAACAAGTTTTCTTCGAAAACTTGCAAATATAACAACAATAGATATGCTCCAGCTCGCCCTGGAATACATCAAAAACATCCAGCTCTATCAGCCGCCTGAATTCTGGAAAACCCGGTTGCAGCGCTTTTTTACATACTACGCGCAGAATTTTATGTTCAGTCACTATGCCCAGACTCAGTTTATAAATGCCCACGACATTCCCGACCTTGAAAACCGCCTGAATGATTTTTTTGAAAAATGCCCTGAAGAGAGATTTCAATCTATTATTGATTTCTAACTATATTACTGTTAAAATAAAGCATTATTTAAGGAGTGATGATTATGAAAAAGTTTTTGATTTTTGTAAAACGCATCGGTTCTGTTCTTTTTGTCTGCTTATTCTCTTTAGCACTTTTTTCATGCTCGGGACTTTTGCAAAAAGAAAGCGACAATGGTTCTGTTTCGTTTGATGTTCCTGTAGATGCTTTATTGAATCAAATTAATTCATCACGCTCAATAGATTCAACACGAATTGCATATTGTACTTATCGTATGGATATTTCGATTATTGGAAATAAATACGAGGTTTCAAAATCAACAACTCTTACAAATGCCGATAAAAATCTTTCAATTCGATTTGACAAAATTCCTGTTGGAAAAAAAGTTTATGCAGTTGCAAAGGTTTATGAAGTTGTAGAAGAAAATGGATCTAAAAATGAAAACCTTGTGATGTATGGAAAATCAGAGACAAAAAAAATCAAAGCAGGTTTAACATTCCTTAAGTTAAATATTTATAATTATCTGAACGATTTCCAGTTTACACTTACAATTTCTTTTTCTGATGTTTCAAGTGATGAGCTTGATGATGTTGTAAACAATCTTATTATAAGTGCAGTTCCTGCAGATTCAAATGAAGGTCGTGCAATTGCAGATGCCGGCAGCGATAAATATAAATTGTATGAAGCGCTGTCAAATCCTTTTTCTGATTCTTCACAGTTTTATTGTAACGGCCACGACGAAAAATTAACAATCAGTCTTGATAAATCAAACAAAAAACTGACAGTGTCTGGTACAATGGCAATTCCCGTAAATGAAGATGCCCCAGGCGCCAAAGGCAAAGAAATCATGCTTGTTGCCAGCATGTATAAAAACCAGAATGATTCTTTAAAACCAAAACTCTTCGGTAAATCGCAGAACATCATCCCGGAAAAAGGCAAACAGTTTGACGCAGCAATTACAGTTAAAAAACTGAATGTTTTGGATACACCGGTGGTGACATATAATGTAGGTGAAAATAGATTAGTTTCTTTTAATATTGATAATAAAGAAAATGCAATAACATCCTCTTCAAGTGCCTCTTGTTTTGATATAGATGGAAACTTGTATGTATTAAACTCTAGTTCAAATTATTTTGAGATTATTTGTAGTAATAAAACAGAACCTTTACATATTATTAGTAGTAGTGTCTATTCAGATATAACCTATGATTCTGCCACTAAAAAAATGTATTTATATGGTCCTATGCAGATGGTAATATATCTTTATGATTGTACATCAATGATTAATAGTTGGTCTGAAGATGATTATGATGAGAATGAAAAACTAATGATATCTTATAATGTTTCACATGATGAAATGTATGTGAAAACAGCAATTTATAATGGTGTTTTATATGATATTGTTAGGAATGAAGGACATTTATGCCTTGCAGTATCAGATACAATTACAGATGGGTATAGTACACCAAATAAAGTTGTAGATTTAGGAATAGAGACTTTGTTTGGTTCAGATCTTATAAATATTACAGATATGTTTTGTATAGATGGAGCTGTTTACATTCTGGTTCGCGACTATACGCAGTTAACTGAAGATACCTACGATAATGAAAAATATTACAATTTAAATATTAATTCACAACAAGAATGTGTAATTAATAGTCGTGGTGCAATAATAAAGTATGATATTTCTACCAGCAACATAAAGGTACTTGGCGAAACAAATACTCCATTGGATATTTCTAATCAAAGATTTTATTCATATGGAAAGCCATTCTCTTATTCAAATTTCTGTATAGCAGAGGATTATAAACCGCAGAATTTTGTTGCTGTTGATAGGACTTATTATAGTGCTAGTTTAAATTTTCCTGAATGTTATGTTCCATCATTACCAAACCAATTTTATGGACCACAAAAAATAGTTGCTATAAAACCTAAAAAACTTGTTATTGCCGACGATGGGATAGCATTTTATTCAGACGGTTATGGTTTTAGTTATAAAAATGTTAATCGTATAGTTACTATAGATTTGGAGAAATTCGCTTATGAATCTGAAACTAAAGCAACTGTAACATTTGCTGATGAAGCACATTATCCAATTTTTTCTTCAATTAGTATTATGACAGGTAAATTAACTGATACGTATTATTATAGAGAAAAAGATGATAATGGTGATTTTATTTGGAAAACGATGCCAGGCATTTCTGCTACTCAATATTTTGGTATCCCTCTCGCTGAAGACTAATGCCTCTAATCTCCGTCTGTATTCCAGTTTACAACACCGAGCCGTTTCTTCTTCAATGTCTGCGCTCGGTTATTACTCAAAGTTTTGCGGACTTTGAAATTGTTGTTGTAAGTGACTCAAGCCGTGGAAAAGACGGGCAGGGAAGAAGTGCAAAAAAAATAGTTCGGCTGGCTCAAAAAGAATGTAATGCCTTTCGCAAACAGAATAAGCTTTCAAAATTAAAAATCCATTTTGTTGAACACAGAGAAAATCGTGGCATTCTTGAAGTTCGCCGAACATTATGTTATGAAGCGCACGGTGAATATATTTGTTTTGTTGACAGTGATGATGAGCTGGAGAGTGGGGCGTTGAATTTATTGACAGGGCCCTTCGAGAGCCTCAGGGACCCCGCTTTGTCTAGTGATCACGCAGACATCATCCAGGGAAAATCTACTTCGGGCACCTTTGATGAAAAAGGGAACTTTATTCCGTCTGCACAAAATCGTTATGACAAGATTACAATTGGTGAGCTTACCGAACATCAGATTTTTCACGAATGGGTAACAAGTGGAAATTTGCCCGGAGTGCTTTGGTCTAAGCTTATAAAACGACAGCTGATTGTAAAGGCTTTTGAAAATATCCCATATTCAGAATGCAATTTTGCCGAAGATTATCTTATTTCATTTTTTGTAATGCAGGCTGCAAAGTCTTATATTGGAATTGACAAGAATGTTTATCGCTATCGTATAACAAGCGGTGTAAGTTCTGCACGTAAAATTGACTCTCTTCATAAATGGGAAATGGTCTGCTCTACAGCAAGCGTTTTTACAGTAATATCACAATGGCTCAAGTCAAACCAGCCAAAAACTCAAATCACAGAAGAAGAAGTTGACTACATCCGCCGAAAAACCGCTGCCTACCTTGCAAACAACCTCAAGCAAATGAAAGAAACCGTAATCCCCGAACTCCAGCCCGCCGCCCGCCAGATGCTTTGTGATTACTGGGGTGAGCATTTTGTTCAGACGGTAGAATTGCAAACAAATTAAATTTATGTTAATCTCAACAAATACAACTAAAAATGCCCGGGCGGCACGTTCCTTGTGAATTGCCCTGGCGAAAAAATCACAAAACGGCCCACGCCAGAGTCGTAAGGAGATAAAAATGGCAAATAACGAAAAAGACACACACGCATGTACCCTGGACAAAATCATCAGCTTGTGTAAGAGACGAGGATTTGTTTATCAGGCTTCAGAAATCTACGGAGGCCAGGCAGGTGCATGGGACTATGGTCCGCTCGGTGTAGAATTCAAAAGAAATATTCAGAATGAATGGTGGCACTACATGACTCAGCT
>JAFZXA010000070.1 GCA_017617115.1 Treponema sp.
CTAATAATCCTTGAGCTTTAATAAGAACGATTTTTTTGCGGTGTCATCAAAGCCAAGATTCCTGTAAAACTGATGTGCCTCTGTTCGCCAGGCTCCGCTTTCCAGAATTACTTTATAGCAGTTTTTCTCACGTGCAAACTCAATTGCTTTTTCCATAACTTTTTTTCCCAATCCCTGCTTTCTGTAATTCTTATCGGTAACAACATTTTCAACAAAGCAGATTGCACCTCCAAATCTTGTAAGGTTTGGAATTATCGCAACAAAACAAGTAGATACAACCTTTTGTCCTTTAGCGGAATCTTCTACTGCACCAAAATATTTTATATTTGGATTTCCTTCAATTTCATTTTTCCAGATTGCGCGGGCGTCCTCTACATTAAAATCACCGTTCTTACCATCAAGCTGCTCGTACAGCTTTATAAGAGATTCCAAATCGCTTTCATTCAATTCACGAATTTCCATAGATTATTCTCCTTGCGGCACAGTATATTTTAATTGTAATGGCAACGAGTCAAAGAAACAACTGATTGACACAGCATTTTATGCTGTTATAAAATAGCTTTATTCAATGGTTGCCTGTCAGACAGCCTTACTCAGGAGACATATCGCCAATGTAACTACACTTCAGATTTCCACATTTTTTTCTCGTACGAGATTTCATTCTGGAAATCAATTGTAGTTTTTTAATCAGGAGGCCTTATGTCAATTCTAATATCTAATCTTAATTTTTCTTATCCTTCTTCAAGTACAACTCTTTTTGAAGATTTTTCGCTACAGCTGAATGACGGCTGGACTTGTATTGCGGGTAGCAATGGTTGTGGAAAAAGCACGCTGCTTAAACTGATTGCTGGTATGATTGAACCCGATGGCGGAAAGATTTCGTGTGGTGGAAGTGGTATCACCAACGAGGTAATCTACTGTCCTCAGGAAACCGCGGAGATTCCAGAAAATCTTTATACCGCTTTCTGGTCTGATGATAATGATGTCCGTCGATTTTTCTCGCGACTTTGTGTTACCGAAGAAATGCTGGAACGTTACGAAACACTTTCCGGCGGTGAAAAAAAGCGGATTCAAATTGCGTGTGCCCTTGCCGAACAACCACAGATTCTTCTTCTTGATGAACCAACAAATCATCTGGATGCGGCAACAACCTCTATGATTTCTTCAGCCCTTTCTGATTTTCACGGAACAGGAATTATGGTAAGTCACGACCGAGGTTTTGCAGATTCACTTTGTACCAGAACAATTTATCTTTATAATGAGTCTCACGCTTTTGCTGGTGGCCGCGATTGCATTGCTTATGATTCTTATCCTTGCGGACTTTCAAAAGCACTTGAACTTCGTCAAAGCGGGATGGAACAGTCGCGCGGAGACTGGGAACGACTCAATTCAAAGGCGGCATCTGAAAAACAGCGCAGTGCTAAACTCGAAGCTGAAAATCAAAAGTCAAAGGCACGTCTTTCAAAAAAGACAATTGATTCTCACGACCACGATGCAAAATTAAAAATGGATGTTGCGCGCATAAGCGGAAAAGACCGCACAACAGGAGATGCCAAAGCACGACTGGAAACACAAATCCGTCAGACCGAAGCTGCGCGTGACAGTATTAAAAAATCACTTCGCCGCAAGGAAGGTTTTTCGGTTGAAAAAACTGATTATGCAAAACCAATCATAATTGACGAAACTACAATTCAAGCGGGAAACTACAGTTTGTCGGTTCCACACATCGAAATCACACGCGAAACAAAAATTGCTCTGACAGGACAAAATGGCGCTGGAAAAACCCTTTTTGTCCACCACGTGATTGAACTCTTGGAAATGTCTGGCCGCACAAAAGAAATGCTATATCTGCCACAGGAAATAAGCGAAGAGCAAAAACTTTCTATTCTTGATGATTTTTACAAGCTGGACGAAGCAGAACGCGGAGAAGTTCTTTCGACGCTTTTCCGGCTTGAAAGTGAACCGGAGAACATTAATCAACAGCAGCTAAGCCCCGGAGAACACCGCAAGCTTATGATAGCACTTGCCATCCAAAAACCTCTGTCTCTTCTGATTATGGATGAACCAACAAATCACATGGATATCACAAGCGTCCTTGCCCTGGAAAATGCACTTGCCTCCCTGAACTGTGCCATGCTGGTAGTCAGTCACGATCAGTCCTTCCTTGATAAAATTACAAACATGAAGCTTGTCGCAGAACGCACGAAAGAATCAAATGGAGTTATAAAATTATGATTTCAAACACCATAACCCATGAAATCCCGCCAGTCTGGAACAGCGAAAGCCGCATTTTGATTTTAGGAACGATACCCTCCCCCGCAAGCCGCAACGCTGGATTTTTCTACATGCATCCTCAAAACCGATTCTGGAAAGTGGTGCCAGCTGTATTTGGAGAAGAGCTGAAGTTCACAAACAGTGACGCAAAAAATCCCGAATTCAAGCCTCAGGTAATTCAGGAACGCCGTGATTTTCTTCTTCGCAATAAAATTGCGCTTTGGGATGTACTTTCTTCCTGCGATATAAACGGTGCCAGTGACGCAAGCATAAAAAACGCACTTCCAAATGATTTTACAAAAATCCTTAGCAACTCAAAAATCACAAAAGTTTTCTGCACAGGAAAAACTTCTTACAATTTATGGAGCAAGTTCTGTGCAGAAAAATACGAAACCCAATTCAACCTGACAACCAAATGTCTTCCAAGCACAAGCCCCGCGAATGCCGCATGGACATTTGAGAGGCTTGTAGAGTCTTATCGTACAATATATAGCGCTGCCGCAGAACGCTCATAATGCTCAGGAATCTTAAGACCTTTAACATTCATTCCATACCAGTAAAGTTCCTGTCGTGGACTCAAAAAACTACAGAGCCAGAAAACATATAACTGATCAATTCTTTCTTTTACACCATGCATCTCAGGAAGCAGAATCTCTTCCATTGTTTTATCAGCTGCTTCTGCAATTTCTTTTACAATTGGAATTACAGCCCTTGTTATGATTTTCTCAAGTTCTGCAAAAACTTCTTCTGTGAAAACTGGAATCATCGGCCTGTAACCATCAGCAGTTTTTACAACAACACCATGCTTTTCAAAATCTTCAAGCCAATTCTTTTCAGTTTCGCTAAACTCGAGCTTGTCACCTTTTGTAAGCTTAAGATAAAAATCAATATTTTCACGCGTCAGATAATTATTTCTTCCCATCTCTGATGGACCCATTCCAATTGCGATTTCTTCAAAGCTGCAGGGAAAAGGGCTGTAATCAAAAACATTGTTGTATCGAACTTCTCCATAATGATTATAATAAGTTGATGTCTGAGTCAGACGTCTTTCCAGATGATCATCTTCGATTTTTTCATCCGCATAATTATATGAAGCACAAAGTGAAAAATCATAATTCTGGGTCCGCCAGTCAGTACTACTCATAATAACTTCATCCGTTTTATCTGAATAATACGAACGGAATTCTGAAATCATACAGTTGTCGGTTACAGTATACAAAAACCAATTCAGGTATGAAATATCAAAATCATTTCCATAAAAATCCAGGGCTGCAATTTTATCCTTCAAAGAAAAAAGAAGATTGTTGATTTTCTTTGGAATCTCGTGCTCTTCAGAAATCTTATAACCCAAAGCTCCGACCTCGTAATTTTTCTTCAGATGAAGCATCGGGAAAATTGTAAGATATTTTCCGTCAAGCTTCTTCATCATCTTTGCGTTACAAAAGCAATCCACCGCATCCTGAATATATTCACGCGGAGTCTGAAGTGCCTCAGAAAGTTCTTCTACAGATTTTGCTTCATCATAACAAAGCAAAGCCAGTTGCTGTCTGAAAATTCCATGCATCTCGCGCATTGCAGGAGATGCCCACCCGCAATA
>JAFZXA010000008.1 GCA_017617115.1 Treponema sp.
GAGCTTTCTGTGAAATACAAACACCACATTCAAGACGTGAAGTTTCTGCAAGGTTCTTGTTTGTTCCAGATGGATAAGCAGTTACATAGCACTTAGCACTGTCGCCAAGAATCTTCTGTACACCGGCAATATCATTAGCCATCTGAGAGCGGTTTGTAGACATAATTACAGTCTTGCCGCTGTAGAACTTGTTATGAGCAGTTTCATCTTCCTGTGTGAAAGTTTCTGGATCAAGAATTCCGTCTTTTACAAAGCTGTTCAATACAGTAATGAATTTCTTGTAGTCTTCGCTGATTGAAGATGAATAGAATTCTTTCTTCTTTGCATCAAACTTAATACCACCGTTTGAACCTTCCATAGCCCATCCAGAAATTACATTGTAAGAAGCACCCATCAATTTAAGAAGGTTACCACCCATGCCCTTTCCAGAAGCACCACACCAAAGGTCAGACCAGATGTAGTCATTTGCAGAACACATACCTTTAGAAACCATGTATTTCTTTACATTAAGAAGAATGTCATGAAGCTGTTCCCAAGTCCAGTTCTTTTCAAGTTCACGGATATCATAACCAGCAGCTGTGAAAATATCATCACGAACCATAATTGTGTAGTCCTGCAAAGCTGCCTGATGCATACCAGGAAGACGATAGAATTTTCCATCCTTCTGGCGGATTGTATCCAAGTCTGGATCCATGTTGTAGTTCTTTACGAATGCGCTGAAGTTTGGCATATACTGAACATAATCAGAAACAGCAACAATACCACCTCCTGCAATGTACTGCTCTTCGCTATATACTTTTGGAATGATGTATGTAGCAGAACCAGCGTTAATTGCAAGGTTTACCTTCTGTGGGTAGTCACCACTGTCGTAAGATGTGATGTCAAGATGAACATTTGTAAGATTTTCAATATCCTTGAAAACACCTTCTGTCTTCCATGTATCCAGCATTGGGTACCATGAAGCATCACTGAAAGAAATTGAATAAGTAACCGGTTTGTCGGAATGGAATGTTTTTTCCTCTCCGTATGTGTATCCGGAAGCCTCTGCAGCCTTAGAAGATTTTTTTGACCAAGGCCATGCAAAAAGTGCAGTTGCACAAATCATTGCCAAAACAGCAGCAATAATTTTTTTCATAGTTTTATCCTCCTTTTGATAAAAACTTTTTGTTGACTAATTTATTACTCTTTGACTCCACCGAGCATCATACCCTCTACGTAGTACTTCGAGATGAACGGGTAAACACAGATAATCGGTATTGCCATAAGCACCATAGAACATGACTTGATATTTGCGGAAATCTGCATTTTTTCTGCAGTTGCTTCACCAGGGTCTGCAGAAGTAGATGCTCCCGAAATAACAGTCTTAAGATAATAAGCAACCGGCCACATTTCCTTTTTATCAAGATAAAGGAAGGCATTGTACCAGTTGTTCCAGTAACCAACAGCATTGAACAGAATCATAGTTGCAATAATAGGCATAGAAAGCGGAAGAACAATCCTAACAAAAATGCCTATAGGACTAAGACCATCAAGTTCACCTGCTTCTTCAAGTTCATGCGGAGTTTCTGCAAAGAACGATTTCATCAAAATAATGTAGTAAGTACTAAGAAGCGACGGCATAATAAAGCCTGCAACCTTGTTTATAAGATGGAGCTTCATCATAAGAACATAGTTTGGAATCAAACCACCACCAAAATACATTGTAAAAATTACAAACTTAGTCAAAAACTTATAACCCTTAAGCTCTTTCTTAGAAAGCGGATAAGCCATACAGCAGCTTAAAGTAAGCGAAAGGATTGTTCCTAAAACGGAATAAATTACAGTGTTCTTGTAGGAATGCATAAACTCGCCTTTTGCAAACACCGATTTATAAGTTTCAATATTAAAACCAATAGGAACAATATTTACTTTTCCCAAAGTAATGGCTTCTTCAGAAGAAAACGACTGAGCCACCAGGTACAAAAACGGATACAAGGTAATCGCACAAACCAGAATCATAATAACTGTGTTGAAACACTTAAAAACAATATATCCTGTTGATCCTTTTACTTTTACACCAGTTTTTTCTGCCATTTTATTCCTCCCTTACCACAAGCCTGAACCTGAAACTTTCTTAGAAACCTTATTTGCAATAGTAAGCAAAGTAAGATTCAACAGGGCTTCAAATAAACCTACCGCGGTAGCATAACTGTAGTTACCAGAGGTAAGACCCATTCGGAATACAAATGTAGAAATGATATCAGCAGTCTCGTAGGTCATCGGATTGTACAAGAGGAAAACCTTTTCAAAAGCACCACCTGAACCTACAAGACCACCTATATCAAGAATAAGGAGCGTAGTAATAGTTGGCATAATGCACGGAATTGTTACATGCCAGACTCTTTGAAAATGATTTGCACCGTCAACTTCAGCAGCTTCATACAAAGAAGGATTTATTCCCGCAATAGCAGCAAGGTAAAGAATTGTACCCCAACCCAAAGCCTGCCATACACCAGAAATAACAAAAATTGCATTAAAATACTGAGGGAACGCAATGAATGATATTTTATCGCCGCCAAAATGTGCAATCAACTGATTAATAGGACCGCTTGTAGAAACAAGCTCTCGAATCATACCGGTTACTATTACCATAGAAATAAAGTGTGGAAGATACGAGACAGTCTGTACAAACTTTTTCCACCACAAAGCTTTGATTTCATTCAAAAGAAGAGCAAAAATCAAAGTAAGAGGGAATCGAACCAAAAGATATGATATGTTCAAAACAAGAGTGTTTCTGAAAGCACGCCAGAAGGTTTTATCACCAATAAACTGTTTAAAATATTTAAAACCACTCCATTTATCGCCAAAAAGACTACCACCTGCACGGTAACGACGAAAAGCAATGATATTTCCAGCCATTGGAATATAACGGATAACTATATAGTAGAGAATCGGAATAAAAAGCAAAGCATAAAGCTGCCAGTATTTACGCATATACTTTTTAAAACTTTGAGACTTTGCAGGAGAAGCCAGTTCCGTTGAAACAGTTTTTTCTTTTTTCTTAAACATTTTTTTGCCTGTTTTTTTCAAAAGTGTGGTACAATTTATACAAGTTACCTACTTGCATACTAGTACACTTGTTCTATTAGTATGATAAAGCATAATCCCGAATTGTCAAGGAAAAAATTTAAAAAATGAAAAAATTAAGGCAATTATCTGATTGACCATATAAAAATTTAACTCTAATATTGAGGTATATATGAAAAACACAGAAAAACTTGGAAAAGAAACAAACAGAGAATATGCACTTCGTGTAATAAGAGAAAACATTGTAAATCTTGAACTTGCTCCCGGAAGTATGATCAGCGAACAGGATATAGCAAATCAATTAAACCTTTCACGAACACCTGTTCACGAAGCAATGCAGGAGCTTTCTTCTACAAAAATAATTGAAATTCTGCCTCAGAGAGGAAGTCATGTAAGCCTTATTGATATGGATTTAGTAGAGGAAGCAGTTTTTGCACGCACAACAATCGAAGGTGCAATTACCGAGATGGCAAGTACACGAGCAACCGAAAAGGATATTCAGGAACTCGAAGAAAACGTAACGCTGCAGCAGTTTTATCATGAAAAAAATAACCTTGATAAAATAATGGAATTAGATAACGCATTCCATGAAATGATGTATAAAATAACAAACAAGATGCAGTGCCACTATATGATAAGGCTTATGAGCATTCATTATGACAGAATCCGCGAGCTTCACCTGCACTCTTTTAATCCAGAACGCATCATTAATGAACACAAAGAAATTCTGGCTGCCATTAAAAATAAAGATTCAAAGGCTGCAAGAGAAGCGTTAGACAAGCACCTTTCACGCCACCACATGCAGGCCGATGAAATCAAGCAGAAATACCCTCAGTATTTTATCCAAGAGTCTTGACACAAACTGCTTTTTTTTATAATATGTAATACATCACGCGGGCGTAGCGAAGCTGGTTATCGCGCTGGCCTGTCACGCCGGAGATCGCGGGTTCGAGCCCCGCCGCTCGCGCTAAAGCTTCCCGTTTTGGGGAGCTTTTTTTTTCTAAAACGGGCAATAGCGCAGTTGGTAGCGCGTTGTTCGAAACGGTAAATCCTAAACAAACCGCTGGCGCGCTTTGTTTTTAACGGATTTGCTATTTTAAGGTTCGGGACGTCGGGTCGCTTCCAGCGACCTCAACAGTTCCATCC